>NZ_JBJZOU010000015.1:0-492114 GCF_057808395.1 Serratia sp. TSO36 | reverse complement strand
GTTTGCCGATCGCGTGGCCTGCGGCTTTCCTTCCCCGGCGCAGGACTATGTCGAGAGCAGGCTGGATATCGGCAAGCTGCTGGTGCGGCACCCCAACGCCACCTACTTCGTGCGCGCCAGCGGCGAGATGGAGCGTGCAGGATGGATCAGGCACTACCGACAGATTAAGAAACTGAGCATCCGAGAAACAGCAGACGCGACAGGCTACAGTACTTCCCAAGTTTGTCGCATTCAGGCCTTCTATAAAGAAGTTGAGACTGATTAAAAAGCAGCCTTAATGTACAATAATTTTCGATATCCAAACTGACCCCATGAACAATCAATGAGTAGAGGTGAAAGATGATTTCATACAAAAAAACCATACCTGCTCTTGTCATATTCGCTTTATCTAATGCTGTGGCATATGCGAATGATTTCGACAAATCAAATGAAGCGATGGCAATTTCAGCAATAGGTTTTTCTGGCTCAAATGCTCGTGTTGCACATGATGTTTGTGGGGCAACCAATGAGAAAATTGATAAATATAAAAACCAAATAAAAGACTCATTAACTAGAACATTAAAGTATGAACAGTCAGGATTCGATACGCATTGGGATAATGGTTGGAAAAATGCTGATTTTTTGGTTAAGTCATTAAGTAATGATGAAGCCTATAAAAAAGAATATTGCCGAGAGGTTTTAGATGGAATTAATAATCCTGAAATGAATTAAGGATTATTCCTTATTCGGGGTTCTACGCCGGAACCCCAGATTTTTCCGTCCGCTAAAATTATCCCCGGTTGAGCAGCTTTATACCGTCAGCTCGCAGTGGACCATCAGGGGAAATGTGGCGGTACAGCGTTTGTCGGGTTATCCCAAGCTCCTGGCATAACGTACTGACTTTCGTCTCTGGCCGTCCCATTGATGCCATTGCCAGTCGCAATTTTATTGGCGTCATTTTGTAAAGCCGTCCGCCGTTCCTCCCGTGAGGCAAGGCCTGCCGCTGTTATTTGCGGCGCTGTACGCAGCAGAGACCGACGGCCGCGCGCGACTGGCTCGACACCCGCTTAGTCCCGCCCTCTGGTCAAATGCAGGCTGACGTGTACAGCCTGCAGGCAGAGGATTTCGTCTGGCAGCCGGTATCGCCCGCCGTCGGCGCCGTTCGCAATGACAATCCCTCACTCATCCTGCCCATCGATACGCCAACGGTCTGAGTGCCGCATTATCCACAGTTTTGGTGGGTATCATGTGTGTAAACACACGCGAAGAACGCCAAAAGCTGCAGGAAAAATCACTCAGAAAATTATTATATTACGCGGCAAAGCGCGATCCGCAGGGGGATTGGGGGTTGCACGCGTTCGCGTTTTGTTTATGCTTGACTGTATAAATATACAGTTTGGTTATGATTATGCTGAGCAATTCAAGGTTGTATGCTTTTTCACCAGGTGAACCCCTGACGTTACCGCTGTTTGCCGATCGCGTGGCCTGCGGTTTTCCTTCCCCGGCGCAGGACTATGTCGAGAGTAGGCTGGACATCGGCAAGCTGCTGGTGCGGCACCCCAACGCCACCTACTTCGTGCGCGCCAGCGGCGAGTCGATGATCGACGGCAATATCCAGGATGGCGATCTGCTGATCGTCGACAGCGCCCTGACGCCGGAGCACGGCAATATCGTGATCGCCGCGGTGGACGGCGAATTCACCGTCAAAAAGCTGCAGCGCCACCCCGACGTGCGGCTGTTGCCGATGAATCCTGCCTACGCGCCGATCGTGTTCGACGACGAGGCGCAGCTGGAGATCTTCGGCGTGGTGACCTTTATCGTCTACGCGGCGCGGTAACCATGTTCGCCCTGGTAGACGTCAACAGTTTCTACGCTTCCTGCGAGACCATCTTTCGGCCCGATCTGCGCGGGCGGCCGGTGATCGTGCTGTCCAACAACGACGGCTGCGTGATCGCCCGCAGCGCCGAGGCGAAGGCGCTGGGCGTGCCGATGGGCGCGCCTTATTTCAAGATCAAAGAGGAGATGCGCCGCCGCAACGTCGCGGTGTTCTCCTCCAACTACGCGCTGTACGCCGATATGTCCCGCCGGGTGATGGACACGCTGGAAGAGATGGCGCCGGCGGTGGAGATCTACTCGCTGGACGAAGCCTTTCTGCGGCTGGACGGCGTGGCGCACTGCGAAGCGCTGGAGCCGTTCGGCCGGCGGGTGCGCGATCGCATCCGGCGCGAGCTGCATTTAACGGTCGGGGTCGGCATTGCGCCGAGCAAAACGCTGGCCAAACTGGCCAACTTCGCCGCCAAGAAATGGCGCGGCACCGGCGGCGTGGTGGATTTATCCGATCCGGCGCGCCAGCGCAAGCTGCTGGCGCTGATCCCGGTGGAAGAGGTATGGGGCGTGGGGCGCCGCCTGACTCGCCAGCTGCAGGCGATGGGCATTCACACCGCGCTGCAGTTGGCGGACTGCGATACCCGACTGGCGCGTAAAACCTTCAGCGTGGTGCTGGAGCGCACGATACGCGAGCTGCGCGGCGAATCGTGCCTGCGGTGGGAAGATGAGGCGGCCGCCAAAGAGCAGATCATCTGCTCCCGCTCGTTCGGCCAGCGGCTGACGCATTACCCGCACATGCGCGAGGCCATCTGCAGCTATGCCGAACGCGCCGCCGAAAAGCTGCGGCAGGAAAAGCGCTATTGCCGCAACGTGTCGGTGTTTATCAAAACCAGCCCGCATTCGGCGGGCGAAGGGTATTACAGCAATATGGGCACCGCCCGGCTGCAAACGCCGAGCAACGACAGCCGCGACATCATCGCCATGGCGGTGCGCGCGCTGGAGAGCATCTGGCAGGAAGGGCGGCGTTATCTGAAGGGCGGCGTGGTGCTGGGGGATTTCAGCGCCGCCGCCATGGCGCAGATCGATCTGTTCGACGACTGCCCGCCGCGTCGCAACAGCGAGCGGCTGATGGCGACCCTCGATCGCCTGAATCAGGAGGGGCGCGGGCGCGTGTGGTTCGCCGGGCAGGGGATCGTCAAGCCGTGGCAAATGAAGCGCGAAATGCTGTCGCCGGCCTACACCACCCGGCTGGCGGATATTCCGGTGGTGCGGTTGGGGGAGACGCACGCTGCCGAGCCGAAGGAAGAAACACGCCGCGGGTGAACACTGGCGGCGTAGGCTGAAACCTTAGCGATAGACGATATGGGCGATCGCCAGATTTTTATTGGTTCCAAGATATTCCAATTCGGTATGGGTGATGAGTTCCCAGACTGACTCTGGTTTATCGCTGCGCTTGGAACAATCCACGTTGAATTTTTCATTCAGTACTGACGAAAGACAGGTGGGCTCCGTAATGGAACCATAAAAGGTGATGTTTCCGGATGGTGTGGCGTATGCCGGTGCCATCGTAATCAAATAGGAAATGGCGATAGCCTTTAGCATAAGTATCTTATTTTTCATCATGGGGTTCCCATAGGTAGTATTTAAATTAGAAGACGTGAATCTCATTCATTTCACTTTTTTAATTCATCGTAAGGAAAAGGGAGTGGCATTTATATCAGGAGGCGATTTATTGGTTGTCAGCATTACCGGCTTTTATTGAAAGGAAGGCGTGAATGACTGTAAGAGAAAGATGACGGCGGGTGTCATCACCGCCGCCGAAAGAGGGAGAGGATAATGCCATGTCAACTGCCACGGTAGGTTGAATAGCCATATTGGCTGACTAACAGCGGTATGTGATAATGCCTGTTTGGGTCTTCGATATGAATGATAACGGGGACTTCTGGATAAAAAGAAATTTGCCGATACTGAGTGAAATACGCTTGCGTTTCGAACGTGACTTTATAAACCCCTGGCTTCACGATCTCATTTTTCGGGTAAAGTGCAGCAATGCGACCTTGAGAATCGGTGGTCTGTGAAGAGAGTCGGAGCCAGTTCTGCCCCTCTTGCCGCTCCAGGAGCACCGTCATCCCGATCGAGGGTTCCCCGGACTGGAGGTTTAAAACGTGAATGCTGATTGGATTCTTCATTGTTTCGGCCAGGGTAGGGAAAGATAACGGTGAGAGAGTAAAACCTATTGCCAGCCCGATCGCTATTTTCATTTTTTCCTCCATGAATACTCGTGCGGATGAGAATAAAAGCGCCTGAGAGAAACAGGCGCTGGGGATAGACACAAAGTAAGAGAATGAGAGTAAATAAGTTCAACGTAATCTGTTTCGTGGTGCTCTGCCCGGTAAATATTTGTTGGGGAGCAGTTTCTTTCCTCTTTTTTCCTTAATATGTTGATGAAAGCTAAAAAGACTTAAAAGTGTAAGCGATATAATCAGTAATAAATCAGTGAAGAGTGCCATAGAAATTATTGAAGCTCATTAATAAAATAAAGTTATGAGCCATGGTTATCATCATTTGGCGGTGCAGGTGATAAGCGTCATATATCTTACAGCGTATAACGAATACCAATCAGGTATTCATTGTTCGTCAGGCGAGCGCGCAAGTTTTCATCCTGTAGCCCTCGGGCGTTGACGAACGTGTTGCGCCCGCTCTCCACATTGCCCATATCGACATAACGGTAACCGGCATAAGCGGTCAGATTCTCCAGCACCTCATAAGACACGCCGGCGCCCAGGGAATAGGTGAAATTAGTTTGTGTGCTGTCGGCGAAGTGGCGAGTATCGTTGCCCTGCCAACCGCCGACGTCGATTTTGGCGATGCCGATGCCGGCCGTGGCGTAGACGGCGAATTTATCCGTGAGCATGAAGTCACGATAAACGTTGAGCATCAGGCGTTGCGAATCGGTTGTCATGTGGTTGAAGCTGGTGGCGAAGGTCGATGAGCCGCTGGTGTACTCATTGCTTTTCTTGAAAACATATTCTCCCTCGGTTCGCCAGCCGTTACCGTATTGATAACCGGCGGCCAGTGAACCATTGAGGAAGTTTTGCTTCTCGTTGCCGGCGACGAAGGAACCGATGCCGGGGCGCTCGCTGAGATCCATATTGTGCGCTTGCTGGCGGGTCTCGATGGCATTGATTGCGCCGTAGTAACCGCTCTTGGGAGCTTCGGCCGCCATGGCGGCAGATGCGCCCAATGAAATCAGGGGCAGCAAGAGCAGGCGAGAGTGATGTTTCATGATTATGTCCTTGTTAAATGGGCAGGCAAGAGGGCGCTGCCTTCCGTTTGCTGAGAGTGTGCGTCACGATGATGAGTTATTGCTGTTTTCAGCGGGCTTGCGTGATGGCTTCCAATGCACAAGCCTCATCGACACTGCCGCTAGGTGCACCGCCAATGCCGATGGCGCCGATGACTTTGTCGTTCTCTTTGACCGGCACCCCGCCGCCCAGTAGCAAGAAACCCGGAATGTCGGAAAGGTTTTGCGCTGCCGGGTATTTCTGCGAGGTCTCCAGCAATTGGCTGGTCATCACACCGCTTGACGCGGCGGTATAAGCTTTTTTATAGCTGGCTTCGAGGGTATGAGGCCCGGCGTTATCCATACGTTGAACGGCGCGGGTCAAGCCTGCGGCGTCTACTACGGTCACGCTGACGTTATAACCTTTAGCGGCGCACGCTTTGATCGCCGTATTGGCCAGCTGAGTGGCTTGCGAGAGAGAAAGTGACGGCGTTGATAGCGATTTTGCGCCGGCGCCGGCCGCGATAGCGGAGAGTAAAATAAAAAGCATTGCGCGGTTTTTCATGTGAATTTACCTTAGTGTCAAAGTCCTGAAAAAATAAAATAGGCAATCCCGCTAATGAGAATTAGAGCGAGTGTCATCATGACGGAAAACAGGACTCCGAATGGCAGTTCGTAAAGAATATATCGAAACATGGGAACCCTTATGCATTTATGATGTTTAATTGCAGCCACGCTGACAACGAGAAAACTATATGTATTTTAGGGGGTGGAAAATATCAGCTATTCCTGAGTGTTTTGTAAGGAAAGGATGATAGTCTTGTCATCCTTTCGATAATTCGGTGAGGTTGTTATGCCGTCGCAGCGCCGAATATCGGGTTGCCTGAGTGGCAACCCGAGTTGAATGTTTAATTGCCTACGACAGGCAGCGCCAGAACTTGCTGTGTGGTTTTGATTTCAGCAAAAACGTCGGCGACGCCGGCAAGGGCGGCCTGCTGCAATGTTCTATGATCGACCACTTTATTGTCCCAGGTAGCCAGATCGCGCGTAGCGGTAGCGTCTTCGGGAATGATCACGTTATACCCTAATGGCACAGCGTCGCGCGCGGTGGAAGACACGCACATATGCGTCATTAATCCGGTGACAATCAGTTGTTTGATGCCGCGTTGTTTGAGCTGTTTGTCAAGATCGGTGCCGACAAATGAACTCGGCGTTGTTTTTGTGACGACATAATCAGCGCGTGTGGGTTGCAATGCCGGATGAAATTCGGCGAACCTGCTGTTTTCAGCAAATAAGGCGCCATTTGCCGGGCCAATATGACGGACGAAATAGACTGGCATGCTATGTTTATGTGCAAAGTCGATCAATCGTTTGGTGTTGTCCAATGCCTTTCTCCCGTCGGGAATCGGCATTTTCCCCTCGAAGTATTCATTTTGGAAATCAATAACGATCAGCGCCGTGGCGTTTTTGTCTAAACTCCGGGTATTTTCCGCACCGGACAGCGTGCGAATGGTAGGCGCCTGGTTGGCGGGTTTTATTGCGCCATGTGAACCCATGCTATATGCTGCCATAGACAAAGCCAATGCACTGTAAGCGATCATTTTTCGCATCTCATTTCTCCCGATTTATCATTAAAATAAAGTATCCACGTCTTGAAGACGTATAAATCTTGTCACCGTTACCGCACAGAGACGAGATACATAACTACGCAATAACGAGCGTTTTGAGCCAAACTTGAGGGAAAACGCTGAGGAAATCTCATGTCATTAACCAAGATAGGGATTGTCGTTTTTGATGGCATCATTCCCTTTCATCTTTCCGTGCCCTGTGCCGTATTCGAAAAAGCCCTTAATCCGCAAGGTATGCCTTATTATCAGATGACGGTTTGCGCCGCTCAGCCAGGACCATTAAGAACGAACGCCGGTTTTTCCATTATCGCGGAGCATGATTTATCGGTGTTGGATGACGCCGATATCGTCATTATCCCCAGTTGGGTCGACCCCACCGTCATGCCGCCTGCGGAATTAATCTCGGCCCTGCAGCGCGCCCATTCGCGCGGCGCAAAAGTGGTCGGGTTGTGTATGGGGGCGTTCGTTTTGGCTGAGAGCGGGATGTTGCATGGTCGTCCCGCGACAACCCATTGGAATTGGATGCCGCATTTTATGCGGCGTTATCCATCCGTTTCTATCGATCGTGATGTGCTGTATGTGGACGATGGCGATGTGATCACATCAGCCGGTACGGCGGCCAGTATTGACTGTTGCCTGCATTTGGTCAGGCAGCAATGCGGCGCCGAAGTCGCCAATAGGGTGGCCCGCCAGTTAGTCGTGCCGCCGCATCGCCAGGGGGGGCAAGCGCAGTTTATTGAACATGCGGTATGCAATACTCAGGGGGGAGACCGCTTTATGAAGGCGTTGGATTGGGCGGTCAGCAATCTGCAACTTCCTCATACCGTCGAGGCTTTGGCGGATAAAGCGTACATGAGTCGTCGAACGTTTACCCGGCGATTCCAACAGTCGACGGGGACAACCCTCACGCAATGGCTGTTAAGCCAACGGTTGGCTCTCGCCCAGCGATTCCTGGAAAAAACCGACCAATCGATTGAACAAATTGCCCTGGTGGCTGGCTTCAGCTCTACGCTTTCCATGCGGCGGCATTTTCAACAGCAATTCAAAACGTCCCCATCACGCTATCGCAAAGAGTTTCATCTCAAGGTGAAGTAGAGACCTTCCCCCCGCGAGTATCACTCTGGGGGACGTCATCACTCTGCGGTAAAGTCGTCAATCGCCTGATTCAGGCGCTGAAGCGCGGAGAGGGCCAGGTGCAATTTTTGCGCAACCTGTTCTTTATCCGGGGCGGCGGTATTTTCACAATACTGTTCCAAACTGCGGCAATGATTTTCCGCTTCGGCGGCGCCGACGATTTGGGTCGCACCGGCCAGGCGGTGCAGGCTGCGAGCCAATCCCTGCCAATTTTCCTCATCGAGCAACTGACGGCTATGTTGCATGTCACGCGCATTTTCTTCGCGAGTAGCAAGCAGCAGATGACGCAACAGCGTTTTATCCTGCTGCGCCAGGCTCTCCAGCGCGGGCAGATCGACCAATTCCTGCAGGGGAACGCGGCTTTCCTTCCCCCATTCGGCAGACTGCCTTGGGAGCCGTTTTAATAGTGCATCCAACTGCGATAAACGCAACGGTTTGAACAAACAGTCGTCCATGCCGGCGGCAATGCAACGCACGCGTTCTTCCGGTTGCGCATTGGCCGTCAAGCCCAGGACGATGAGCGGTTTTCTTTGTCGTTGGCGAAGCTGGCGGGTGAGTTCGAGTCCGTCCATAACGGGCATATTGCAGTCGGTGATCACCAGATCGATGGGCTGAGTCAGCCAAAGCTCCAGCGCCTGCCGCCCGTTTTCCGCTTCAATAACCTGGTGACCCAGGCGGGAAAGCTGGCGGGTGAGCAAAAGCCGATTCGCCGGGTGATCGTCAACCGCCAGAATACACAGCGGTTGTTCGGTGCTGGTGATGACTTCTCGTTCGCTGGCGACAATCGACAGATGTTGGCGGTGCTCTACCGGAATGCAGACGGTAATGCGCGTACCGCGTTCGGGTTGGCTGTGTAAATCGATGGTGCCTTGCATCATTGACACCAATTGTGCACAGATCGCCAGCCCCAAACCGGTACCCTGCTGGTGCTTACCGGCCTCGGATTGCACATAGGGCGCGAAAATGGTGGCTTGCTCTTCGGGCGCGATACCGACGCCGGTATCGGTGACGATAAGCGTCAGCATCGCTTGGTTTTCATTGTTCGGCAAACAGTGGATTTGCACGTTCACTAAGCCTTGCTCGGTGAATTTAATGGCGTTGCTCACCAGATTTGACAATATTTGCCGCAGGCGCATCGGGTCGAGATACACTTCGTCGGGATGCAAGGCATCGATATGGCATTCGAGCGTGATGCCTTTTTGCCTGGCCAGGCCGTCGAAGACGTGAACGACAGGCAGAGCCAAATCGTCTATCCGCACCCATTCCGGCGTTAATTCCAGTTTGCCTGATTCGATTTTTGCCAGGTCAAGAATGTCGCCGATCAGGCCCATCAACGACAGGGCGGAGTCATAGGCGACGCGGATGGAGTCCTTTTCCGTTTCTGCACGTTGTTGTTCCGGCGTAGTGACTGCCAATTCCAGCAGACCGATAATGGCGCTGATCGGCGTGCGTATTTCGTGGCTCATGGTCGCCAGGAAGGTGCTTTTGGTTCTGTTGGCCTGCTCTGCCCGTTCCCGGGCATTCGACAGCGCGGCCAGCAACGTTTCATGTTCGGTGATGTCTTGCCAACTGCCGATCAGCCCCGCCACGGCGCCGGTATGATCCTGATAGGTAACCGCCTGATGAACAATGACCCGCTCTTCCACGCCGTTATAGACCCGGTAGTGTTTAGGTGATGACGCCGGTGTCACGGTGTCGGTAAGCAGCGGGCGAATATCGTGGAAAATATCAGCCAGCGGATGTTTGGCGGAATTCAACGGCAAGCGGCTGAGGTTTTCGCCTTCGCCGGTAAAAAACAGTGCCCAGGCTGGGTTGTAGTTGATCAGGTTGCCGCCGGCATCGACCACATAAACCGGCACCGGCGTGCCGTTGAACAGCGTTTCCCGGAATGTGGCCTGCTCTTGCAGTTTGGTCTGCGCCTCTTTGCGCAGGCGAATCTCGCGATGCAGATAGTAATTCCAAATTAGCGAGGTGATGACTAACACGGCGAAAACCCCGGCCAGCCAATAAAACTCACTCTGATAAACCGCCCAGGTATCCAGTTTGACATCCGGCGTACCTTGCCATTTGTTGGCGATCATCGAGATATCACGCGGTGGAATATCGGCTAACGCTTTGTTGAGGATGCTGTATAACTCCGGTTGATCGCGCCCCACGGCAAAACCGATGCGTGCGGGGTGTTCGCCCAACCGGAAAGCGATCTTAAGTTTCCCGCGAAAATAACGATCGATCAGGTAACGGGCACCGATCAGGTTGTTCACCGCGCCGTCCGCTTTGCCCTCGTTGACCATTTGCATCGCTACGCTGGCGTTTTCGGCATCGATCAGCGTCAGCGATGGATATTGCGCTTTGAGCCATGGCCGCAGCGCGTTGTCGGGGGTGATGGCGATTTTTAGATGATCCGTTAAGGCGTGCGGAGCGGTCTGGCTATCCTGGACGACCAAGACGAAAGGCGGCAACACGTAAGGGCGGGTAAACAGCAGCTGTTTATCCCGCGGCGTGCTGTAGCTCATGGCGGCGATAAAATCCGCGCGTTGCTGTTTGACCAAATCGAACATGTCGCCGATGGTGTCGGATTCCACCGCCTTAAAATTCAAGCCGGTACGCAGATGGATCAGCCGCAAAATGTCCGCTGAAATGCCGTGAAACTGTTTTTGTGTGTCAAACAAAGTGAAAGGTGCATACAGCGGGTTAATGACTACGCGCAGTTCGCTGTGTTGCGACAGCCAGCGTTGTTCACGTTCGGTTAACGGCAAGCGAGATTGATACAGCCACAGATTGGGGCCTTGGCTCCAATGACGGAAGATGACCTTGTGTTGAACGGGGGAGATCGACTGCAGCACGGCATCAACGGAACGTTGCAGCGGAATGTCCGCCTCGCGAAAAACGAAGCGGGGGCCGGTATCTTCTTGCGGGAAGATGTCCGCGATGGACAGCGTGGTGGCGTAGTTGCGCTCGATTAAAAAACTGGCGGTGGTCAGACTGCCGATAAAATAGTCGTTTTCACTGAACGCCACCGAAGACAAGGCGCTTTGCGGCGAGGGATAGCGGGTGATTTTTGCATTGGGGTAATGGCTCGCCACCCAGTCGTCGCTCAGGTATCCGCGCACCAGCGCGATGCGCGCATCGGCAAGCACCGGCATTGGCTTGGACATGGCCGTCTCGCGGGAGACCAGCGCCGGATGATCCGGCATATAAGGCATGCTCTTAATCAGGCCAGGTTGCTGCGTCAACAGGCCGCCGTCGTCATCCAGCAAAATATCCACTTTGCCGCTGCGCACCCCATCCAGCGCGGCGTTGCGATTAGGATAATGCAGTACGTGGAATCTCAGGCCGAGATAGCGCAATACCAGCAAGGCATAGTCGGCGGAGATGCCTTCGAAGGTGCCCGATTCGGGAATAATGGCGAAAGGTGGATTTTCGGGGGCGTAGGTGGCGATATTGACTTCGCGCTTTTGCCCCAGCCAACGCCAGTCGTCGTCGCTGAGCGTGAAATTGAGCGGCGTGACGGTTTCGCGGCTGAACAGCTTCATGCTTTGGGGGGCTTCGGCATGAGGCTCTGCGAGCAGCGGCGTTGACAGCAACAACAAAATGCAAAGCAGCATATGGCGCATGGCAGAGGCTCAGTCCAGGTTGTTGCGTTGAGTGAAGTCGTACAGTTCGAGCATATTTTGCAGCTCAAGCTTTTGCATCAGTCGGCGTTTATAGGTGCTGACGGTTTTATCGCTGATCCGCATTTGCTGCGCAATTTCGATGATTTTTAAGCCCCGCGCCATTAAACGCAGCACCTGCAACTCTTTGGCGGAAAGCGAAGCGATCTTGCCTTTGTCATCCAGCGGCGCCGCATTTGCCGCTTCCAGACGCGCCCGATTGAGCGGGAAGTAACCGTAGCCGCCTCTTATCGCACGCACCGCATCATGAAGTTCGGTGAGATTATTGCGTTTGCTGATAAAACCGTCGGCGCCGGCGGTGGCGCAGCGTTTTATGTAGTGTTCGTCATCTTTGCCCGTCAATACCAGAATGCCGCCCCGAAATTCGTTATTGCGCAGGCGTTGCACGACATCAATGCCGTTTAGTGAGGGAATATCGATATCAACCAAAATGAGATCGGGGAGAAGTTGCCGGGCGAGCTTCAGCGCCTCGAGACCGTCATCCGTTTCGCCGACGATCACCATGCCGTCTTTTTCCAACAACATTCTGACAGCCAGCCGAGCGACCGGATGATCGTCCACGATCAATACATTATTCATTTCATCTTCCCGCTTAATAAGTGGCGGTGTTTCTACGCGGCGACACCGTCTTCATCGTAATACACAGTTTAATGAGCGTATTTAGATACTGCAACGAAATATTTTGTCATCATTGCCTTACACGATAATCATGCGTGGACTACACGCAATGCAACCTTGCCTGATATTTATTTAGGCCGCGATGCGTCAATATGGCTCACTATGGAACGGCGCAATTAACGGTTCGATAGAGAGGGCGCTAAAAAAGTGGCAATGGATAAGAAAGAGAAATGCATCGCTATTTTAGATAGCTGTCAATATACGGTGCAAGGTATTACTTTGCTGTGCGGAAAAATACCGGGTTGGCATATTGCAGGGGTGGCGAAGTCATACTATGACCTGCTGCGATTGGTTGAAAGAAAACCTATCGATATGGTGATTTGCGGAATAGGCAACCACTCCGATGATTTTTCTCGGTTGCTGAATTTGTCCCGATACCCGACGAGAGGTCGTATTCTGTTAATTGATAAATCTTCTGCGGTGTTGAGCAAAACGTTTCTGGCGGCGGGGTTCGATGCGGTGGTCAGCAAACAGGTCGCATTAAATGAATTGATTACGATAATCGCGCGCATCTTGTTTTCAGAAAAAGATGTCGTGGCTGAATATGGTGATGAACATTGCTATTTGCCACAGGAGCGAGAGGTATTAAGCGCCTTATTGAAAGGTGAGCGTCCTTGCGATATCGCTAGAACGATGGGGATTTCTTACCGTACGGTCAGTCGTTATAAATTGAGCGGTTTGCGCCGTGCAGGGTTGAATAGCCTGAATGAAATATTGGCCAGCAAAAAACATTATGCTATCGGCAATGCTTTATAGGGGGCGTAGGTGCTCGGATTTTATTTTTCTCTTTGCCTCGGCAGAGGGAAAAGTAAAACCCAACACCCAGGGGTTTTATTGGCGCAGTGACTCTCTGCATAAAGAAGATGGCACTGCCCACTCATGTCGCCGTTATGGAGCAATTCACCTGCTTGATAGGGTTCCTGACGGCTGGAATTTACTCAAAGGATATAAGTGAACAACATCATGATGAACAAGACAACTATCGCAATGGTTATTCTGGCGGGTTCCGCGTTTGCTTCTGTGGCTCAGGCTGCCGACGGTACCATTAACTTCACCGGTAATATCACCGATGCCGCTTGTACGGTCAGTGCCGGCACCAAAACCCAAACGGTAAATCTGGGCACCATCAGTGCAAGCAGCTTCGACGGAGCGGGTGCGGTCTCCGGCGCTTCCCGTTTCAACGTGACGCTGGAATCTTGCCCTGCCTCTGCAATCACCGCTTCGGTTGTTTTCGATGGCCAGGCTGATACCGCCAACAGCACCCTGCTGGCGCTGACCCCGGGCCCCGGTGCGGCGACCGGCGTCGGTGTGGGGATCTATGAAGAAGACTCCGTGACCCAACTGCCGGTCAGCACCCGCTCCGCCAGCAAGACGCTGTCCACCACGGCACCAACCACCTTCAGCTACGTCGCCAAATACATGGCGACTGCGACGACCATACAGGCCGGTACCGCTAATGCCGTCAGCGACTTCACTATCTCTTACAACTAAGCCGGTCTGGTGGCGGCTGTAGCCGCTATCCAAGAGAAGAACATGGCGAAAGTCGACGGGCGTCATTTCGCCGCCGGGCAGGGAAGCCCATCTTGTTGTGGCGGCGCCATTCGGCGCCGCTGTTTATCTGATTCACCACGTTAATGAAAAGTGGGAGAAGCTATCGTGTTACCAGGGGTTAAATCGTTTTGTTTTGCCGTTGGTTTGCTGAGCGTCGCGCAGTGTGCCTGGGCTGGCGTGGTGGTGGGTGGCACCCGGGTTATTTATGACGGCGCTAAAAAAGAGGCGGCTATTTCCGTCAATAACCCGGAAAAAACCGCACCGTACCTGATCCAGTCCTGGGTAGAAAATGCCACGGCCAGTGACAGCAGCAAGCCGCCGTTTCTGATTACGCCACCGTTGTTCCGTCTGGATGCCGGTCAGGAGAACGTGCTGCGCATTGTCCGCACCGGCGGCCAACTGCCGGAAGATCGGGAATCGCTGTATTGGCTGAACATTAAATCCATTCCTTCCACCGAGCAGTCGGATCAAAACCGTTTGCTGATCTCGGTCAAGACGCGCATCAAGCTGATCTATCGGCCTTCGGGGTTGAGCGGCAATGCCGCCGAAGCTTATCAAAAGCTCACGTTCAGCCGCCAGGGCAACCAGCTGCGGGTGAATAACCCCACGCCTTATTATGTGGCGTTCTACAGCGTCAAGGTTGGCGGTAAGGAGATCAAAGAGGCGGGCACCGTTGGGCCTAAAGGCTCACTGAGTTGGCCGATGCCGGCCGGGGCCGGCGCTCAGGTGAGCTGGCAGGCGATCAACGATTATGGCGGTATCACGCCGGCGGCCAATCAGGCGCTCTAGCGCATGCATCTCGCAACGCCTCTCATTATTACAACACAACATCACCTACAGCCATTTACCCATAGCGACGTGTGGGAGGGGAACCTTTCGCCGTCGTCGGGGGAGAACGTTTTTGTTATGGAAAAACAGCACCGTAATCGGATCATCCGTCCCGCCGCCGTTGGTGTCGAGCGCAGTCAGAAAACCCGTCTGGCGCTGATGATGCCGTCGCTGTTGGCGCTGGGTTTTGCGGCGTCGACCGTACAGGCGCGTGATTACTTTAACCCTGCCGCGTTGGAGCTGGGAAACAGCGCCGCCTCCGCGCTCGAACTGGAACAGTTTTCGGTACGCGGCGGGCAGCTTCCCGGCGTCTACCGAGTGGATATTTATCTCAACGGCAATCAGATCGAGACCCGGGATGTCACCTTTGTTGAGGTGGCGGGCAAACTGCGACCAGAACTGACGCCGACGCAGCTTGGCGCCATGGGCGTGAAAGTGGCCGCTTTCCCGGCCTTGCAACAGTTGCCGCCCGAACTGCCGCTGAACGATCTCGGCCACTATATCCCCGATGCCGACAGTCAGTTCGACTTCAGCCAGCAGCGTTTGAACCTCAGTATCCCGCAGGCGGCGCTGACTAGCGAGGCGCGCGGCTATGTCGATCCTGCACAGTGGGATCAGGGCATGCCGGCGGCGTTGCTCAACTACACGTTCAGCGGCGCCAATACCCAGCGGCACAAAGGCGCCGGCGCTGAGGACAATTACTACCTCAACCTGCGTTCCGGCCTGAATCTGGGCGCCTGGCGGCTGCGTAACTATTCGACCTACAACGAAGGCAACGGTCAGCGGCATTGGGATAACGTCAATACCTACCTGCAGCGTGATATTCAATCGCTGAAAGGGCAACTGACGCTGGGCGACAGCGCGACGCCAGGCGATGTGTTCGGCAGCGTGCAGTTCCGCGGAGCGCAGCTGGCCTCCGACGACAACATGTACCCCGACAGCCTGAGAGGCTTTGCGCCGGTGGTACGCGGCATTGCCCAGAGCAACGCCCAGGTGACCGTGCGTCAAAACGGCTACATCATTTATCAGACCTATGTTTCGCCAGGTGCATTTGCGATAACCGATCTGTATCCGACCGCCTCCAGCGGCGATTTGGAGGTGACCATTACCGAGGCCAGCGGCGCCGAGCGTCGCTTTGTACAGCCGTTCGCCGCCGTGCCGGTGATGCTGCGCGAGGGGCGGATGAAATACGCCTTCACCGCCGGGGAGTTTCGTTCCGGCACCGATGCGGCGCTGACGCCCACCTTTGGCCAGGGAACCCTGATCTACGGTCTGCCGCATGACTCCACGGTCTACGGCGGTCTGCTGCTGGCCGACCGCTACAATGCGCAGGTGCTTGGGGTCGGACACGGCTTTGGCGTTTGGGGCTCGTTGTCGATGGATATCACGCAGGCGAAAACCGAGCTGCGCGACGGCAGCCGCCACAGCGGCCAGTCTTACCGCTTCCAGTACGCCAAAGACGTTGAGGCGACCAACACCACTTTCACCCTGGCGGGCTACCGCTACTCGACCCGCGGCTTCTATGACTTCCAGGAGGCCAATGAGTTGGGGGGGGACAACGAAAACGACTGGCGGCAGAACTACAACAAGCGCAGCAGGGCGCAGATCAACATCAACCAGGCATTCAGGGAGTACGGCAGCCTTTCGCTCTCGGCCTACCAGCAGGACTACTGGGGAGAGGGAGGCTATGAGCGCAGCCTGAACGTCGGCTATAACCTGAGTTACGACGGCATCGCCTACGGGCTGAACTACACCTACAGCCAGACGCCGGGCAACAACCCCAACGACCAACAAGTGGCGTTCAACGTGCAGGTGCCGCTCAGCAAGTGGCTGCCCAACAGCTGGGCCAGTTACAGCCTGAACAGCAGCAAGCGAGGCAGCACGGCGCAGCAGGTGGGGCTGAACGGCACCGCACTGGCCGACAACAACCTGAGCTATAGCCTCCAGCAGAGCTACGGCAGCCGCGGCGACGGCGCCAGCGGCAGTCTCGGCGCCAACTACAAGGGCACCTATGGTGAAATGCAGGCCGGGTACAGCTACACCCGCGACTCGCGGCAGATCAACTACGGCCTGCAGGGGGGGATTGTGGCGCATCCTTACGGCGTGACCTTCTCGCAGCAGCAAGGGGATACGCTGGTATTGGTGCGGGCGCCGGGCGCGGCGGGTGCGAAAGTGCAGAACAATACCGGTGTGCGTACCGATTGGCGCGGCTACGCGGTGGTGCCTTATGTCGGCACCTATCGCAAGAACCGCATCGCGCTGGACACAGAAACGCTGGGCGGTGATGTGGACATCGACACCAATACCCAGACGGTGATCCCAACCCAGGGGGCACTGGTGCTGGCGGATTTCCAAACTCGCGTAGGCAACCGCGTGCTGATGACGCTGAGCTATCAGGGCAAACCGGTACCGTTTGGGGCCATCGCCGCGCTGCAGCAGGAGGCTGGCGCACTGGAGAACAGCGGCATCGTCGGGCCGGATGGCCAGCTGTACCTGAGCGGTGTGCCGGAGCAGGGGCAGCTGCAGGTGAAGTGGGGCAATGCCGCCAGCCAGCAGTGCCGGGTTGCATTCACGCTACCGTCGGCGGAGGCCGCCGCCGGGGTGCTGCCGGTTACGGCCGTGTGCCGATAATTCAACGAATAATGAGAGTAGATAACATGATGATTAAGATGAAAACGCTGGCGGCGGGAGGGCTGTTCGCGCTGCTGGGGCTGTGTTCGAGCGCGGCGCAGGCCACCTGCACGTTTTTATTCGGCAGCGCGACGGACGGAGAAACCATCAACTTCGGCAATGTGATCGTCCAGCGCGATGCGCCGGTAGGCAGCGTAGTGGCGTCGACTTCTTCAACTTCGTTGAGTAGTCTCGGTAATTTCTTACAATGTGATGGCACTGCGACGCAGACTATGCGCTGGTCAGCCGAAGGCACCACTACCGTCAGATATAACGGCGAGCAGCTGTTTGGCGTGGATGTTACGGGGTTGGCGATGCGGGTGGTTATGCCAGCAGGAGCTTATGGTCTGCGATTTACCGGTGACTTTCCCCGAGACGTTGCCTGGAATGGATGTGGTTGGTCATCAACGTGGCGGCGCTATTGCGGTGCATCCTGGGGCGGCGCGACCCGTTTTGAACTGGTGAAGGTCGCCACCACGACCGGCAGCGGCAGACTAACGATACCGGGGCGCATTCGTGCCAGTGTGGTTAATCAGACTTATGTCTATAACTTCAGCTTTGGCCAATCGAATGTGAATACCGTGGCCTGTTCGGTGACCAATACTGCCATTAAGGTGCCGATGGGCAATATCAAGCGCAGCGAGTTTACCGGCGTGGGAAAGAGAACTGCGTTTACTCAATTTTTTATTCCCCTGCGTTGTGATGTCGGCACTCGTGTCAATATCACGATTGATGCGACGGCTGACGCTTCTGGTGTGGCGGGGGTGATGGCGATCGATCCGGTCAGCACCGGCACCGCCGCCAGCGGGGTGGGGATTGAAGTGCGGGACAACCATGGAGCACCGGTACGGTTCGGTACGCAAACGTTGCTCGGCAACTATTCAGGAACCGGTGGCCAGGTATGGTTTCCATTCACTGCCAACTATTATCAGACTAATGATCGGGTAACCGCCGGTCAGGCCAATGGCACTGCCACCTTCACCATGACCTATAACTGACGCCTTGCGGGCGCGTTGGAAAAAACTAGCGCTAACCGGTAACGACAAGAGAGGGGGAATCTCCCCCTCTTTCTCGCCCGTAATTTCTTCGCGCTGTTCACACCACCGGCGCTACCGTCAGCAGCAGGTTGGCGAAGCGGCGCTGCTCGCCGGAGGCGATCACCAGCAGCGTCCGATCCGATTTGACCGCGGCGTAAAACGCCTCGCGCGGCAGGTGTTCGACCGGGCACTGCGCCGGCAGCAGCTGTCGGTATTCGGCTTCGATGGTGTTGGTGAAGTCCGGCGGGCAGGCCATCAGCGCCGCGCTTTCCACGTTGATGCAGGCCAGCAGCTTTTCCAGGATCGGCGGGGCGGCGAGCGTGCCGGGCGCCAGGTTCAGATAGACCACGGTGGCGTCTTTCGGCGCGTGGGTCACGCAGGCGTAGTTGCCGTCGGCGATCAGTACCTGGGTTTTATGCCCGCATTGCGCCAGCGCGGCGAGCAGCGGCGGGTGGGTGATGGCGGATTTAATCATAAGGCGATACCTGAATAGGGGGCGGCAGCCGTGCCGCCCGCGGTTGAACTACATGCGGTAGATGCCGCCGTTGATGTCGAGGGTGGCGCCGGAGATGAAGCCGTCGTACTCTGCCGCCAGGAAGGCGATGGCGCGCGCTACGTCGTCCGGCGTGCCTGCGCGGCCCAGCGGGATGGCGCGAACGGTTTCCTCCGCCGATTCTTGGGTGGTGTGGCGATTATGGAAGCGGGTGCCGAGGATCAGGCCGGGCGCCACCGCGTTCACCCGGATGCCGTATTCGCCCAGCTCCGCTGCCAGCGAACGCGTCCAGGTGAGCACCGCACCCTTGGTGGCGGAATAGACCAGCGAGCCGGAATGCCCGCCGGCGCGGCCCGCCTGCGACGCCAGGTTGACGATGCTGGCGCCGTTTGCCGCCTTCAGGAACGGCAGCGCGCTTTGCGTGACGTTCAGCATGGTGGTCATGTTCACGTCGATCACGGTTTGCCAGAAGGCGCGGTCGATCTCGCCCAGCCATTTTCGCCCGACGATGCCGCCGACGTTATTGACCAGAATATCGATGCCGCCGAGAAACTCGGCGCCGGTCGAGACGCAGCGCAGCGTTTCGTCGCTATCGATGAGATCGGCGTAGCCGTAAGCGGCCTTTTGCCCCAATGAATGGGCCAGCGCCACCAGCGCTTTGGGGCCGCTTTCGTCGCTGTGATAGTGAAAATAGATGTCGCAACCGGCCTTGATCAGCCGCTCTGCGGTGGCGCGGCCGATGCCCTGTTCCGCCCCGGTGATAAACACCTTTTTGCCCGCAAGATCGCCCATGATTGACTCCTTATTGGTTCGTTAAGTATTGATGACGCCTTCACGCTGTTTCGCGCAGTAGAAAATGCAGATCAACCCAGTGGCCAGCAGGCACGAGGCCAGGAAAAACAGCCCCGGCGCGCTGCTGCCGGTCAGATCGTTCAGTACGCCCACCGCATAAGGCGCGACGAAGCCGCCGATATTGCCGATGCAGCTGACCACCGCCAGCCCGGCGGCCGCGGCCGCGCCGGTGGATATATTGGCGGGCATAGATAAAAACGGCGGTACGGCGGTGTAGATGCCGATGGCGGCGATGCACAGGAACGACAGCGCGACGAGCGGATCGTATTTAAAAAATGTCACCGCCCCCATCAGGCCGATAGCGGCGACCACCATGCTGAGGCCGGCGAATACGCCGAGCTTTTTGGTTTTGCTGGCCCACAGGCTCCACGGGTACACCAGCAGCGCGGCCAGGCCGTAGGGAATGAGCGCCAGCAGGCTGACGCGGAAGATATCGCCGCCGGAGAGGACGGTAATGATCGACGGCAGCCAGGTGCCGAAGCCGTAAATGCCGCACACCATGCCGAAGTTGAGCAGTGCGTAGAGCAGGTATTTCTTGTTTTTCATCCCTTTCAGGAAGTCGCCCAGCGTGATTTTAGAGCCGGATTTGGAGCGGCCGGCGTTGCTCATCAGCCAGGCCTTTTCCTCCACGTTCAGATAGCCGACGTCCTTGGGCGAGTTCTTGATCAGGAACGGGATCAGCAGGCCGATGACGATCGGCGGCAACCCTTCGAGGATAAACAGCAGCTGCCAGGGAGCGAACCCGAACCAGTCATGCTGAATATTGAGAATAAAGCCGGAAATCGGCGAGCCGACGGCGTTGGACAGCGGCTGGACGATGATGAACATGCCGAGGATTTTGGTGCGGTATTTTTCCGGGAAGAACACCGTAAAGTAATACACCACCGAGGGAAAGAATCCGGCTTCGCATACGCCCAGCATAAAACGGCAGATATACAGCTCCAGCGGCGTGCGCACAAAGCCGAGCAGGGTCGCGAAGATGCCCCAGGAAATTAATATTCTGGCGAACCAGATGCGCGGGCCGAATTTAATGGTGCCGGCGTTGCTGGGTATTTCAAACAGGAAATAGCCGATAAAGAAAATCCCGGAGGCGAAGCCGAAGGCCGAGGCGGTCAGGCCCAGGTTATCTTCCAGCGCTTTGGCGGCGTAGGCCATGTTATTGCGATCGAGAAACGCCAGGAAATACAATAAAATCATGAGGGGGACAATATGCAGCGTCAATTTCCTGATAGCGCTGCGTTCAATATCCTGCGGCTTGCTTATTTTCATTTTGATATTTCCAATGTGGTTAATCGGAATAATAGAGGCCCGGCTCATTACCCTGAGCTGAACGTTAAATAACGGCACGACGCTGATTCATTGAGGCGCGGGCATCCCTTAAGCCCGACGGCCTGTTCCTTTGTTTTGGCTGACACCGATCCGGACGATGCCGCGGCGCATCGCCTGGGGAAGACGCTGTTATTTCATTTAGCCGGCGGCTTTGACCGAGCGCCGGCTGATGACCGTCGGCGGGAAGAGAAACTCGCCGGGCGGTTGCGCATCATCGTTGATGCGGCCGATCAGGCGCTCGACCATCAGCTGCGCCATCTCCGCCAGCGGCGGCCTGACGGACGTCAGCCCCGGTTCGGCCAGGCCGGCCAGCGCGATATTGTCGATGCCGATTACCGAGATGTCTGCGGGCACCTGGACGCCGGCGGCGCGCAGCCCCACCATCAGCCCGATGCCCAGCGCATCGTTAATCGCCACGATGCCGTCCGGGCGCGGCGTCAGCGCGAGCACGCGCGGCGCCAGCGTCAGCCCTAATTCGAACATTTCCGTGTCGCCGTAGGCGCTGTTGGCTTTGCCTTCGATCACCCGTTGGCGTTCGCTCAGGCTGTGCCCCAGCACACTTAGAAAACCGTCGATCTTGTGGCTGCGCCCGACGGTCAGCGTCGCTTCGGTGGCGAACACAATGTGTCGGCAGCCGCGTTCGAGCAGGTGCTGCGCGGCCAGGCGCCCGGCGGCGATATTGTCCATCGATACGCTGTCGAACAGCCGGGCATCGGTGGCCATCTGCTCGGCGAACGGGCTGTCGTAGCTGACGATCTTCATGCCTCTCTCGGCGGCCCGGACAAAATGGGTCTGGCGAATGTCGCTCGCCGCCACGATGATGCCGCGCACGCCATGCAGGAACATATCGTCGATAAACGCGGCCTCTTCCTGTTCCTGGCGGTAGGCGTTGCCGAGCAAGACGCGGTAACGGTGAGCCCGCGCCGCATCGTCGACCGCATGCGCCAGCGCCGAAAAGCTCGGGTTGACGATCGACGGCAGCAGCAGGCCGATGATCTTCGCCTGCGGTGCGGGCAACGCCGCCGTTCGGGCCGGCCGATACCCCAGGGTTGCCATCGCTTGTTCGATGCGCTCACGGGTCTGCGCGCTCATCTGGTGGCTGCGGTTATTCAGCAGGTTCGACACGCTGCTGATGGACACGCCGGCCAACCGCGCGACATCTCGAATATTTGCCATTTGCCGATACCTTGCTGCCTGCCGTTAGCCTGCAATCTATAAGGGAAGACAGGCGCAGGCAAGCCGCAACCGGGGCGAAACCCGCATGGGATCGCGCATTTGTGAGAGTTGTCAGGCGGCGGTCGAGTTGTTTACTAAACAGTAAGGCGGGGTGGGAGGTTACGCCGGGATCGGGCAAGCGTCCGGCGGCGCATCGGCGGCCTGTTGGCGGAATTTTCCCGGCGTCAGGCCGAAGTGGCGGGTGAAGGCTTTGTGCAGCGCCACCTCCGACGAATAGCCGGCCTGTTCGGCGATACGGCTCAGCGGCAACGCCTGGCGCGCCAGCAGCCGGGCCGCCAGCTGCATGCGGATGGCGGTAAGGGCCTGCAGCGGCGTTTGCTGCGTGACCTGACGAAAGACGCGGGCGAAGTTGGCGCGCGACATATGGGCCTGTTTGCTCAGTTCAACCAGCGTCCAGGGATGTTGCGGGCGGCGCAGCATCTGTTCAACCACGTTGCCCAACTGCGGATGCAGCAACGCGGCGACCAGATTGCCGCTCTGATTTGGCTGGGCCAGCCAGGCGCGGATCGCCAGCGCGAACAGCAGCGCCATGGTCTGGCTGACAATGGCGTTGTGCCCCTGGCCCTGTTGGCTGAACTCATCGCTCAGCAGCTGGCCGGTCGCCTGCAGCAGCGCCAGCCGCCCCTGTTGGCGGCTGTTGAACAGCAAACATTCCGGCAGGCTCGCCAGCAGCGGCGACGCGCTGTGCGGCAAGATTTGCACGCCGCACAGCAGGTGCGTGGCGCTGTCGGCCCTCTCCGGCAGTAGGCGGTGGGCGGAGTTGTGCGGCAAGAACAGCAGGCTGCCTTGCTCCAGCGGTACCGGCCGGCCGCCGGGGATCTCCAGCCGACAGCTGCCCGCCAGCACCATGTGCCAGCGGATCTGGCTCCACTCCCCGGCGGCATGCGGCGAGCGCCACTCGCCGCTGAAATGGCAATCGCGCGCCACATAACCGCGCATGTCGTTAAGCATCAACAGTTGGCTGAGCGGATCCATTTTGAGACTCCTGGCTAAGAAGCTGATTGTTTCGGCAATGGGCCGGCGTAATGCGAAGCACTAAGATCGGTTCGATAGTGCAGCGATGCGGAGGGCGCCGCTGCGATGCATGAGTTATCAATGACATGGAGCCGGTAATGAAAATACTATTCTTTCTGAGCAAGGGCGACAAGCTGGGATTAACGCTGATTCGCCTCAGCATCGCCATCGTTTTCTTATGGATTGGCCTGCTCAAATTCATCCCTTACGAAGCGGACAGCATCACGCCGTTCGTCGCCAACAGCCCGCTGATGTCGTTTTTCTATGACATGCCGCAGGACTATCAGGCTCACCTGACGCGCGAAGGCGAACTGAACCTCGCCGCCCGCGCCTGGCAGCAGGCCAACAATACCTATGGCTTCTCCAACGGCCTGGGCGTGGTGGAGGTGGCGATCGCGCTGCTGGTGCTGGCCAACCCGTTCTCCAAATGGCTGGGGCTATTGGGCGGCATACTCTCCTTTTGCACGCCGCTGGTGACGCTGACCTTTTTGATCACCACCCCGGAGGCCTGGGTGCCCGCGCTGGGCGATGCGCATCACGGTTTCCCTTATCTCTCCGGCGCCGGGCGCCTGGTGCTGAAGGACACCCTGATGTTGGCGGGCGCGGTGATGATCATGGCGGATTCGGCGCGCAGTTTGCTCGAGAAACAGTGGCGGGGGAAGGTCGCATGAGCGTCATGAACCGGGCCGTGGCCGGCAGCCTGATGATGCTGGCCTGTTCTGCCGTGGCGGAGGGGACGATGGGGCAAGAAACCCGAACGGTAGAGAGCGCCTACGCTTATCAGCAAACGCGTCAGCGCATTATCAGCACGGCCGAGCAGAAGGGCGTGACGCTGTTCGCCGAGTTCGATCACGCGAAAGCGGCGCGTGAGCATCATCTGACGATGCCGCCCACCACGGTGCTGGTGCTGGGCAACCCGCTGGCGGGCACGCCGCTGATGCTGGCGCGGCCGGCGTTGGCGCTGGATCTGCCGTTCAGGGTGCTGATTGCGCAAGACGAACGGGGCAAAACGCAGGTCAGCTACCACCCGGCGGAAAGTCTGAAGCGGAGCGCTGGGGCCGACGAACGACAGATCGAGGCGCTGAGGCCGCTGGAGCGGTTAGTTGAGGCCGCAATACGCTGATTGACCGGCGATGAACATCATGAGACGAGGCGACACAATGTACGATTATCAGGCGATTATCATCGGTTTTGGCAAGGCCGGCAAAGCGCTGGCGGCCTTTCTGGCCGGGCAGGGATGGCGCGTGGCGATGGTGGAGGCGTCGGCGCAGATGTATGGCGGCACCTGCATCAACATCGGCTGTATCCCGACCAAAACGCTGGTGCACGATGCCGAGCTTCACGGGCCGGGCGAACAGGCGTTCAGCCAGGCGATGGCGCGCAAGCGGCAGGTGACCGGCCTGCTGCGGGAGAAAAACTATCAAAACCTGGCGGGGCTTGAACAGGTTACGGTGATCGACGGACGGGCGGAGTTTATCGATCCGCATCGCATCAGCGTGCAGGGCGCGGCGGGAACGCAGGTGCTGAGCGGCGAGCGCATCTTCATCAACACCGGGGCCGTCAGCCGCTGGCCGGCGATCGACGGGTTGGATCGCTCGCAGCGGAGTTACGACAGCACCGGCCTGCTGCAGTTGACGCAGCGGCCCGCGCGGTTGGGCATTATTGGCGGCGGTTATATCGGGCTGGAGTTCGCTTCGATGTTCGCGCAGTTCGGCAGCGCCGTGACGGTATTCGAAGAGGCGGATGCGTTGCTCGGCCGGGAAGACCACGATATGGCGCAGGCGATACAGCAAATCCTGAGCGACGCCGGGGTCAGCTTCACGTTTAACGCCGGCGTGAAGCAGGTGCGCGATGTGGAAGGGGGCGTTGAGGTGGTGCATCAGGGCGGCGTGCAGTCGTTCGATGCGCTGCTGGTGGCGGCCGGGCGCGCGCCGAACACCGCAGGTTTGCAGCTGGCGCGCGCTGGCGTTGAGGCGGATGAGCGCGGCGCCGTGCGGGTAGACGCGCAGCTGCGCAGCAGCGTGCCGCATATTTGGGCGCTGGGGGACGTCAACGGCGGGCCGCAGTTTACCTATATCTCGCTGGACGATTTCCGCATTGTGCGCGACAGCCTGTTCGGCGCGGTTAAACGCAGCACGGCCGATCGCGGCGCGGTGCCTTACTCGGTGTTCATCACTCCCAGCTTCTCGCGTATCGGCCTCAGCGAAGATCAGGCCCGGCAGCAGGGGCGCGACATTAAGGTCGCCACTCTGCCGGCGGCGGCGATCCCGCGCGCCCGCGTGCTGGGCGACACGCGCGGCCTGCTGAAGGCGGTGGTCGATGCGCAGACCGGCCAGATCCTCGGCGTGGCGCTGCTGTGCCGCGATGCCCACGAGATGATCAACATCGTCAAAACGGCGATGGACGCCGGGCTGCCCTATACCCGGCTGCGCGATCAGCTGTTCACCCATCCGACCATGAGCGAGTCGCTCAACGACCTGTTTGGGCTGATAGGGTAAAGCGGGGCGAGAGGGGCGGCGCAGATGAGTGAGATCTGCGAAGCACCTCTCGTTTATCGCCCTTCGGGGCGGCGGGTTCTGTACTATTGTTTTCTCTTTGCGGCACGTTCCAGGCCGATGGGGCGCTGGGCGCAACGGAGATCACAGATGAACAAACGGGAATTAGAAAGCGCGATTGTCACCGATTTTTCCAAACGCATGAGCTACGGCGACTACCTGTGCCTGGACCAACTGCTGGACTGCCAGCACCCGCTCTCCAACCCGCCGCATCATGATGAAATGCTGTTCGTGATACAGCACCAAACCTCCGAGCTGTGGATGAAGTTGATGCTGCATGAGCTGCAGGCGGCGCTGCGGCTGGTGCAGCAGGACAAACTCAGCCACTGCTTCAAAATCCTCGCGCGCGTCAAACAGATCCAGCGGCTGTTGTTCGAACAGTGGGCGGTGCTGGAAACGCTGACGCCGTCGGAGTACGTCGAGTTTCGCGACGTGCTGGGCAGCTCGTCGGGCTTCCAGTCGCACCAATATCGCTCGATCGAGTTCCTGCTCGGCAACAAGAATGCGGCGATGCTGGCGGTGTTCAGCAGCGACGCGGAAAAACACGCCGCGCTGAAGGCGATCCTCGAAGCACCGAGCCTGTACGACGAATACTTGCTGTACCTGGCGCGCCACGGCTTGCCGATCCCGCAGGAGTGCCTCGAGCGCGACTGGACGCAGCCCTACCAGCGCAACCCGGATCTGCTGCCGGCGTTCAAAGTGATCTACGACAACCCGCAAACCTACTGGGAAGCTTATGAAATGGCGGAGAAGCTGGTGGATATCGAAGAGAGCTTCCATCTGTGGCGCTTCCGCCATATGAAAACGGTGGAGCGGATCATTGGCTTTAAGTCGGGCACCGGCGGTTCCAGCGGCGTCAGCTTCCTGAAAAAGGCGTTGGATCTGACCTTTTTCCCCGAGCTGCTGGACGTGCGCACCGAAATCGGCGCCTGAGACAATGTGAGGGGGAAGGGCGATGAGCGTGAGGATTATCGATAAGGCGGCGGAGAAGGTGGTGGGGGTGAGAGTCGTGGGGCCGTATCCGCAGACGATCCCACAGGGCTCGCAGCAACTGCTGGCATGGCGGCAGCGCCACGGCGTGCCGTTCGGCAAATGGCTGGTGCTGTATTGGGACGATCCGGCGGAAGTGGCGTCGGAAAAGCTGCGCGCCGACGTGGTGATGAGCGTGGCGGACGATTTCGCGCTGCCGGCGGAGAACGAGGGCGTTACCGTGCAGACGCTACCCGCCGGGCAGTACGCGGTCTACCACGTGCGCATCAGCGATGGCGACTTCGAGCGGGTGTGGGGCGAGTTCTACCAGAAGCTGTTGCCGGCCAGCGGCTATCAGCCGGTTGAGGGGGTAAGCTATGAACACTATCTCAACGACTGCGAAGCCGACGGCTATTTCGACCTCGATATTTACCAGACGGTGAAGAAGTGGTGAGGGGGCGTTGATGATAAGGAAGGCTGAAGCGATGAACGGGACAGCTTCAGCCCGTTGTTTTGGCTAAACGTCGGTGATCTTGCCGCCAGCGCATTCATCTCCTTGCCAAAAGGGGTTACAGCGGCAGCCGGTTTTGCCGGCGCCGCCGCCCGAAAGCCGGCGTTAACCGGCTTTTCCTGCGTGCCACTTGGCTACTCTTTAGGGAACAGCTGATCGACGGCGCTCTGGATCGCCGCCTGATGGCCGCCGCCCGGCGCGGCGGTGCGCGCGGCGCCGCCGGGCTGGTTGAGATCCAGCTGGCCGCCGGTATTGATCTCCCCGTCCTCTTTCACCGTGATATTGAAGCTGGTGCCGGTGATGTTGATTTGGCCGTTCGCCAGCAGCTCGATCACGCTTTCGCCGCACTCCAGCCGCAGCGATTCGCCGGAGCCGAGGGTAAAGGCGTTGACCACGGCGTCGCTGCGCGTTTTGCCGGTCAGCGCCGAGGCCTCGCCTTTGACGCCGCTGGCCTGATTGAGCACCACCCGTTTGATCTGGTTGCCGCCCACCAGGTGGGTGTGGTCGTTAGCGATGCTGTGGCTCTCATCGTTTTTGACCTGGGTGTCCATGTTGCGTTCCGCCTGGATCCACACCTGTTCGGCGCCGGCCTTGTCTTCGAAACGCAGGGCGTTGGCGTTGTCGGCGGTGCCGTCCTTGGAACGGCTCATAAAGCCCATTTGGGTGGCGGCGGCCGGCAGCGCCCACGGCGGCATGCTGGCTTCGTTATAAACGCGCCCGGTGACGATCGGCCGATCCGGATCGCCGTTGATAAAGTCCACCACCACTTCGTCGTTGACGCGCGGGATCTGCACGCCGCCGTAGCCCTGGCCGGCCCAGGCGCTGGAGACGCGCACCCAGCAGGAGCTGCCGTCGTCCTTCGGCCCGAAGCGGTCCCAGTGGAATTTCACCTTGATGCGGCCGTATTTGTCGGTCCAGATTGATTCGCCGGCCGGGCCGACCACCCGGGCGGTCTGCGGCCCGTGGGTTTTCGGCCAGGTGGCCTGCTGCGGCGGGTGCCAGGGCACGTCCGCCGGCAGCACGGTGAAGTCGATACGGTGTTCGCTGCTCTGATCGTCGCCGCTGGCGTAGCGGTTCTCTTTCAGATGGTAGTTGGCCTGCAGCGTCAGGTACTCGCGGTTGTCGTCGGCGTGCGGGGCGTTATACAGCGTAAAGGTGCTGCCGGGAGCGATGCCCATCGCGGTGGCGGTGCCCCGGATCTGCTGATGCTCGGCCTGCCAGGCTTCCTGGCGCACGCGGGCGTAGAACTCCCCCTGCTGATGCTCGGTGTAGCGGCCCGGCCAGTCGTAGACGTCGATCTGCCCCGGCGTCGGCGAGACCGGGTTTTGCCGCGCCTGGAACAGCCAGGCGTTCGGCTTGCGAAAATCGTAGTCGTCCAGGCTGTAGATGCCCGGCGTGACGCGATCGGACAACGTCCACTGGCTGATGCCTTCCTCGCTGGTGCTGCCGCCGGACGGCGTCAGGTGGTAGGGGATCATCTCGTAGCCGGGATAGGGCTGGTGGTGGTGGGGCGCATCCCCGAGCACCAGCGTGTGTTTGTCCATCTCGTGTTTGAAATAGTAATAGATGCCCTCCTGCTCCATCAGACGGCTGATGAAGTTGAAGCTGCTTTCGTTGTACTGCACGCAGTAGCCCCACAGGCGATAGTCGCCGGTCAGCTGATCTTCCAACTGTACGTTGTGCTCCGCCAGCAGAGTCTTGACGATCTGCGGCACCGTTTGTTCCTGGAAGATGCGGAAGTTGCGATCCTTGGTCATCGGCCACAGATCCGGCTGCACGTGCAGGTTATACACCGCGTAGCGCGTGCCGCCGATCTCTTCGCTGCTGACGGCGATGGCGGTGATCTTGCCATTCAGGTAGCGCGGGGCGCTGAGAAAGCCCTGAGTCGGGATCTCCAGCGTCAGCGGTTGGCCGAGCAGCGCTTTGCGATCGAGCCGCGCGTCGGTGCTCAGCAATTCAATAGAGAAGTCGAAAGGGGTGGAAAGCGCCTCGATACCGTCCAGCGAGCGGAACAGCAGCTGCTCCTGGCCCAGCGGCGTGTGCGCAATAATGCGATCCAACATGAGAACATCCTCTGTGATTGACGTCGTGCCCTGCATACCCCGACCTTGCAGCGGCCTTGCCGCGCGGCCAATGATGGTGGGCAGTGGTGCGTCAGTCTCATGAAAAAGGGGAACCCCCGCCGCGGCGGGGGGCAGAACGGGATTAACCGGCGGTGGCCGGATTGACCAGCCAGGTGCCGGCGTTGTCGATGCTGAGTTGCTGCTGGCGGAGCCGATCGTTGTGGCGGATCTCCAGCTGATAACGACCCGGCGCCAGATTCAGGCTGGCGAAGCCGTTTTCGCCCGGCGTCACCTGCTGCGGCTTGCCGTCGAGGCTGACCTGTTCGCCCGGCTGCAGTTTGAAGTACACCAGCGCCACCGGCTGCGGTGGCGGCGCCGCCTTTTGCGGTTCCACCGGCGCAGATGGCGCGATTTGCGGCGCGCTCGGCTGCTCCGTCAGGGTTTTCTGCGCCGGTGACGCTGCGGTGTTTTGCGCTACGGCCGGGGTATCATCCTCGCCGCCGCTCAGCCAGGCGACGGCGCCGATCGCCAGCAGCGCCGCGACGCCGGCGCCGGCCATCATCGGCCGCGAGAATTGGGTGCTGCGCGCGGTAACGGTGCCGGCGGCCGCGGCGGCAGCAGCCGGGTTGGCGGCCACCAGCAGGTTCTCCGGCGCGGCGGCCGGGGTGCTGATGATTTCGTTTTCATCGGCGATCGGCAGCTGCAACAGCTCGGCCATTTCATCGATGGTCTGCGGGCGGTCTTCCGGTTTCAGCGCCAGCGCGCGGTCGACGGTGCGAAGCAGCTCCGGCGAGTAGCCGGCGGGACGGCGCTCGGCCAGCGGCTGATAGCTGTCTTCGATGCTGCGCACCACGCTGACCGGCGGCGGCGAACCGACGATCAGCGTGTGCAGCACGGCGCCCAGCGCATAAATATCGGTCCAGGGCCCCTGTTCGCCGTCGCTGTTCTCGGTGTACTGCTCGATCGGCGCGAAACCCGGTTTCAGCATGATTTCCGTTTCGTCCGACAGGTTGCCGATCTCTTTGCGCGCCGACCCGAAGTCCAGCAGTACCGGCAGCTGGCTCTCCTGGATTTGGATGTTATCCAGTGAGATGTCGCGGTGCAGGTAGCCTTCCTGATGGATGGTGTTGATGGCGCTGAATAGCGGCGGCAGCAGCCGCCGGATCCACGCCTCGTCGATTTTCTCCGACTGCTGCGCCTGCAGGTTCTTCAGCGTGGTACCGCTGTAAAACTGGGTGCCCATGTAGGCGGTGCCGTTCTCTTCCCAGAAGCGCAGCACGTGCAGCAGGCCGGGGTGCGAGAAGCGCGCCAGCAGGCGCGCCTCCTGAATAAAGCTGTTCAGCCCGGCCTGGAAGGTTTTGCCGAAGCGCTCGCCGCGCAGCCCGATGCTGAGATCGTCGTTGCGTTTCGCCAGCGAGGTCGGCATGTATTCTTTGATGGCGATGGTGCGTTCCAGTTGGTGATCGTAGGCGCGGTAGACGATGCCGAAGCCGCCTTCGCCGATCGCTTCCTGGATCTCGAATTCGTTGAATCGATAGCCGCTCGGCAGGCTGTTCGAATTCGGTTTGGTTATCCCGGTTCCCGACATAGTGATGACTCTCTGTGTTCAAAGGGCCGCCGTCTCGGCGGCCGCGGCGTTATGCCTGAAATTGACAAATGAATTCGTTGTTCTGCAGCGCGATATGCAGCTGGCGATAGCGCTGGTCGTTGGCGCTGCCGGTCAGCAGGGTGTGGCTGATCTGCGGCAGCAGGGTGTTGGTCAGGATGGCGTCGACCATGCGGCCGCCGGACTCCACCTCGGTGCAGCGGCTGACGATCTGCTCGATGACCGCGTCGTCGAAGGTGCAGACGATGTCGTGATTCTCCGCCAGGCGACGCTGGATGCGGCCCAGCTGCAGGCGCACGATGTTGCCCAGCGTGGCGTCGGTCAGCGGGTAATACGGCACCACCAGCAGGCGGCCGAGCAAGGCGGCCGGGAACACCGACAGCAGCGGCTGGCGCAGCGCGCCGCTCAGCGCCTCTGGCTCCGGCAGCAGTTCCGGATCGCTGCACAGTCCGGCGATCAGATCGGTGCCGACGTTGGAGGTCAGGATGATGATGGTGTTGCGGAAATCGATATGGCGGCCTTCGCCGTCCTCCATCCAGCCCTTGTCGAACACCTGGAAGAAGATTTCATGCACGTCCGGGTGCGCCTTCTCGATTTCGTCCAGCAGCACCACGCTGTAAGGGCGGCGGCGCACCGCCTCGGTCAGCACGCCGCCTTCGCCGTAGCCGACATAGCCCGGGGGCGCGCCTTTCAGCGTCGAAACGGTGTGCGACTCCTGGAATTCGCTCATGTTGATGGTGATGACGTTCTGCTCGCCGCCGTACAGGGTTTCCGCCAGCGCTAGTGCGGTTTCGGTCTTGCCGACGCCGGACGGCCCGGCCAGCAGGAACACCCCGACCGGCTTGTTCGGATCGTCCAGCCGCGCCCGCGAAGTGCGCACCCGGCGGGCGATCAGATCCAGCGCATGGCGTTGGCCGATCACGCGCTGGTTCAGGGTGTCGGAGAGTTGCAGCACCGCCTCAATCTCGTTTTTCACCATGCGGCCCAGCGGGATGCCGGTCCAGTCGGCCACTACCGCCGCCACGATGTTGGCGTCGACGGCGGCGAAGATCAGCGGCGCTTCGCCCTGCAGCGCGCTCAACTGCTGCTGCAGTTCGCCCAACTGGGCGCGCAGCGCGTCGGCGTCAGGGCCAGCCTGCGTCTCTTCGTCGGCAGATTCCGCTTCCTGTTGGTGTAGCTGAGCGCGCAGTGTGATGATCTCTTGGATCAGCGCCAGCTCCTGCTGCCAGCGCTCGGTCAGCTGTTCCAATTCCTGGCGCAGCGCGGTCAGCTGGGCTTCAATCTCCTGCGGGCGCAGGGGATCGCCGATGCCGACCTTGGCCTCGCGGCGGGCGATATCCAACTCTATCTGCAGCGCATCGATGCGGTGGCGGCAGTCTTCGACCTGAGCAGGCTCGGCATGTTGGCTGACCGCCACGCGCGCGCAGGCGGTATCCAGCAGCGCCACCGCCTTGTCCGGCAACTGGCGGGCAGGAATATAGCGATGCGAAAGCCGCACCGCGGCGTCCACCGCTTCATCCAGCAGCAGCACGCGGTGGTGTTGCTCCAGCGGGCTGACGGTGCTGCGCAGCATCAGCAGCGCTTTGTCTTCGCTCGGCTCGTGTACCTGGACCACCTGGAAACGGCGGGTGAGCGCCGGATCCTTCTCGATGTATTTCTTGTATTCCGACCAGGTGGTGGCGCCGAGGGTGCGCAGCTGGCCGCGCGCCAGCGCCGGTTTCAGCAGGTTTGCGGCGTCGCCGGTGCCCTGGGCGCCGCCGGCGCCGATCAGGGTGTGAATTTCGTCGATAAACAGGATGATCGGCGTCGGGCTGGACTGCACTTCGTCGATCACCGCCTGCAGCCGTTTTTCAAACTCGCCTTTGACGCCGGCGCCGGCCTGCAGCATGCCGATGTCCAGCAGGCACAGTTTCACGTCGCGCAGCTGCGGCGGCACGTCGCCGGCCACGATGCGCAGCGCCAGGCCTTCCACCACCGCGGTTTTCCCGACGCCGGCCTCGCCGGTCAGCAGCGGGTTGTTCTGGCGGCGGCGCATCAGGATATCGATGATTTGCCGGATCTCCTCATCGCGGCCGGCCACCGGGTCGATCTCGCCGTTGCGCGCTCTGGCGGTCAGATCCTGGGCATACTGCGCCAGCACGCTTTCACCGCTGCGCGCCGCGCCGGATACGTTCTCGGCGCCGCTTTCAGCCGCCGCATCCTGGGCGTTTTCCGCCGAGTGAGCGGTGATGGCGGCGAACTGCTCCATCAACAGATCGGCGTTGATGCGCTCGAACTGCGGGGAAATGGCCTTCAGCAGATGGCGCAGGCTGTAGGTTTTCAGGATGCCGAGCAGCAGGTGGCCGCCGCGGATGCGCGCCGCGCCGAATTTCAATGAGCCATAGACCCAGGCGCGTTCTACCGCGCTGTCGATGTGCTCGGACAGATCGGAAATGGCGCTGGCGCCGCGGGGCAGGCGATCGAGCGCCTCGACGATATCGCGCGCCAGCTGCGCCTCGTCCAGCGCGAAGTGGCGGACGATCTGCTGCAGATCGCCGTCCGGCGATTGCATCAGCTGATGCAGCCAGTGCGCCAGTTCGACGTAGGGGTTACCGCGCAGCTTGCAAAACGCCGTCGCACTTTCCAGAGAGGTGAATAACAGGCTATCCAGTTTGCCAAATAATACCGAGCGGCTGATTTCAGACATGGTTTTCCTCAGGTCTCAGAGTGGCCTGGCGCCGCAGGGCGCCGGCCGAAATAGGGTCAGAACGGATTTTCCAGCGGTTCAGGGCTGAAGATCAGATCGTCGAGATCGCGTTGCCGCCGATCGTCGGCCAGCCAGCTGCTCAGGCCCAGCCGCTGCGCGCCGCCGAGCTGGATGCCGTGCGCCTGTTCCTTCGCCAGGATCAGGCGCACTTCCCAGACGAACTCGATGCCCAGATATTGGCGCACCCAGTCGCGCAGTTGCCGGCACAGGTCGGCGCCGGGCAGGAAGCGGTCATAGTCTTGCTGCGGCATCGGCCCCAGCTCGATGCGGAATTTGTGCTGAATATCGCGCACCGCGATGCCGAGAAAGGCCGATTCGCCGAGCCGCGGCGCGCCGCGCCCGGCCTTGAGCCGAGCTTGTTCGCGCGGTTCCACCCGCAGCCAGTGCGGCACGTTTTCGACGATGCGCACCGGCACCTTGAAATACTGCTGCAAAATCTTGCTCAGGCCTTCCGGATCGCGGCTGTGGCGAATCAGATGACCGGCCATAAAATGTTTGGCGTGGGCGTTGATGCTGTCGCGTTCCTGCTGCGCCGGCTGGCCGATGCCGATCAGGCTCGACAGGTATTCGTCGAAGCGCCGGTTGTCCGGGCGATCCAGCGACACCGTCGGCTGCGCGTCGGCCCAGGCGCGGTAAAACAGCAGCGTCAGCCGGTGATGGAACAGGTTGGTGAACGCCAGCAGGGTGGTGTCCTGGTGGTGGTACACCCGTTCGCGCACGTATTCGGTCAGGTGCAGCGGCAGCGGCCCGTTGGGGCCGAACAGGCCGAAGCTGAAGATCGAGACGTCGTGCAGCGGGCTGTTGGCGCGCGGCGCCACCTGCGCCAGCGTGGAGGGCGCGAACGACAGCGACGGCTCCTGGCCCAGGCGCAGCATCTCGTGGCGCGGCAGCGGCGCGCGCCCCAGCAGGTAAGGCTGGCCGCCCTGGGCGTCGATGCGGCGCAGCAGCTGAAACAGATCGTGCTTGTAAGGCGCGCTGCGCAGCCGCGGCCAGAAGTCGTCCGGCAGGCGATACAGCGCGTTGATCTGCGGCGGCGCCAGTTCGGTGGCAATCATCTCCGCGCTCATATCAGCGTCCTTTTGCCCATGCGCGCCTGCCAGTGGGCGATTTCGCCGCGCTGCTGGCTGGAGAGTGTCATCTCGGTGAAGGTGTTCATCGCCACCAGGCGTGAGAACAGGCGCTCCAGCACGCTGCCGAGCATATAAGGGCTGTTGCCGGAGAACGCCTGCTCATCGACCGTCAGATCGATGGCGATGCCGCGCGCGAACACGATGGGGCCCGGCTCCGGCACTCGCCGATAAACCGGCCGCAGGTTGCAATGGCGCACGCCCTGGATCTGTTTGGCGATCGCCGGCTCGCTCAGGTTGCCGTACAGCCCCAGCAGCTGGCGCAGGCTGGCGGCGCCCTGTTCCGGATCGCCGTCCATCATGCTGAGGTAGTTCAGCTGCAGCTGGCTGATCAGCCGCCAGGTGATCATGCCTTCGGCCAGCGCCGGGCGCGGCGGGGTGGGACCTTTGCGCAGCGAGACCTGCTTGATCGGGATCGAGTCGGGCATCACGAAGTTGCCCTGATCCTGTTGTAGCAGCATCAACGGCAGGTCGCGGCTGGTGCACAGCACGTCGGCGGTGAGGTATTTCAGATCGCTGTGCCACGGCGATTGCCGCTCGTCCACCAGTGACACGAACACTTCCGAACCGGCATAGCCGGTGCGGGTGCCGTAGCGGCGGGCGTGCTCCGACAGCGTGCGCTGTTCGCGCCGCAGCGAGAAGTAGGCGCCATAGTTGCCGTCGTCCGCGCTCAGGGTGCTGTAAAACGGCCGAAACTCTTGCTCGTAGCGTTTTTCGCTGGCGCTGCCGCCGAGCCGCTGCACCGAGAACACTTCGTAATCCAGCGGCCGGATATTGTCGACCACCAGATGGTATTCGTGGTTTTTTTCGTTGATCGCGATGCGTTCGGCGACCTTCGGAAACAGGTTGATCACCGGCGTGCAGTGCAGCGCCAAATGGGCGGCGTCGACCACCCGTTCCAGCGCGGCGTCGTGCCGATCCAGCAGCACCACGATTTCGAACTGGCGCAGCGCCTTTTTCCCTTCGCGCACGCTTTGCAGCAGCGGACGCAGGCCGTTGACGCTGAAGAACTGGAAGCGCGCCGGGAAGGCGAAGTACTCCTGCAGCAGCCGGTAGCCTTCGAAGTTGCGCAGGTCGTTGGGCAGCAGCGCCTGATCGGCGGCGAAGCCCTCCTGCCGCAGCCCGTCCAGCGCCAGCGCCCGCCGCTGTGGCTGCGCCTCCACCGTTTGGCAGACAAGCCCGACGCTGTGCTGCATCAGCAGTTCCAGCAGCTGCTGCGCCTGCATGTCCGGCCCGGCCAGGTAAAACATCAGCTGATCCAGCTGCAGGTTGTTGAGCGTCACGCTTTCGTAGCACTCGAGACGAATGCGCAGCGCGCTGACGCAGCCGCTGTGCTGCAGCCCCAGCGAGGCCAACGGGATATCGGCCGGAATGCCGCCCAGCTCGACGCCGGCGATGCGCACCGGCTGCAGCGTGACGTCATGGGCGGTGGCGTAGCTGCAGGTGATGCCGCTTTTCTTCAGCGTCTGGCTGTCCATCATGGTGCCGCGCGGCACCACGAAGCCGTTGCTGATGTCACCTTTGCTGCTGTCCGGCTGCAGCTCGGCGATCGCCATCGACGGCGTCGGCGACAGGTAGTTGGGGTAGATGATCTCCAGCAAGCGCTGAGAAAAGCGCGGGAACTCGGCGTCCATTTTCAGCTGCACGCGCGAGGTGAGGAAGGCAAAGCCCTCCATCAGGCGCTCGATATAAGGATCCGCCACGTCGATGCCGCGCATGCCAAGACGGCCCGCGACCTTCGGGTACTGTTCGGCGAACTCGGCGCCCATCTCGCGCAGATAGGCCAGCTCGCGGTTGTAATAGTCTAAAAGTTTACTGTCCATCGCCTTACCCTATGTCTTTCAGATCGAAGTGGCCGTTTTCCAGATCCACATCGGTACGGAACAGAAACTCCAGCGGATAGGGCACGCACCACAGGCGGCCCTTGATTTCGATCGACAACACGTTGTGCAGCTCCAGTGAGCCGGTGTCCGAGATGCAGCGCACCTGCAGCCCCTCAGGTAAAATGCGCGGCTCGAAATGGAGAATGGACTCGGTCAGCGCGCGCTGAATGTCGAGCCATTCGATGTCCGACATGCGCTTGCCCGCCAGCGAGGCGATGCCGTAATTCAGGGTGGAGCGCCGCACCTGCGGAAAATCGCCGAGATCCAGATTGGATTCGCTGTTGACGCAGTTGAACAGCCACTGCAGATCGCGCAGCACCCGGCGGCGCAGTTCGCTGTGCGACACCAGGTTGCGCACCTGCGCCTCCTGTTTTTTCTGCGGCTCGTCGTCGGTCAGCATGTCGAGCAGCACCGGCTGCATTTTGTCGCGTGACGTCAGGCGTTCGCTGTCCTGACGATAGCGATAGCCCTGGCGGTGCAGATCGCCGCCGTCGTAGTGGGGGGGGCGCTTGTCGTTCATGGTCAGGCGCTCGCGTCGAAGCTCAGCTGCCGCAGGCTGTGCAGCGGGAATTCGTCGCTTTCGCTGAGCCAGGTCTTCAAGCCCAGCCCCGCATAGTGGGTGCCGTCGCCCAGCGGTTGCCATTCGGTGCGTTTGCCCAGCAGCAGCGCGTCGTCGCTGTCTTCGGCCAGCGGGTAGCGGGCAGGCAGTTGGCACACCTGTTCGCGGCCGTCGGTCAGGCGCACCAGCGCATGGCTCCACACCAGATCGATGGCGCTCTGCGGCGCCTGGAACTGGATCGCGGCGATGTCGGCGAACGGCAGCCAGTAGTAAACGCCGTTCAGCGCCAGCTCGCACACCGGGCCGAGGCGGCCGTCACCGTCGGTCAGCCAGTCGAAATGCAGTTGCCGTTCTTGGTCGCCTTCGGCCAGCGTTAACCGCCCGGCGCCGGCCGGGGCGGCCTCCAGCGCTTCATCGCGCAGCGCCTGGGCCTGTTCGGCCGCCCCTTGCGCATCCTGATGCAGCGCCTGCACCATCAGTTTCAGCCAGGGCTGATCCTGCCGCAGCAGCGCCGGCGCGGCCGTGCCGGCGAACACCGCCTGGCGTTGCAGCTCGGCGTTGACCGACTGCATCAGCAGCAGCGTGGTCGGTTGAGCTATCGGTTTCAGCGCCTGCCAGGATTTCAGCTGCGCGTTGGCGCGCGTCCAGTTGCCGCTCAGGCACAGCAGTTGCACCAGCACGGCGCGCAGGTCGGCATCCGCCGGTTTCGCCTTGATATCGTTTTCGACGGCGGTGATGGCCGCGCCGATCGACTGGCCTTGCAGCATGCTTGCTAATGATTTCACAGGCTTTCCTTATAATCAGTGAGTGGCGCCGTTAACCGACAGGTAGCTGCCGCTGGCGGGATCGACCCGGTCTGCGGCCAGCTTTTCCACCAGCTTGAAGGTCAGCGGAGCGGGGGCGCTCAGCAGCGGTTGCCAGGCGGTTTGCGCCTGCTGCAGGCGCTGTTTGATCTTGTTCTCGTCTGCGGCGTCGACGCGCGGCATTTCAACGATCGCTTCGCCGTTGAACGCCCACGCGTGCAGCTTCGGTTCGAAGCTCAGCAGCAGGAAGCTGCCCGGCGCCTGCGGGTTGCCGCCCAGAACCAGCCGCTGGGCGTTGGCGCTGACGACGGTCAGCGCGCGATCGCCGCCGTTGATCTGCGCCAGCGGATAGCCTTGCAGGAACCACAGCGTCGGCGAGAGGGTTTTGCCGCCCTGTTGCAGCGTGACCGCGCCGCTGCCCTGCAGCCAGCCGTCTTCGCCGCAGCGCAGCGCGTCGCCGGCGGGAATGAACAGCGCGCCGCCGTTGGCTTCGTCACGCCAGAAGGTGCGGAAGTGGCAGCCCTGCGGCAGGCTGAAACGCTGAGCCGGCGCGGTGTCCGCTTGCGGAGAGGTCACGGCTACCGCCGCAGGGATCGCCGGCTGCGGCGGGGTCTGCGGCTGCTCGACGGCCTCCTGTTTGACCACCGGTTTCCAGCCGCGCGCTTTGGCGGCCTCGCCGCTGGCCAGCTTCTCACCGCGCTTGTCGGTCAGCGTCCAGGGCAGGTGGCCGGTTTTCGGGCACTGCTTTTCCAGCAGATTGCCGACGCGCGGCAGGAAGTCGTTCAGCACCGCCGGATCCTGGCTTTGCGCCGAGACGATGCGCAGCGGGATGCTTTTGCCGCACCAGCTTGCCGGATTGCTGTTTTTGACGTCATCGATAAACACTTCCAGCTTCTGGCTGGGGGAGTAAACCAGGCGATAGTTCATCGCCTGCGCGGTCGGCACCGCCATCAGGGCGACGAGCCCCGGCATCCAATATTTCATAGTGAACCTTGCTGTGAATGTGCGCTGCTCAGTCGCGGCTCAGAAACCGCTCCGCATCCGCCAGCGAATGCAGCAGGGTGGTTTCCTGCGGTGAGCCAATCCAGACGGCGATAGCGCTGTAGTTATCGCTGTTATTGTTTTTCTTCCATGCCTGCTGCATCAGGGCGATCCACTCGCTGGGGGAGTTGACCATGTGCAGCGACTGTTCCAGTTCGGCCTGGCTGAAGCTGTGCCAGAAGCCGTCGGTGCACAGCAGGAAAACGTCGCCGTCTTCCAGCTGCAGCACGTCGCTGTAGGTGGCGTCGCGCTCTTCATTGAGCCCCAGTGCGAAATACAGCAGGTTGCTGTTGATGCCGTTGGTCTGATAACCGGCGTCCTGCATCTGTTGGATCAGGCTGTGGTCGGTGGTAACGGCATGCAGGTAGCCGCGGCGGAAGAGATACAGGCGACTGTCGCCGGCGTGCGCCCAGTAGGCCAGCTGATAATCGCGATCGATAAACAGGCTGACCAGCGTGGTGCCCATCTTGCTGTATTCGTCCGACTGCCGCTGCTGCTGGTGGATGGCGGCGTTGGCGCGCGTAATGTGCTGGCGAATGCTCTGGGCGTTCAGGTGCTTTTCGCCGTCGAAGTTTTGCAAAATGGTGTCGCGCGCCAGTTTGGCGGCGATATCGCCGCCCGGAAAGCCGGCGATGCCGTCGCACACCACGAAGCAGGCGGCGCGGTTGCCGAGCACCTCGCCGGTCTGATCCTGGTTGGAGGCGCGGCCGCCCTGGTTGGAGGTAGAGGCTATGGTGATATTCATTACGCGTCCGGTTTGGTCTGTGAGTCTTTGTATTGATTCACTTCAACGTCATAGGCGTGCAGGAAGGCTTCGCCGAACAGGGTGTGGAAATCGTCCTCGATCTCGCCGGAGGTTTGCTGATAGTTCTTCACGAAGTAGTCCCACAGCGCAGCCTTGCGGTTGGCGGGCAGCGACAGGCGCGGCGCCACGCCTTCCTTGCGCGCTTCCTCTTCGAGACGCTCCGGGTTGAACGACTGCAGCATGGCGGCGATGATGGCGCGAATACCGGCGATCATCCCCAGCTGGTGCGCCTGCAGGTCGATCAGCGCGTCGCGCACCGCCTGCTCCGGCGGCATAAAGCCCGGCATCTGGCTGCCGAACATCTGCATCAGCACCGTTTTGCCCGAAGGCAGCAGCTTGAACGGGTTGTTGGCCTCGTCGAGGATCATGGTCATCTCGGCCTTCACGCCGCGCTTGAGGATCGAGCGGGATGACAGCAGGGCGACGGTGCCTTGCGAGAACAGGCTCAGCAGGCGGCCGGCCTGGCGGATCTGTTGTTCGTCGAAGTGCGGCTGCGGCTGCAGATCGTCGAGGCCGATGCCCTGCAGCAGCGCCGCCAGCAACGGCCCTTCCAATGTGTCGCCATTCGGCGCGGCGGCGTGTTGCCGCTGGGCGGACTGGTAGGCGACCGGATCGATGCCCAGGCGGTTGCCCTGACGCGGGCGCGGCGGCTGCACGGGTGGTTCCTGCTGGCTGAACTGCGGCGCGGGTTGGGGCTGCGGCTCGGGGATTTGCACAGGTGGCGGCGTCGGCTGTGGGCGCGGCGCTTGCGGTTGTGCGGCGATCGGCGGCGCGGGCGGCTGTACCGGTTCTTCCGGCTGGGCCAGCGGCACGGCGCCGCCCATCAGCAGCCCCAGAGGATCGTTGCTGTTCAACGCTTCTGGCGAAGCGGGCGCGGATGAACCGCCGAACAGCGCCAGCGGATCCAGCTCTTGCTCCGGTTGCTGCGTTTTTTGGGTGGGAGCCACCGGGCGCGGCGGCGCAGCCTGCTCCGCCAGCAGCGCGCTGGGGGTGGTATCGGCCAGGATGTGTTCGCGCTCAAAGGTGGTGTCGGTGTTGAACAGCGCTGCCGGATCGGTTTGCTGCTGCTGCAGCTGGCGCAGATCGACATCGCCCGCCAGCTGCGCCAGCGGATCGGCCGGGTTCAGCTCGCGAGCGGGAGTGTCCAGCAGCGGGTGGTTGCCTGGATTGGCGACCGGCGGCGGTGTGACTGTGGCGGCGGCCGGCGCATTCGGCGTGAATTCTTCCACCAGGCTGTCCCAGATTTCGTTGGGGATTGGCGCGGCGGATTTTTCTTTGGCGGCGGCTGCAGGGGCCGTAACAGCGGCAACGGCGGCGGCCTTGGCCACCGCTTGAGCCTGTGGCGCGGCGTGCTGTTGCAGCGCGCTGACTTCAATCTGGTAATCGTCGATGCCGAGCACGTCGCCGTCCTGCAGTTCAACCTGTCGGCCACGTTCCAGCGGAATGTCGTTCAGCAGCACGCGGGTAACGTTGCCGCGGTTGGTGATGCGGCATTCGCCGTCAGCGGAAATATGCACGATCGCCTGCAGGCGAGAAATGGCGCGCTCTTCGTCCGGCAGCACCAGGTTGTTGTCCACGCTGCGGCCGATGGTGCCGCCCGGCGGCAGAAAATCGCAACTGCTCTGCGGCGGAACCTGGCCGCTTTTATTTTTTACAATGGAAAATCGCATAAGGCATTCCTGCTGATTAGGAGGTAGTGCAATAATTAATGATTCGATCTGTGGCTTGCCAAAATTGGCGGGTATTTTGGCAAGCCGTTAAGTTGTTTCTTAACTCGTTCACTAAGGCTTGTTGTGGTCTTAATTTTACGAAATGCTTTTGTTATTAATTGAAGGCTTGTTGATTAGAGAATTGAAATTAGATTTCTTGATTATCCCAAGGTAACTACCCTCTTATAACTAATTTACTGATTAGAGTAGCGAGAAAAGATGACGTTAGCTTCACTGGCGCTCTGCAGTGAAAGACAATCTAAAGTATGGTAAGTCCCTTGAACTGAGCCTTGGCTATTTTTATTGGCATACTGTTCAGCCAGTTTTTCACCTTGTTCGAATGCATCCAGAGGCAGTTCACTCAATTCTAAATAGGCGGCGGCGGAACGGAAGGCGTCTTGTTTGGTTCTTTCTGAGTCAGTGGATTTCCCAATGCAGCGGCTGACTAACCAATTTTTATATAGTGCCTCTTGCGATAAAGCATTGAGCGAGTTTTCAGCAAGGACTACATGGCTTCCGAGCAGCAGAGACATTAAAAAGTACGTGTATCTTCTCATCCGAGATAACCTTTGATATGAGCCGTCGTTTGAGCAACTCTGATATCAGTTGTCGTCTTTCCCTTGGTACTTCTTGATGATGGTTTGCAACGCTTGGCTATGTACAAGATCGATGCACTTTGCCATCGTCATCGGCTCCCCAGACATGCTGTCATAGGGCTTTGCCAGAAATTCTTTTGCCAGCGCCCTGACAGCGGTATGCGCTTCCAGAGAATAATCGCCGAACTCCATGTAACCCCGAGCAGCGGCGGCGGCATCGTTTTTGACTTCTTTCGCTGAGTACCCCTCGGCGATACAAACGCTAAGCGCGTAGTTTTTGAGGTACTCGGCAGGGGAGTAGTCAATTTTTGTCGCTGCATTAGCGTTCAACGTTGCGGCGATGGCCACAGTCAGTAAGATTCTTTTCACTGATTATTTCCGAGGAGGATTTTCATTTATTCTATCCGGATTGTCTTTCACCCAATTATCATTAGGGCGCTGTACATAGTCTTTCGCAAGTTTGTCAAGATCTTTACTATGGTACATATCCATGCACTTCATTAAGTCTAAGCGGCTTTTCCCATCCTTAGCATTGTAATTCTTTTGCAAGTACTGCTTTGTCAGCGCAATGATAGGGGATTCTTCATCACGAATTGCATAGTATGACCACGCATCGATTCCATTCGATGAGGCAATTGCATCTTTGCTGGCTTCTGGTGATGTCTTATAAGCGACTGAAATGCAGTAGGTTAGAGCGATATCTTTATAGTTTTGCAAATAGTTTCTGTATGCTGCCTGCGGTGGCCACTTTTCAATAGGTTCTTCTTGATTTTTCTGTGCTATAGCACAAGTGGCATATAGACAAAAAAAGGAGATAAGTATTTTTTTCATCTCAATACCCAAAAGTTAGCGTAATTTGTTGTATAGCGAGCTTCTGGTTCATTGAAATAACAATGATCATAACAATCGCCGTTCCCATTCCAGAGCGTAGCATGTCCTCCGGCATCGCTCCAACCTGCAATTTCAAACAATATGATCCCCTTCTTTCCTGCTAATTCACCACCACCTGGAGGAGGGAACTTGACTCGAAGGTCGGGTTCGCCCCAGATCTTTGTCAAATAAGCGATAAGATCTTTAACTCTAAAAAAATACCATTGACGATCGGCACCTGATACGGTCTGATCTTTTACATAAGGAATGGGAAAGCCAGATTTATTCAAGATGTAGCTCATGCGTACAGCGCAGGTGTTTTCCCACTTTCCATTAGGCGCAATATTCATGGCTACACGCCCACCGATAATCTCGGCAACATTCTGAGCTGAATATTGCGCGTTATATATTTTAGTGCTTGCAGCCCATGCGGCTGAAAAAATGGGGCGGTTATTATTCATTGTTATTTCCCTATATTAGACCCCCGGCCGTAACCGGGGGGCATACAAATTAAGCTTCGCGGTTTTCCTTGATGTTCCAACCTGCGCTGCTTTCGGCGCCTTTGCCGCCTTTGTCGCTCTGCTCCCAGTATTGCTGTTTCACTTTCGCCGCCTGGAAGGAGTATGTGACGCCCACGGTGTCTTCGCCGCCTGCGCCGGTGTACTGCACTGCAGTGACCAGCACGTCGTCCAGGGTGATTTTAACGTACTCAACCTGAGTACCGCCCGCCTTGCAGACAGACAACTCAACCTTGGTCAGGTGCTTACCGCTGGAGCAGTGCTTCAGCAGCGCCGGGGTTGACTTGTCGACCAGCGCGTTAACGTGCAGATCGTTGAAGCACACTTTGCCAGCGCCACCGCCGCCGCCAACGCCCATATTGCCCGGTTGAGAAGCGCCCCAGGAGAAAGAAGTAATGTCGGTCCAGCCTTTGTGATTCGAATCTTTAGATTCGCCGCTGGCACCTTCAACTTTCAGGAACATATCAATAGCCATAGTTTCTTCACTCTTTATTAAGGGTTAACAGTAGTATTAACGTTACGTTGAAAAACTCAGGTAATAGCAGCAGGAATTGCAAGTGTGGTAATGCATTACCAATTTATATCCTTGTGCCATGCACCTTATTAAATACCGAAAACTATCGGTACGGGTTACCGAGCCACTATTAAGTGCTAATGGCTCAATGCTTAATTATTTCGCGTTATCTTGGTCCATGTGCGTTCTGGATTGCCTGCTATGAGCAAGCATGCAGTTAAACCAAACCTCATGCTTTTACTGGTCAGCTGATGGAACACTAGCTTAATTCCCAAAACCAGACTTCTTTGCAGTTAAAATAGCAATGGGAATGGCAGGTCAATAGCGAGTTTTCTGGTTCAATAAGATCAATGTGTCCGCCATCATAGTTGGTTATTTTATTGAAGAACACGACGCCTTTTTTATTGCCGATACCCTTCTCTGCATCTGGAGCTTTAAAGAAAATTTTGGCTTTGCCAAAACTACTGGAGCGATGCAACTGATCGGCCAGCAGTTTGGCTCCAGGTTCAATAGTTTTACCCTTATAGGCGCCTTTTTTGATTGGCAGGCGGCCTTTGAAGCTGATGCCGGCTTTCAACAGCGCCAGGCTCATGCGGACGGCACAGGTATTGGCATAACCAGGGTTTTGCTTTAGAAGCGTATCAAGCTCATAACCAATCTCGGCGTAAACGGCTTCTGCTGCCAAATATCCCGGGCTAGAGTAATCAGAGGAGTAATGGCTGCTTTTTAGCTGACGATATAATGGTTTCATGCTTTGCCTCCTTTGCACGGGAAGCGAGTCGCCAGAGCCTCTTCAATCAGGGAGGCTGCCCTTTCGTGCAGGCGCGCAGCGGGAAGTTTATTAAAGAATTCGAACACAAACTCCTGCAGAGTGACGGTTTGTAGCTGGCTGTATTGGCACCAGCTTTTTCCTTCCGTCGCGTCCAGCACGCCCAGCAAATAAATCCGCGCTTTCTCTTTTTCCTGTTTATCTGCACTGCGATAGAAACGGAAAAAGTCGCTGCCTGGCAGATTGACATCATCGGACGTCAAATGCTGTCTCGTTGTCTGCTCTGCGAAAGCTGGCGGCGCGGCGGAGAGCGAGCAGACGACCGCCAACAGCGATGCCAGATAAAACCGTTTTGTCTTCATCTTTCTTTCCCTGTGATGAGGTTAATGTATCAGCCAGGCCGCACTATCGCGGCCTGACTTCAGCCCATCAGGACGCGTCGTTTTGCTTCAGCGAAGGCAGCTTCGACACCAGGCGCAGGGAGACGGTCAGGCCTTCCAGCTGGTAGTGCGGGCGCAGGAAGAACTTGGCGCTGTAATAGCCCGGGTTGTCTTCGATCTCTTCCACCTGCACTTCCGCCGCGGCCAGCGGTTTGCGCGACTTGGTTTCCTGCGAGGAGTTGGCCGGATCGCCGTCCACGTAGTTCATGATCCAGTCGTTCAGCCAGCGTTCCATGTCGTCGCGCTCGCGGAAGGAGCCAATTTTGTCGCGCACGATGCACTTCAGGTAATGCGCGAAGCGGCAGCAGGCGAACAGGTACGGCAGGCGCGCGGAAAGCTGGGCATTGGCGGAGGCGTCGGCATCGTAGTATTCCGCCGGCTTCTGCAGCGACTGCGCGCCGATAAAGGCGGCGAAGTCGGAGTTTTTGCGGTGCACCAGCGGCATAAAGCCGTTTTTGGCCAGCTCGGCTTCGCGGCGATCGCTGATGGCGATCTCAGTCGGGCACTTCATGTCCACGCCGCCGTCGTCGCTCGGGAAGGTGTGGCACGGCAGGTTTTCCACCGCGCCGCCGGATTCCACCCCGCGAATGGCGGTGCACCAGCCGAACTCTTTGAACGAACGGTTGATGTTGGCGGCCATGGCGTAGGCGGCGTTGGTCCAGGTGTAGTTGCCGTGGGTCGCGCCGTCGGTGTCTTCTTCGAAGTCAAACTCGTCCACCGGGTTGGTGCGGATGCCGTACGGCAGGCGCGCCAGGAAGCGCGGCATCACCAGACCCAGGTAGCGCGCGTCTTCCGACTCGCGCAGGCTGCGCCAGGCGGCGTACTCGGTGTTCTGGAAAATCTTGGTCAGATCGCGCGGGTTGGAGAGCTCCTGCCAGGACTCCATCTGCATCACGCTTGGCGCGGTGCCGGCGATGAACGGGCAGTGCGAGGCGGCGCCGATCTTGGCCATTTCGCCCAGCAGCTCCACGTCCTGCGGGCTGTGATCGAAGTAGTAGTCGCCCACCAGGCAGCCGAACGGTTCGCCGCCGAACTGGCCATACTCTTCTTCGTAGACTTTCTTGAAGATCGGGCTCTGGTCCCAGCCCACGCCTTTATAACGCTTCAGCGTGCGGCCCAGCTCCTGCTTGGAAATGCTCATAAAGCGGATCTTCAGCATCTCGTCGGTTTCGGAGTTGTTGACCAGATAATGCAGGCCGTGCCAGGCGCCTTCCAGCTTCTGGAAGTCGTCGTGGTGAATGATCTGGTTGATCTGCTGCGACAGCTTTTCGTCAATTTCCGCAATCAGCGCCTGGATGGTGCGGTAGGCGTCGGAAGAAACGGTGACGGTGTTTTCCAGCGCCTGCTGCGCCAGGGTTTTCACCGCGTTCTCGACCGCTTCTTTGGCCTGATCGGTCTTCGGCCGGAACTCTTTGTTCAGCAGCGCGCTGAATTCATCGCTGGAAAAAGTCTCGGTGGTCTGCAACGCATTTTGTTGCTGAGGCGAGTTGCTCATCGATTAATCCTCACGCTCGTTGTTTTCGTCGTTAACCGCCGGCTTCGGCGCGTCGGTCAGGGATTGCAGCAGCGCCGGGTTTTGCAGGATCTTGGAGATCAGCTCTTCGGCGCCGTTCTTGCCGTCCATGTAGGACAGCAGGTTGGAAAGCTGGGTGCGGGCGTCCAGCAGATTGTCCAGCGCGTCGACCTTGCGGGCGATGGCGGCGGGGGAGAAGTCTTCCATGCTTTCGAAGGTCAGATCGATGTTCAGCTTGCCTTCGCCGGTCAGGGTGTTGTCGACCTGATAAGCGACGCGCGGCTTCAGCGATTTCATGCGCTCGTCGAAGTTGTCGACGTCGATCTCCATGAACTTGCGCTCTTCCACGCTGGCTTGCGGATCGACCGCTTTCCCCACCAGATCCGCCATCACGCCCATCACGAACGGCAGCTGGATTTTGCGCTCTGCGCCATAAATTTCGACATCGTATTCAATCTGTACGCGCGGCGCGCGGTTGCGGGCGATGAATTTCTGCCCGCTGCGGGATTTCGAGTTTGACATGATTTACTCCATCTAATGGCGATTGGGAACGCGCCTCGTCCGGCTGGGAGAGTCAGGTTCTGATTCGGGTCTGCGCAGGGGCAGACGGTATCGGATGCGTCAAGAGAACAAAGGTCGGCGGCTAGCTGTTCTCCTCGTTGTCGGGGCGACCGAGAATGGTCTCCAGTTGGTTAAGCCCATCGGGCGCCAAATCGCGGACGATTTGCATAAAGTCCAGCGTAATCAACCGCTGGACCCGATCGATCATCAGCGGCGCCGGGTGGCTCGGCTCATGAAGACGAAAATAGTTTTTCACCTTGTCCAGCATCAGCTGGGCGTCGTCGCGCGACTGGATCTGCGCGCTGCGCCAGTTGAGCGGGGCGGTGGCGCTCTGCACGGCGGCGGGTGGCTGCACGGCGGCGGCTTCCGGCAAGGCGTCGGGTTCGGCGGCGGCCGGGGCCTCGCTCTGGCCGGCGAGCGCCACCAGAGAAAAGACCTTGGTCAGCGCGCTCATTTCCGGCAGCGCGCTTTCCCCCAGATGGCGGGTCACTTCGCTGCGTATGGCGGACAGGGTGTTGGCGATGCGCGCCACCAGGGCGCCTTCGGGGCGATCCTGCTGCGCCAGCTCATCCTGCAGCCGTGCGCGGCCGCCGGGAAAGTTGGGGCACTCCTGCTTGCTGCCGTCGAGCAGGGCGCCGGCATCGCGCAGCGAGATTTCACCGGCGGCGCTTTTCAGCAGCGGCGCGGCGCGCACGCTGGCGGCCAGCGCGGCCTTGTCGCCAAGGTCGGCCAGCGCGTTGATACGAAACAGTGGGTCGGCCTCGCCGTCGAACTCCAGCGGCGGCTGCAGGGCGTCCCAGTAACGGGCCATCGACTGGTGGATCAGCGTCAGCCCGTCGGCGTAGCCCGGCAACCCGCGCAGCTGGGTCCAGGCGCGGGTGAGATACAACATGACGCGCAGGTCTTTGGTGCGCGTCAGCAGCGAGGTCGCGAGGCGTTCGACCTGCACCCAATCCGGCGCTTCTTCCGGGATGATGGTGCTGCCGAACTGTTGTTCGGCCTTGCCGGTGGCGGCTTGTTCCATCGCCAGAAAGTCGGCGTCGTATTCCAGGTTGTCGCCGCAGGGATTGTCCGCGTCGACCGGGGTCAGCAGGGTATCGGTGTCGATAGCCATAAAATTTCCTTCAACGAGCGATGTTAATCAAACATTTGCGGGTACTGGCCGCCGCGGCCGGGGCGCGCCCAGCCGTTGGGCTCGAACAGCAGTGAAAACAGCTGCACGGTGAGGTTGCCGCTGTGCACGTGGGTGTAGAGCGGGTGTCCGTCGGCCTGATTGGTCCACCAGAAACTGGTGTACTGCGCCGGGTCGAAACAGTCGGCGGCCTGTTGCCAGCCGAGGCCCGGCACGTCCGGATGCTGGAAACCGATAATCGACAATATCTCGGAATCCGCTTCCGCCGGCGGGCTGGGCAGCGCCGGAATAGCCTGCAACGTACGGTCGATCTGCTCGGCGGAGAAACCGTTGCGCACGCCGTTCAGCAGGGTATAACCGAGCTGTTGGTACCAGCTCGCCGCCATGTTCAGCTGTTGCGGCCGCCAATCCTGTTGGCTGAACAGGCGCAGCGCGCAGATCGGGTAGCGTCGCCCGACGCGATCGCGCGCCGGCAACAGGCAACCCATCTGCACGTACGGGCTGCCGAGCGTGGCGGGGATCACGAAGTTCCACACCGGTGCGTTGCTGAACGGGTGGCCGTTCGGCCCCTGCGCATCGCGCTGCAAATTCACCAGCCCGTTATGGAACCAGTGGGCCCAGTTGTTGACCACCGGATCGGGCAGGCGGCGTTGCAGGAAGTCGCCGGCGGAAGGGAGTTTGCCGTACCAGCCGATGCTCGTGGGGGCGCTTGAATCAGTGCTCATGGTCATGTCCTTTCGGGGCTACGGGCACGAGAAGGCCGGCAGTTGGAACGGATTGCGAATGCTGTTGGGCGTGAACTCCAGCGTGACGCGGTGGCCGTCAAGATTGAAGGTCGCCTGGCGGCCGAGGCCGCCGGTGCCCGAAGACTGCGCCATATCCACCAGGCGGTTCAGCGCCCACGGCCCGCTGGTCACCAGGCTGGCGGTGGTGCCGTTGGCCAGCGCCAGCTGCAGATGCACCTGGTTGGTATTGCGGGTGCCCGGCCAGCTGACCACCAGCGGTACCTGCGGGCCGTGGCTGTATTTGAACAACTGCCCGTCGATATCCAGCGTCAGGTTGAGGATGTCGTTATCCATCCGCACCGGCCGCACGGTCACGCGGTACGAGGGCGTCGCGGTACCGTTGGCGAAGAAGGCGTCGCGGATGCGCTGCGCCTGCTGGAACGAACGCAGGATGCCTTCGCCGCCGGGCAGCGTCTTGCCGTCCACGCCGGGGGTAAAGCGCCAGTTGGCGCGGGTGGTGTCGACCTTGCCCTGCAGGTTGTCGCGGAAGAAGCTGTCCATCAGCCCGCTGTTCGGCGCGAACATGCGCGCCAGATCGTCCGGCGTCACTTCCTGGCGCGCCCGTGCCACCAGCGGATAACGGCCGGCGATCGCCTGGCGGCAGAAACTGCCGACCTCGAAGCTGATGCGCTTTTTCACGTTCTCCATCTCTTTGCGCTGGGTGTCGCTGCTGGCGCCGATCGCCAGCGACAGCAGCATCTGTTTGAACGGCACCGGCAAGCGGCCGGATTCGGCCTGCAGACGCGGGATGATGTCGCTCGGTGGCGCCGACATGCCGCTGTTGGCCGCGCCCTGAACCGCCGTCAGATAGCTGTACAGCTCATCGACCTGCTTGAGCACGCTGTCGAAAGGGATCGCCTTATTGCCTTCGCCCTGGCTTTGCGCCAGCTCCAGCAGCGGCGCGAAATGCGCCATCACCAGCTGTTCCGGCTGGGCGGATACGTCGCCGTCGGCGTTGGCCGGCCGGTTGGTGAACAGCGCTTCCAGCGTGCGATTGGCGTTTTGATTCAGTCTGTCTTCGGTTTTGGCCAGCAACGAGCGGGAGTCGGCGTCGCTTTTCTCGTCGCGCAGGGTGACGTTTTTGCTGACGTTGACCAGCAGGTTACGCATCGGCGACGGGTTGCCGGACAACAGGCGCGCGCTGCTGATGCGCTGGGTCAGGTTGCCGATGTTGGCCAGCTGGATATCCCCCAGCAGCTCATCCCAGGCGCTGATGAAGTCCTGCATGTACAGCTGGCGGATGGTTTTGGTCAAATCAGCGCTCTTCTGCTCCGGCGTCTGGCTGTTCAACACCCAGACGTCTTCCTTGCGCAGGGTGTCGGTCACCGGATCGATGTTGTCGTTGAACGCTTTCCAATACCCCTGCGAGGTAAACAGGCCCGGCACGCCGTCGGTCACCGGTTTGCCGCTTTTGCGGCTGAACGCCAGCTCGGTCTGCGGGCCGGCCAAATCGACCAGGCTGACCGGCTTGATGTCGGTCTGCTTCAGCAGCAGGCGCTTGAGGCGGCCGTAGACGCGCTGCGACAGCGGCGCCCGGTTGATGGCGGCCTGCGCCTGCGCCACCAGCGGGTCGTCTTTGGCGTAAGGCGAGGCCTGGATCTGCGCATCCAGCAGCTGGCCCAAATGCCATTCGATCTGCTGCAGCTGTTTCTGGGTGCTGCCCTGCGGCAGGTTGCGCTGCAGGTTGAGCATCACCCAGGCGCGCAGGAATTTGCCGTCGTACTGCTTCGGCAGATACAGCATCTGGTAGGCTTTCAGTGCTTCGTAGCTGAAGTCCGCATCGCCGTGGTTGTCGTTGCGCAGCGTGGTGGCGATCTGTTGCGCCACCTGCGGCAGCAGCAGCTCTTTCAGCGCTTTTTGGTACAGCGCATTGCCGGCGTCGCTCACCTGATCGCCGCGGAACAGCCCCATGCGGTAGGTGAACGGCGGATCGTCCAGCGAAAAGTTTTGGCTGTCCGGCAGGTGCAGCAGGCTGTTGAGGAACGGCAGCAGCGAGAACATGTCGCCGTTGCCCAACTGCGTCAGGTTTTGCCCCTGGCGCTCGACGCCGGGCACCTTGGCGGCCACTTCTGCCAGATAGGCCTTGTTGTTGCCGTAGCTGGTGAACCAGAGCATCGCCAGCACCGCCAGGATCACCGCCAGCGCGATGTAACCCGCCCAGTGCAGGGCGCGGTTGCGGTATTCCCACCAGCGGTTGCTGCCCGCCAGCCCGGATTCCTGGAAGACCACCGATTCCAGCGTCTCTTTCAGGAAGAAGCTTTGGCCCTTGGCCGCCGGGATTGGCGCTTCCTGGCCCACGCTGTCCCAGGCCGCGTTGGCCTGCGCCCCTGAGTTTGCCGTCGGCAGCTGCAGATAGCGGTTCAGCTCGCCCATCACCCGGTCGAACGGCAGGCCTTCCTGGGTGCCGCTGGTGAAATAGATGCCGCGCGGGGTAAAGCGGGTTTCAAAACTGGAGGTGGCGAACACCTGCTCCAGGTATTGGCCGAGCAGCGGGCGCAGCGCGGCGAACTCCTGCGGGAACAGGTAGCTTTCGGCGCGCTGGCGCGCGTCGTGCTCCATCAGCAGCGTATCAGGCAGCGCCGCGTCCAGCCGCTGTTGCAGCAGGGCGTATTGCTGTTCGAAAGCGGCGTTCAGGTTGAAGTCCGGCAGCCGCGAGCGCTCGTAAGGGAAGGTGAACCCCCAGATCTGGTCGCGCTGTGCTTTGTCGAAGCTGCCGAAGTAGGCCATAAAGCCGTTGAGCAGGTCGGTTTTGGTGACCAGCACATAGACCGGGAAGTGAATGCCCAGCTGTTCGTGCAGTTCGATCAGGCGTTTGCGCAGCGCGCTGGCCTGGGCGGCGCGCGCTTCGGCGCTGTCGCTCAGCAGATCGGCGACGCTGATGGTCACCATCACGCCGTTGATCGGCTGACGGGTGCGGTATTTTTTCAGCAGCGCGACGAAGCTTTGCCACTCGCCGGCGTCTTCTTCGCGCTGGCTTTCCTGCGTGGTGTAGCGGCCGGCGGTGTCGAGCAGCACGGCGTCGTTGGTAAACCACCAGTCGCAGTTGCGGGTGCCGCCCACGCCGCGCAGCGCGGATTTGCCGAAGCGATCCGCCAGCGGGAAGTGCAGGCCGGAGTTGACCAGCGCGGTGGTCTTGCCGGCGCCGGGCGCGCCGATGATCACATACCACGGCAGCTGGTACAGGTACTGGCGGCTAAAGCGGGTCATCCAGCGGTGTTTGCCGTCGCCCTGGCCCGGTGTGAAGCGCGCCTTTTTCAGCAGCTGCGCCGCTTCGTCGAAGCGCTGCGCCAACTGATCGTCTTGTTTGACCTCGGGCTTGCCGTCTTCCGCCGGCACCGCTTCGGCGGCGAGCAGGTTGCTCAGCAGGCGGCTGTTGAACCAGGCGCTGTAGAGGCGCGGGATCAGGCGGCACAGGAACCAGATCAGGTAGATAACGCCGATGGCGATCTGGCGGTTGAGTTCCGGCTCCAGCGGGCGATAGTCGCCGATGGCCACCAGCGGGCCGATCATCCAGATGATGAACGCCAGCGCGGTAATGCCGACAAAGCCCCACAGCAGGCGGCTGGTGATGATGGAGAATAACGTACTGAGCATTACTTTCCGGTTCCTTGCGGCAAGCCGTTGATTTCCGCCTGGGTATTTTCCGGGGCGACCAACAGCGTAATTTCTACCCGGCGGTTCAACGCGCGGTTCACTTTGTTATCGTTCGGCGCGACGGGGTTGCTTTCGCCGCGGCCCTCAGCCTTGACCCGCTGCGGGTTGGCGAGGTGCTTTTGCAACCGGGCGCTGACCGCTTCGGCGCGCGCCAGCGACAGCTCCCAGTTGGAGGCGAAACGGGCGCTGCGGATCGGCACGTTGTCGCTGTAGCCGGTGACCAGGATTTTGCCGCTGACGCCGTTCATGGCGGCGGCGATGCGGTCGATAACCGGAATATAGTTGGCGCGCACCGTGGTGGCGGCGGAGTCGAACAGCCCGTCGCCTTTGAGGATCACCACGCTTTGCTGCGCTTCGTCGCGCACCACCACCAGCCCTTCGGCGATCTCTTTGCGCAGGAAGCTCTTCAGGCTCAGCGTCGGCGGTGCGGCCGGCGCCGGGTTACCGATCGCCACCTGCGGCAGATTGGTTTGGTAAATCGCCGCCAGCACCGGGCTGGTGTTGTCGCCCAGCCGCCAGTTGAGGACGATGAACAGCAGCGAAGCCAGGAAGCCGGTCAGCGCCACGCAGGCCCACAGCGGCACCAGCGGGCGCCACAGTTTCTGCTGTACCGGCAGATCCAGCGCATGGGGCGACAGCGGCGGGGCATAGCCGCCGCGCACCGACCGGATCAGCTGCAGCAGGCGCTGTTTCATGGTTTCCAGCTGCGAGCGGCCGTTTTCCATCACCCGGTAGCGGCCTTCAAAGCCCAGCAGCAGGCAATAATTGATCAGCTCCAGCAGGTTGATGTGCTCGCGCGGGCTTTGCGACAGCTTGGCCAGCAGCTGGAAGAATTTCTCGCCGCCCCAGGTTTCGTTATGGAAGGTCACCAGCAGCCCGCTGCCGGACCACACGCTGTTGCTGCCCCACGGGGTCAGCGCCGCCGCTTCATCCAGCGCGGTGCACAGGCAATAACGCGCGCCGATGATCACCTCGTACGGCAGATTGGCGCGTTGGCCGCGGATCTCGAAGCGGCGCATTTCGTCGATCAGCTGTTGGCGCAGCTGCGCCGGGTTGGCGTGCGTGGCCGACTGGCGGATCTGCGAAATGGCGTTCAGCAGCGGGTTGGCGGCGTCCACCAGCGGGTTGGCCGCCGGCGCCATGCTATTTTCCTGAGTCATAGGTTACCGGTCCGTATGGCTGCGAATCGCCCAAAATTCCATGTCCAGCCCCGGGAATTCGCCCGCCAGGTGCAGAGCGAAGGCGCTGGATTTTTCCATCTGTTTCCACAGGTCGCCGCCTTTTTCCAGTTCGAAGTAGGTGTAGCCGGCGTGATAGGGGATCTGGCGCGGCGCGGCGGGCATGGTGCGCAAACCGATGCCCGGCAGCTGCAGCTGCACCAAATCGCGGATGCGCGTGACCGGGGCGATCTTCATCTGCGCCGGGAAATGGGTCAGCAACACCTCGGCGGCCACGTCGGCGCGCACCGCCAGCACGAAGCCGAAGTCGCGCATCATTTTGGCGTCCTGCACGGTGGCGACGTTCAGCCCGTGGGAGCGTTCGACCAGCGTCAGCTGAATGGCGTTGTCTTCCAGCACCACCGACAGCCCCTGGCGCAGCAACAGCATCAGCTTGCCGAAGCACAGCGCCAGGTTGTCGTGGTCATACACCGGCAGACGGCCTTCCGGGGTGCGCTGCGCCGAGAAGCTGGCGAGCTCGGTGGCGAACTGCAGCCAATCGGCGAACAGGCGCTCCGGGTGCAGATGGTCGAGGTGGTAGGCGTGGCTCACCTGGCCGAGGTGGCGGTTGATCAGCTGCAGCAGCATGAAATCGACCATTTCGGAACTGCCGCCGCGGCCCGGCTGCAGCAGGCGCTGGCTCATCTGCTGGCTGCGCTGTTGCAGCAGGCCCTGCAGATCGTTGATGAAGGTTTTCAGTACCGGGTTGCCCTGGCAGTTCAGCATCGGCGGGATCTGCGCGGTATCGAGGCGCAGGCTGTTGTCGCCGCGTTTTTCCAGCACGCGGGTCACGCCGAGCGCCGTCCATTCGGCGTTGAGCTCGCTCTCCAGCATCAGCCGCAGGCGCAGGCGGCCGAACTGCAGCGCCGCGCTGCCCACCGAGACGGCGTTGAGATCGTCGACTTCGTTCTCGTAAGCCAGATAGCGCGCCAGCGCCTCCGGGCTTTCCTGAAAGATCACGTCTTCACGCCCCGCGCGGTAGGTCGGCAGGGCCAGCACTACGTTTTCACCGGTCTTGTTTTCGGCGATGGTCAGCGGCGCGGGCGCCTGCTGGGCGCCGGCGAAGCGAAACGGCGTGCCATCCGGCATGATGCCGCTGGCGGCGTTGAGGGCAATCTTGCCCTGGCGCAGCAGCGTTTGGTCCAGATCCAGGGTGAGGAAACCCCAGAAACAGCCGCTGTGGGCCTGGCCCCAGTTGCGCATATAGCCTTCGAGATAGTTTTCCGCCTGCTGGAAATGGTGGGGGCGCAAAAACATCCCCTCAGTCCAGACAACCTTATGAGCATCTTTCATCATCACACCTATAGTTACTTCGCTTCAGCGCAGCGGTAGGTCAGTCGACCTTTTTTACGGGGCGCAGGCCACTCACGCCCGCGACGATATGCGCTTCCAGCTCATCCGGCGAGAATTGCCATACCTTGTAGAAATTGGTTTCGGTGGGTTCCGGCAGCGGCAGTGAAAGGCGCCAGGTTTTGCCGTCCAGATTTTGATATTCGGCGATCACGCCGATGTAGCGCGCATCCAACGCGCTTTGCCCACCGAGTTTTTTGCCGGTCTGGCCCGGCGTCAGGAAGAACTGATCGCTGTCCAGCAGGCTGTTGCCGAGCACGCTTTTGGCGTCGTTTTGCAGACTGAAGAAGTCGGCATCCATGAATTCCGCATCCGAACGCAGCAGCAGCACGCGAATTTTTATCGGCGCCGGTTGCGCGCCGGCGGCGGCGTTGACCTGGCGATCGGCATCGAACACCAGGCTGTAACGCGACGGCACGCTTTTGGCGGAAGACATGCAGCCGCCGAGCGCCAGTGCGCCCAGCAGTAGAAAAAGCATCCCGCACCAGCGGGAAGCGATAGGGGTCGTCATCATGGGAATCTCGTCGCCCGCAGGCGTGCTGACTACTGGAGGATCCAGGTGGCTGAGCCGGCGTTTTTACACGCCTTGCTGTCGCCGCCGACTTTGACGCAGTCCTGTTTGGCGGCGCGCGCGCGGCGCGGCAGATCTTTGCGCAGCGTCGATTTGTAGCGCGCTTCCGGTACGCCGGCGTTGGCCTGGATGTAACCCACCAGGTCGCCGCCCCGGATGGCGGAGATCGCCAGCCAGTTGTTTTCCACTTCGCCCAGCGCGTAGAACGCGGCGGCGTTGTCCAGGCTGCCGACGGCGGTGCCGGTATAATTCGGGCTGCTCATGATGCTGGCGGCGTACAGGCTGCGGTACTCCTCACCGATCGGCTTGAACTGTTTCGGCGCGCTCACCGCGGCGCGGTGCTTTAGCGTGACGCCGTTGACCTCACTGCTGACGATGGCGTCGTTATTGAGCGCCGGCGGCGGTGGCGGCGGCGTGGAACAACCGGCAAGCGTCAGGGCGGTCAGCAGCGTCAGGGTAATCCGTGTTTTCACAATGTCCTCTTCTTGTTTAATGGCTGTGTAATAGGGCGCCGTCATCAGGGCGCAAGCAGCAACACTTTTAATTGGCTCGGCACGATGCGCATGCCGAGCGCGTTGGTGGAATTTTGCAGGCTGAGGCTGGTCAGCCGGGTGGCAGGGGTGCCTTTGAGCAGCACGGTAAAGGCGCCGGTCAGGTGGCGGGACGGCCCCATCACCGTCCCGGAAGCGACGCCGGTGGCCACGCCGGGGTTGTCGCCGTTGGTCAGCGGCGTCACCGTCGCCATGTTGTGCGCCGGGGTGCCGACGAACAGAATGTTGAACGCGTTCGGAATGGCGGTCGGCGCCAGGGCGATATCCGGGTAGGGCACGGGTACCGGCGCCGGGCTTGGCGTCAGACAGACGTCGGGAAACGCCAGGTCCACGCCGATCATTTGGCTGTTGGCAAACATAAAAGGCCTCCGCAGGTTATCCGACGTGGATTTGTTCCGAATCCAGCTTGGTGATGTCTTTTGAAGTAATGAGCGTGTTGCGGGCATGAATGCGGGCGTAATCTTCCGCCTGGTAATCCAGTTGCCCGGCGCGCACGTGCTCGGTCTGGCGCACTTTGCGGAACAGCGAATGGCTGATCTGGCTGACCGAATGCCACAGCGACTCGCAGCGTTTGCCGACCAGGCGGCTGATGCTGACGAAGGCCGACAGCTCTTCGCCGCTGTATTTCATCTTGTCGACCTGGCAGTCGCCGCTGTTGGCCTGCAGCGTCATGGCGTCGCCGCTCAGTTTCAGCGCCTGCGCGCCGTGCAGCGACAGCGAGCCGCTCGGCGTTTCAATGTGCAGATCGCCTGCAACGCTCAGCCGCGCCGCGCTTTGCGGTTCCGCGCGCTCAAGGACGGCGATCGCCCACAGCTGGTGGCCGCAGCCGGCGACCAGCACGTTATCGCCGAGTGCTGGCGTCAGCAGGCAGCTCGCCGCCCGGCGGCAATGCCAGCCGCGGCCTTCGCACTCCACCACCAGACTGCCGTCCGGCAATAGGTTGACGACCTGGCCGGCGGCCTGCTGGGGCGGTGCGATGTTGACGGCGCGGGTTGTGTTGGCAACGCTCATGGTGATCCCCTCGTGAAGTGGTCAATGCATTCAGATTCGGCTCTGGCGCTGTGCGCTCCAGGTTTCGGCGGCGTACAGCTCTTCGTCGCGCTCGAGAATTCCGCTGCGATCGCCCCAGCGCGTTTGCTGCTGATGGGCGCGGTGCATGCGGGTGCGCATAAAGCGCGCACGGCGGAAATCGGCGGCGCCGATGTCGGCATAACAGAAGTCGGCGTAGGTCAGGTCGCTGTCGCTGAAATCACAGCGCGCCGCGCGGCTGTGCTGGAATACGCATTGATACAGGCGCGTCTGGCTGAAGTTGGCGGCGTCCAACGTCGCTTCGCTGAAGATCGCCTGATCGAACTGCCCGCTGCGGCACTGCGCGTGGGTCAGATTGGCCTCCAGCCACAGTGACTGCTGCGCCTGCACGCCCGCCAGGTTGGCGCGCCGCAGCGAAGCGCCCTTGAAGTTGCTTTGACGCAGCGTCGCCTGGCTGAAATCGACGTCGTCCAGTTGGTTATCGGTAAACTGGCAGGCGATCAGGCGCTGCCCGGCGTAACTTTTGCCGCGGTGGTCACATTCGAAAAACGTGACGCGGTCGAAATCTGCCCCTTCAAACCTTGTGTCACGGAGATTTAATCGGAAGAACGTGACAAGAGATAACCGCGCCTGATTCAACGCAGCGCCGTCGAGCGGGCTTTCGTAAAAGGTGGTGCGATCGTGCTGAGTGGCGGAAAAATTCGCGCCGGCCAATTGGCATGACATCCAGTGGCTTTGGTTGAGCGCCAGCCGGCTGAAGTCGCCCTGTTCAAGCCGGCAGTCGTTGAACATCGTCAGTTCGATATGGCTCTCGCTGAAGCGGCCGCCCGACATGGCGCACTGGTTGAAGGCCGTTTGCTTCAGGTTCGCCCGTGCAAATTGCGCCTGTTCGAGCCGGCAATTGCTGAAGACGCTGTCGCGCAGATCGCAATCGGAGAAGTTCACGCCGTTCAGGTTCAGTTCGTTGAACATGCCGCCGGCCAAATCCATACCGGCGAATGACAGGCCGTGCAAATCCTCACCGGCAATCAGCTCGCCGCGTTTCACGCGCTGGCGTATTTGCTCTGGCTTTGAGGTCATACTTCCTTCCCGTTGTGGCGAGGCAATGTTTTCACCCTGGCGGTATAGGCGCCCTCGAGCCGGGTCGCCTGATCCACTTGCGACTGCGACAGGTCGGCCCGGAACAGATTGGCGCCCTGCAGGTCGGCGCCTGACAGCACGCATTTTTGCAGGATCGCCGCAATGAAGTTGGCGTCGCGCAGGTTGGCGCGAGACAGATCGCTGCGAATGAACAGGCTGCCGCTGCCGTTGGCCTGACGGAAATCAGCCTCGTTCAGCCGGGTTTCCGACAGGTCGCAATTATTGAGACGCGCACGGCTGAAATTGGCCCGCTGCAACGGCATTTGGCGCAAATTGCACTGGTTTAGCGTCGCGTCGCTGAAATCTGCCTGCGGCAGCAGCGTCTTTGCCGCGAAGGCGCAGGCCGTGAGGCGTGCGGCGCGGAAACTGAGGCTTTGCGTCTCGGTATCAACCCAGGCGCAGCTTTCCAGCCGCGCCCGATCGAAGTTCACCGCCTGCAAGCGGCATTTGACGAAGCTGACTTTGTCGAGCCGGGCGTGGCTGAATGTCAGCTGCTCCAGTTGCAACTCCATCAGCGTAATGTTGGCCAGCGTGGCGCGGCTGAAATCACACTGCCCGAGCAAGGTTTCGTATCCCAGCAAATCGCGTAATGAGGCCATCGTGAAATCGCAGCGTTGAAACAACGTTTGCTGAATGTTGGTTTCGTGCAGCTGCGCGCCGCCGAAATCCGTCGCTTCGCATTTCGCCAGGGCCAAAGAGGCGTGGCTCAGATCGGCCTGCTGCAAGACGGCGCCGCTGAGATCGGCGCGCGCCAGCATCGCCTCGCGAAGGTCGCAACCCACCAGTTGGGTTTGGCGCAGATTGGCGTTTTCCAGCAAAGCGCCGCGCAAGTTAGCCTGGCAGAGATCCATGCCGGACAGATCGGCGCCGGTGAGATCAAGACCGCTGAGATCCTTATCGCGCAGCATGGCGGCGGTGACGCGTTGGCGAATGATTTGCGCCAGATCGCCGCTTAAACGCAGCGCAGGGCTTTGCGCCTGTGCCGACATTAAATACATTTGGTGCAGCGCGCGCTCGCTTTCCCCCAGCTGTTTTTCGCTGAACGCGTCGGGATGCCGGCGCGCCTCCTGGAACAGCAGATCGCGCTGCTGCTGGTAGCTTTCCGCACCGGATGGCGGCACGTGATCCCCACCGGGATTGCGCGGATCGATACCCTCGGCTTGCGCCAGCTTGAGCATGTCCTGATACTGCGCCTCGGCCTGGCTTTCCAGACGCTCGACGAATTCGGCGAGTTGGTCCAGCTTCGGCGGCGCGTCTTGCGACGGCAGCGGGAACAGTTCATCGATGTCCTGGCCTTCACGCAGCAGGCGCTGGCGGTGCTCTTCGCGCTGCCGGTGCTCGTAGGCGGCGATATTTTCCGCCATCGGGCTTTGCTGCGTCGGCGTTTCCGTATCCAGCCAGGCGCCGATGCACGCTTCCGGCAACAACTCTTGCTCACGAAACGCGTGCAGAGCCCCCCGTTCCTTATCCAGCCGCTGGGTCAACACCTGCCGATAATGCGCGGTGGAGCGGGGCTCGCCTTCGGTTTCCAAAGCCGGCATCAGCTGCATTACGTCGGCGGCATCGTCTTCATTGATGCGTGTGCTGCCCTGATAAATCAGCAGCATCTGTTCCCGATGGGGGAAGAACCAGACGGTGGTGTGGCGCATCGCGATTTCTTCGAAATGCGTTTCGTCGCCGCGCAGCCGGTTGATGAAACAGCGTGTGCGCCACGGCGGCAAATGACCTTGCTGCACCGGTTCTGAAGGGTGCATGTTCCAAATTCGATAGGCGGCGCGGGGCGGCAAGCTGTCGCGTTGAGGAAACTGCTGATCGCTTTCCGCCATGTTGAACAGGCGCCAGTCGATATCGTTGGCGAAGCCGGGAAAGCCGTTTTTCAACCAGTCGGCGTCGTAGTTTTTACCGATGCGGGAGAAGCGGCGCGGCCAGGTGATATCCAACGCGTCAAAGCTTGCCGGTTGCGCGCTTTGCCGAGGAGACGCGAGGCGCCCCTGCAGCGGTTCAACATTGGGTAGGCGATGGATGCGGCCCTGCGGAAATGTTTCTGGAGTGGCGCCGATGCCGTGCGGATTATCGGCGAACTGGGTGCCGCCGTAAGCCCGGCGCCAGTCCAGACGCATTTCTGCAAAAGGGAGGGGAGTGGAGGGACGATCGTTGATCCAATGGCGATCGCCGAAAACCACCAGCGTTTTTTCCAGCGAATCCAGCTGGATCTTTACGGCGCAAGCGGTTTTGTCTTGTTGATGGTGGGTGTAGGCGTTACCGGTGGCGAGAAACTCCGCGCAGGCTTTGGGGATAGCCAAATCGAGCACGCCGCCGCTCAGCGTGAGTTCTTCAGCGGCCAACTGCCACAGCTCCGGTTCGGGGCGCAGGCGCGGGGAAGCCCCCATATCGGCCAAGGCCAAAACGGAAACGCCCAGATGGTTTTGCCCTTGCCAAGAGAAGGGGCGATGAAGCGCGCTGAGGCGCAGAGGTTTTACGACTTTCATTGTGTGTGTAAAGCTTCCTGTGGATATCAGCTGGCAGCCAGGCTGCTGCTCAAAAACAATCCGTTTTTCGGTTTAATAGATATCAGGCTATGTCACAACAGATGAAGAAAACGATGCGGCGTTCAGCGCCGATCGTTAATGCGGGGAGGGCCCCGCTTCGAAAGGGATGATCAAGAGGACAGTGCGCCGTCCTTCCCGTTTATTCCGCGAGCCAACAGCACGGCGGCGACGGACAATGCCGCGGCGATCGCCTTGGCGATAAATTGGCCGGCGCTCTCCAGGTGATAGGGGGCAAAAAATTCGACGTCGGCGGTGCCCAGAATCAGCAGCGCGGCGAGCGCCGCAAAACAGGGCAGCTCTATCGCCAGTGCCAGTCTGCCGGTGGGCGCCGCACCCAGGTAACCCATCAAAAAACCGGGCAAAATCAGGAACCCGATCAATTCTGCGGGGGCATTCACCGCAGACATCACCTGCTGGTTGTATTTCAGCAGCGCCAGCATCAGCGCGACAAAGATCAGCAACCGCGCAGGCAACGCGGCCGCTCGGCTGGCCGACAAAAGGGTTTTGCCGATCGCGGCGAGCAAGACGCAGCCAACCAGGATGCCAAAGAAGGTAAACAGGATTTGTCCCCAGAGGCTGTCCTGCGTCGAAAAGGCAATGAACGCGCCCATCGTGACACTTCCTTATGCAAGGTGAGTTAGCGAACCGATGAACGATAAGCCGTTGGCAGAGCGTTGCAATCGGATCGCGTGATTGAAAGGAGCCTTTTCGCTCAAAGCCGGGAAAGCTCTTCGATCACCGCTTTTTTGGGGTTCTTCGGATCGTACTTGATCGCGGTGAAATGGCCCGGCTGATAACGCGGCAGATCCACGACGCTAATTGGGCCTTTCGCCACGGCCGTATGGTTTTTTCCGTCTTGGGCGATGTATTTGACTTCGACTTCGCAGACCGGCCGATTCCCGTCCCACAGGTTGGTCTGGCGAATGCTGACGATTTGCCCGGAGGCGGAAATACCGTTCTCCATCACGCTGAGGGAAGAACCGATATGTTTGAAATAACCCCAGATATCGACCGTGATGAATTTGAAAAAACCCACCAGGCTGAGGATAGGAGCCAATAAAATCAACCCGATAACGGTGAGAACATTTTTGGCCTTCGACATGGGAGTCCCTTTATAAAAAGATCGCCAGCGCCTTGGTGCTCAACCGTAAGGCGCCGTTGGTCACCAGCGCGCCAAGCTGAGTGAACGTCATGGGATCGTTACTGAGCTTGAAATTGGTTTTGCTGATCGCCAGCGGATTGTGCGAGATATCCAGCATCGTGTGTTTCAGGCTGGCTCCTGTCAACGCAAGATTGGAGCCGTAGAAGGCGAAGTTGGCTCCGGTCGCCACCCATTTCCAACCGTGGCAGTTATCTTTCCAGCTCGGTGTCTGCACCGACACGCCGTCCGCGCTGGTGATGTTGATCGTTTTCGCTTTGATGGTCAGCGTACCGGTGATCGTCGTGCTCTGATCGTTTTTGTAGGTCTCGGTGACATTCCCGGTGACGGTAGCGGTTTGGCCGCCGCCTTTAACCGTCAATTCCTGCCCGCCGGCGGTGATGGTGGTGTGCTGCCCGCCGGAGGTGATGTTGACCGTTTGCCCTTGCTTGATGGTGCTGGTTTGTTGCCCTTCGGTAATGTCGAGGGTCTGATTGCCCTTCACCGTGACGTGTTGGGCCTGCGTAATGTTTTGCGTCTGCGCGCCGTCAAGCTTAAAGGACTGATTGCCGGTGATGTCGATTTTATCGCCGCCGTCGATAATCGTCAGGTCGCGGCCGCCTTTGATGTTCACCGTCTGGTGGGCGTTCAGGTTGGCGGTTTCCAGCCCATCGACGGTGGTGGTGCGTTTCGCTTTGTACAGGAACGTGGCGTCGCCGGTGACGGTGTCGTCCTGCTTGCGGCCGATGGTGGTGGTGCGGCTGCCGTCAATATTGACGTTCTTGTCGTTTTCCACCGTCATGTTCATGTTGCGTTCGGCGTGCATGTCGAAAGATTCGTTGCCGGGCGAGTCTTCCAGGAACAGGAAGCTGGCGTTGTCGGCGCCGCCGCCTTTGCTGCGGCTCATAAAGCCCATTTTGGTGGCGTCGCCGGGCAGATCCCACGGCGGCATGCTGTCTTCGTTGTAAACGCGGCCGGTGATGATAGGGCGATCCGGATCGCCGTTGATAAAGTCGACCACCACTTCTTCGCCCACGCGCGGGATCTGGATCCCGCCGTATTTCCAGCCGGCCCAGGCGCTGGAGACGCGCACCCAGCAGGAACTGGTTTCATTGCCGCTGCCGTGGCGATCCCAACGGAATTTGAGTTTCACCCGGCCATACTTATCGGTCCAGATGCTTTCGCCTTCCGGCCCCACCACTTCGGCAGTTTGCGGGCCGTGGGTTTTCGGCCAGGGCGTGATGCGCGCCGGGCGCCAATTGATGTCCGCCGGAACGACCTGAAATTCGGTACGCTGCTCGCCGACGTCGTTATCATTGCTGGCGTAGCTGTTTTCCTGCATGAAGTAATGCGCGCTGACCACCAGGTAGGCGCGGTTGTCCTCCATACGCGGCGCCTGGATCAGTTGAAAACGGTAGCCGGGCGCAATGCCCTGCGAACTGCCTTCGCCGCTCATCTGCTCGTGCTGCGCTTCGAACTCCTGCTGGCGAACCTTGACGTAAAACTGGCCGTGGGCGTGATCGGTATAACGCCCGGGCCAGTCGAACACCTCGGCTTTGTCCTGCGCGAACGAGGCGGGATTCTGCCGCGCCTCCAGCAACCGCGCGCGCGGCTTGCGAAAATCGTAGTCATCCAGGCTATACAGGCTGGGCGTGATGGCGTCCGAAACGCTCCAGCTGTTGATGCTGTCTTTGTTTTCCACCAGGCCGCCTTCCGCGAGCTGATAGGGAATGCTGGCGTAGCCGGCGAGTTCCTGATGCGCCGACGGCGCGTCAGCCAGCACCAGCGTATGGCCGTCTTGCTGGTGCGTGAAATAGTAATAGATGCCTTCGTGCTCCATCAGGCGACTGATGAAATCGAAATCGCTCTCCTGGTACTGCACGCAGTACCCCCAGATGCGGTAGTCGTAACTCAGGCGGTTATCGATTTTCACCTGATACTGCCCCAGCACCTGAGTCAGGATGTCGGGAACGGTCTTTTCCTGGTAGATGCGAAAATCGCGGTTTTGCGTCAGATACCACAGCGTGGGGCGCAGCACGGCGCGGTAGATATAGTAACGGTTGCCGCCGGCTTCCCTTCCGGAGAGGGTCATGCGCGTGATATTGCCGTTGAGATAGCGCGGCGCCAGCGGATTGCCCCGCAGCTCCAACGTGATTTTTTGTCCCAGCAGCGCTTTCAGATCGAGCCGATTGTCGGGGCTGAGCAGCTCGACGTCGAACTCGAACAATCCGGCCAGTTTTTCCTCACCGGAAAGGCTTCTGAACAACAGCTGGTGGGAGGGCAAAGGCGTGTGCGCAATGATAAGGCGATCCATACTATTCCCCGCTTTAGGCATAGCTACCGCACGAGAATTGACGCGCGATCCCGATGGCGTATCTGTCACGAATGGAGACAGGAACTGACGAAAGATTTAACAAAGTTTACACAAAGGCACGATTTGTGCAGTCTACAATAGAGCTCTGCATTTGCAAAATAGCCTTGTGGATCAATGCTCAATTCGTTAACTTGCTCACGATCTTGGTTTTAATCATCTAAAACATATACATGCGAGCAGATCATTTTTTATCTCAAATTATTGGATAATTGGTAATACCAAAAAATAAATCTGTAACACTTAAGTCAACGTGTTTATAAAACAACTCTTTTTTTACGTAAAAAAAGTCACTGACTGTTTTTTATCCTTACCATTTGCCAGTTAAAGATGATCAAATATATAAATTTGGCGAATGTTAATTCGGATGATTCCTATTTGGCAGACCTCTCAGAGCCCACCGGCGAGCCCTGGAACATGCGTTCGAACGGTTGAAAATGCAGCGAATGTCGTCGTTAACGTAGGGAGGGGGCGAAGGAGAGTTGGACTATCAGCTCACAGAGCCAGATTAACGCCGGGTCGCGTTGCGCCTGCCTGCCGGCGATTAGCTCAATGGGGAAAGGCGCGATGGCCAACTCGTCGGGCAGCGGGAGAATGCGTACGCGTTGTGGATCGGAAAAATGCCGGGCCGCGCTGGCGGCCAGGGTGGCGATCAGATCGCTGTCGGCGACCACAGCCGGCAGAGCGGCAATATGTGAAAAGGTTACGGCGACGCGCCGTTGACCGCCGATTTCCGCCAGGCGCCGGTCGACCAATCCCCTGGCAGAGCCGTCGTCTGCCGGTGCGTACAGCCCATGCGGCAGGCTGAGGTAGCGTGCCAGATCCCAGCGGCCATCCGCCAACTGTGGGTGTGAACGGCTGGCGATACACACCAGATGTTCTTCAAACAACGTGCGCACATAGTGGCTTTCCGCTCCGGCAAGGTGCCCTCCCAGCGCGATATCCACCTCGCCGCGATCCAGTTGCTGGTAAATATTGTGGCGATCCAGGCGCGAAACGCGAATATCGATGCCGGGTGCTGTCTGACGTAACCGACTGATGATAGCGGGCAGCAGCAGGATATCGGCATAGTCGCCGGCCGCCAGCGTAAAGCGCCGTTGCCCGGCGGTGGCCGGATCGAAACGGGCAGGGGGCGCCAACGCCAGATGGATCTGTTCAAGCACCTGCTGTATCTGCGGCATAAGCTGATGGGCGCGTGGTGTAGGCGCCATGCCGCCGCCGCTGCGAACAAACAGCGGATCGTTCAGCAGCGTGCGCAGCCGTGCCAAGGCATTGCTGACGGAGGGCTGGGCGCGGTTAAGACGCCGGCCTGCGGCGGTGACATTGCGCGTCTGATATAACGCCTCGAACACCACCAGCAAGTTGAGATCGACGTTGGCCAAATTCATTTTATGAATACTCTATATACAGATAATCCATTTCCAGAATCATACTGCGTTCTCTAGGCTGGAAGTACACGAATTTAGCCTTCAATCAGGGGAAATGATGAACAAAGTCTTGATCACCGGCATTGAGCCGTTCGATGGCGATGCGGTGAATCCTTCCTGGCAGATTGCGCAGGCGTTGGCCGGTGAACATATTGCCGGCGCGGAGATCGCGGCGCTCGAGCTGCCTTGCGTGTTGGGCGAGGCTAATCAGCAATTGATCGCGGCGATTGAGGCGCTGCAGCCGCTGGCGGTGATTTGTCTGGGCCTGGCCGGCGGCCGGGCCGAGATATCGCTGGAACGGGTGGCCATCAATCTGATCGATGCCCGCATTCCCGACAATGCCGGTAAACAGCCGGTCGATATACCGGTGGTGGCCGGCGGGCCGGTGGGGTATTTCAGCACGTTGCCGGTCAAGGCCGCAGTGCAGCAGCTGCGCCGACAGGGGATCCCGGCGGCGGTCTCTTATACGGCAGGTACCTATAACTGCAACCATATTTTTTACGGTCTGCGGCACTATCTCGAGACGCAGCACGCGAGGGTCAGGGGCGGATTCGTGCATGTCCCGTACAGCCATGCACTGGCGGCGGCGCATCCGGGCAAGCCGAGTATGGCGCTGGCGACGATGGTGGAAGCGGTGCGCACTATCGTGCAGGTGACGCTGACGGTAGAGGAGGATGTGCGATTCGGCGACGGTGCCGTGCATTAAAAGCAGGGCGTGGTGTACCACGCCCTGTTACCGGTTACTCGTCGGCGACGCGGATCACCAGCTTGCCGAAGTTCTTGCCCTGCAGCAGGCCGATAAACGCCTGCGGCGCCTGCTCCAGCCCGTCGACGATGTCCTCGCGGAACTTGATTTTCCCCTCCTCGACCCAACTGCTCATTTGTTGCAAGAACTCGTCAAAGCGTGAGCCGTAGTCGTCGAAGATGATAAAGCCCTGCATACGGATGCGTTTGCGCAGGATCAGCCCCTCCAGCAGCGGCAAGCGGTCCGGCCCCGCAGGCAACCCGGTGGCATTGTAATGGGCGATGATGCCGCACACCGGAATGCGCGCTTTGGTGTTCAACAGCGGCAGTACGGCGTCGAACACCGCCCCGCCGACGTTTTCGTAATAGATGTCGATGCCTTTAGGGCAGGCGGCCGCCAGCTGTTCGGCAAAGTCAGGGGCGCGGTGATCGATGCAGGCGTCGAAACCCAACTCTTCCACCACATAGCGGCATTTTTCCGCCCCGCCGGCGACGCCGACGACGCGGCAGCCTTTCAGCTTACCGATTTGGCCGACCACCGAACCGACCGCACCGCTGGCGGCGGCCACCACCAGCGTTTCCCCCGCCTGCGGTTGGCCGATGTCGAGCAGCCCCATGTAAGCGGTAAATCCCGGCATGCCCAGCACGCCCAGCAGGCGGGAAGGATGCGGCAGGTGCGGGCCGAGGTTGCGCAGGCCGCTGCCGTCAGACAGGGCGTAATCCTGCCAGCCGTCATAACCCAACACCCAATCGCCGACGTTGAAATCGGGATGCTGTGAAGCCGCTACGCGCGATACCGTGCCGCCCACCATCACCTGACCGATCTCCACCGGCGGCGCGTAGGAGGGGGCATCGCTCATGCGCCCGCGCATATAAGGATCCAGCGACAGATAAACGGTGCGCAGCACCAGCTGTCCGGCGCCGGGCTGCGGTGCGGGGACGGTATCGAGACGGAAGTTGGCCGCCGTCGGTTCACCGTGCGGACGCGAGGCCAGCAGGAAGCGGCGGTTCTGTTGAGAAGAAGGGGACATCGAAAGCTCCTTTGCGTTGCGACAAACAAGATGCGTTAAGCCTAGTCCAGGGGCGGCAAGGCAACGTTACCGAATGTGCTTAGCCTTAGAGCGGAACGATCAGCACGTCGATATGGCTGATATTGATAAAGCGGGCGGCGGAACAGGAGACCTTATTCATCATGCCGTCGCGATGATTGCCGCAGATCAGCAGGTCGAACGGCTGACGGCGGCTGGCGTATTCCAGGCTGTCACCCAGCTCGCCGTGCACGATCAGCGCATCGGCGATCGGGTAGCCGGCGCGTTGACGCAGTTCCTCCATAAACAGCCGGGTTTCCTCCTCCATCAACGAGCGCAAATCCCCCAGCATCGGCCCGGCGAAATTATTGTACATTTCCGGGTTGGCGAGGGTGCTTAACAAGGTGATACTGCCGCCGTAAGGGCGGACGATGGAGACGGCTTTTTCCACCAGGCGGTGGCTGTCAGGGGCAACGGCGACGGTGACCAGAACGTTTTGATACCCCATATCCCACTCCTTGTTGTATCCATCGCATTTCAGGCTGCCGCATCGGCGGCCTTGGCGGAGGTACTGCGTCGGATAAAGGGTAGAGCCTGGCGGGGGGAATAAATGTGTTTCGCATCACGCGCGGCAATAAAAGCCGAATTTACCCCGGTTATATAGCAATAAAAGATAAAACCGTTGCCGCACGTAATTTCACTGAATTAAAGCACCTGCGCCCACAGCGTTTTCGGCACCTTGCCCAGATCGAACAATTTACCGGCAACCAGCTCGGCGCGACGGTGGTCGGCGGCGCGGTACATGTTGCTCATTTCTTTATCATTTTCAATGGAGTAGTTCAGTTTGTCGTACACCTTCTCCAGGCTGTCCAAAGAGGAGCATTTACGGAATGTCAGCAGATATTCGAGCGTATCGGTCATGATTAAAATATAGCCTGTTAATAGTTAAAGCCGGGTGAATAACACATCGGCGGCTCACGGCGACGCCGTCGAGGCAGCGATGTACGACCTGACAAAAATCATTTCAAGTAGATAAATTGCACCGGGTAATGATGTCACGCCGCACGTAGCGGCGCTTTGATAAATCATAATATGCCAGTGCGCCGTCAGCAATCTCATCCTGCTGATAAACGGATAAATAGGGAAAGTCTCAGGGCGGCTGACGGCCGACGCGTCGTCGTTCTTGCCGTGCACAAGCTCGCGGCGCCGCGCCAGGCCATCTTTTGCGGTGATTTTTTCACCGTCCGTGGTGCCGCTGCGGCATTGGGCGGTGTTTGTCGTCGTCGCTTGCGCTGAAAAGCCGTTTTTCTCGATGGGGAAATATGAAGAGTAAAACAAAACTGCGTTTTATTTTATGACAATGAAGTGATGAAAACGTAAGCCATGTAAATAATCTCTGGGGGAGAGAGAATTATCACGGCGACAGAAAAAGAAATAAAAGGCATTAAAGTTTTATGGATTGCTGCCGATATGTCGTTTTGGGGAACTCTAATGTAGAAAAAGCATTCTTGCATCGCGCTAATACGGAAACATATCGTTACGTCTGTTAGCTTGTTCACTACGCCTGCGAATCATTGATAAGCCATAATCACCTGATGCGGAAAATTAGAACAGCTTCAGGCTGAGGGCTTAAGTCAAATCCGATAGCTAATAACCTTATAGTTTACGCAGGTTATTTTTCAGCTTGGATATTTTTTAGTAACTCAAATGGTTATTTATACTGAGTTTGTCGCCTATATGCAGATTTTTTGTTCTGTTATTTTGGTTTGGTGATGCTTTTGTTCGAATTGATCTAAAAAAGATAATTTTTTGGCGGATAAACATTGTTTTTAAGACGTTTTTTTACCTATGGCTGTTTTGTGAACAAAATGGCGGTTAATAAGTGAGCGTATTTGGGTGTATTTGGCTTAATTATTTTTTATTTTTGTGATCTATGTCACATTGTATTTAAAATTGCCTCTCACTTACATTGTGTGTGCTAATGGTTCGGGGGTAGAGTTGCGCTGCTTTAGGAATAATCTTATTAAATTTGTAAAAATAGTTTCATGGTGACTAAACACTATCGAAGCAGAATGCTGTACATCCATACACGTTGGTTTACGCTCGTAGCAAATACTGAACAGTGTCAAATTTAGCGATTGTTGAAAATTATAGCAGTCGTTTTTGAGAGATTAATTTGCCAGCTTTGGGAAACAACCCAGGTCACGGGCGATAAAATTTATCACCCAGCGTATGTTTTTAAACATAGTCTGTCGGGATGGGGAATATGGGTACGTCTGAATTACTTAAGCATATTTATGACATCAATCTGTCATATTTACTTTTAGCACAGCGTTTGATCAACGATGAAAAAGCCTCCGCGATGTTCCGTCTTGGTATTGATGAAGCCATGGCCGATGCGCTGGCGCAGCTGACTTTGCCGCAAATGGTGAAACTGGCCGAGACCAACCAGCTGGTTTGCCACTTCCGCTTTAACGAAAGCCAGACCATCGAACGCCTGACCAAAGAGTCGCGCGTCGACGATCTGCAACAAATCCATACCGGCATTTTGCTATCAAGCCATTTACTGCAAGAGCTATCGAGTAAAGACGCTAGCCCGACGAAGAAAAGAGCCTGATGATGGTTGAGAAAAGTATCGTTCAAGAAGCCAAGGACATTCAGCTCGCCATGGAGCTGATTTCGCTGGGAGCCCGATTGCAAATGCTGGAGAGCGAAACCCAGCTTAGCCGCGGGCGCTTGATTAAACTTTACAAGGAGTTACGCGGCAGCCCGCCGCCAAAAGGAATGTTACCGTTCTCAACCGACTGGTTTATGACCTGGGAACAAAATATTCACTCGTCGATGTTTTACAACGCCTACCTGTTTCTGATGAAAAGCGGGCAGTGCAGCGGAGTGGAGGCGGTGATCAAAGCCTATCGCCTCTACCTGGAGCAGTGTCCTCAGCAGGCCGGCGAGGCGCCGTTGCTGGCGCTGACCCGTGCCTGGACGCTGGTGCGTTTCGTCGACAGCGGCATGCTGCAGCTCTCTGCCTGCAGCTGCTGCGGCGGCGCATTTATCACCCACGCGCACCAGCCGCTGAACGGTTTCATCTGCAGTTTATGCCAACCCCCATCCCGCGCCGTAAAAAGACGTAAACTTTCGCCGCAACTGGCCGATATTATTCCTCAACTGCTGGACGAGCAGGTCAAACGCGCCATTTGAGCCGCCACATTGCCGGCTCTCGGCAATGAATACCGACGTGTGATACGCAGGGGCGGCATGCCGCCCCCAGACACGCAGCCTGGTCTGTCGCGCCAGGGCGCGTTTGCCCCACCTTCCATCCACTTTGTTAATTTAAGGAATGCGTGTGCTAGTTATTTTGGGTTATCTGGTGGTATTGGGTGCGGTGTTTGGCGGCTACCTGATCGTGGGCGGCCATCTCGGTGCGTTGTATCAGCCGGCGGAGTTTCTGATTATCGGCGGGGCGGGGGTCGGCGCTTTCATCGTCGGCAACAACGGCAAGGCAATCAAAGCCACGCTGCGCGCGCTGCCGCGGCTGATGCGCCGTTCCAAATACAACAAAGATCTGTACATGGATCTGATGGCGCTGCTGTTCCGCTTGCTGGCCAAATCGCGCCAGCAGGGCATGCTGTCGCTCGAGTTCGATATCGATAATCCGCAAGAAAGTGAAATTTTTTCTAATTATCCGCGCATCCTTGCCGATAACACCCTGGTGGAGTTCATTACCGACTATTTACGGCTGATGGTGAGCGGCAATATGAATGCGTTCGAGATCGAAGCGCTGATGGACGAAGAGATCGAAACCTACGAGCAGGAAAGCGAAGTGCCCGCCGGCAGCCTGGCGATGGTGGGCGACTCCTTGCCGGCGTTCGGTATCGTCGCGGCGGTGATGGGGGTGGTGCACGCCCTGGCTTCGGCCGATCGGCCGGCCGCGGAACTGGGCGCGCTGATCGCCAACGCCATGGTCGGTACTTTCCTCGGCATTTTGCTGGCCTACGGCTTCATCTCGCCGCTGGCCACGTTGCTGCGCCAGAAGAGCGCCGAAAACGTCAAGATGATGCAGTGCATCAAGGTCACGCTGCTGTCGAGCCTGAACGGTTACGCGCCGCAGATCGCCGTCGAGTTTGGCCGCAAAACGCTGTATACCACCGAACGTCCTTCTTTCGTTGAGCTGGAAGAACACGTGCGCCGCGTGAAAGCGCCAGCGCAGCAGGTGACGGAAGAAGAAGAAGCATGAAACAGAATCATCCGGTCGTTCTGGTCAGAAAGCGCAAGTCGCATCATGCCGCCCATCACGGCGGCTCCTGGAAGATCGCCTATGCCGACTTTATGACGGCGATGATGGCGTTCTTCCTGGTGATGTGGCTGCTGGCGATCGCCAGCCCGCAGGAGCTGACGCAAATCGCCGAATATTTCCGCACGCCGCTCAAGGTGGCCCTGACCAGCGGTGACAAGAGCAGCTCCGAAAGCAGCCCGATCCCGGGCGGCGGCGACGATCCTACGCAGCAGCACGGCCTGGTGAGAAAGCAGGTCGATTCGCCGGACAAGCGCGCCGAAGAGCTGCGCCTGAACAAGCTGCGCGAAAAGCTGGATGAGTTGATTGAGTCCGATCCGCGCCTGAAGGCGCTGCGCCCGCATCTGCTGATCAACATGATGGACGAAGGGCTGCGCATCCAGATTATCGATAGCCAAAACCGGCCGATGTTCAAAACCGGCAGCGCGCAGGTCGAGAGCTACATGCGCGATATTCTGCGGGCGATAGCGCCGATCCTCAACGATTTGCCGAATAAGATCAGCCTGTCCGGCCACACCGATGATATCCCTTACGCCAGCGGCGAGCGCGGCTACAGCAACTGGGAACTGTCGGCCGATCGCGCCAACGCCTCCCGACGCGAGCTGATCGCCGGCGGCCTGGCGGAAGGCAAGGTGCTGCGGGTGGTGGGCATGGCGGCCACCATGAGCCTGAAACAGCACGGCGCCGATGACGCGATTAACCGTCGCATCACCGTGCTGGTGCTGAATAAGCAAACGCAAGAAGGCATCGAACATGAAAATGCCGAAAGCAACGCGATGGATATCGCCCAGCCGGACAGCCTGAAACAGCTGGCGCCGTCGGCAACTGCACCGGCCAGCCAAACGCCGGAGCACTCGGCGGCAGCCCCGGAGCCGGCGGCGTCAACGCCAGCGCCGAGCGTCCCAGCGCAGGCATCCCCGGCGATAGCCCCGGCCGATCAGGCGCCGGAACAACCGGCGGCCGCACCCGCACCGACTAACCGCGACTCACAGCCAGAGGTGACCCCGTGAGCATGGACATTAGCGATTTTTATCAGACCTTCTTTGATGAGGCGGACGAGTTGCTGGCCGACATGGAGCAACATCTGCTGGAGCTGGATCCGCTGGCCCCCGATATCGAGCCGTTGAACGCCATCTTCCGCGCGGCGCACTCGATCAAGGGCGGCGCGGCGACCTTTGGCTTTTCGGTGCTGCAGGAAACCACCCACCTGCTGGAGAACCTGCTGGACGGTGCAAGACGCCAGGAAATGAGCCTGAGCACCGAGATTATCAACCTGTTTCTGGAAACCAAAGACATTATGCAGGAGCAACTGGACGCCTATAAAACCTCGCAACAGCCTGACGCCGAAAGCTTTGAATACATTTGCCAGGCGCTGCGCCAGCTGGCGTTGGAAGCGCAACAGCAGCAGGCGGCGCCCGCGGCTCAACCGGCCGTTCAGCAGCCTGTCGTGAAGCCGGCGGCCGCGCCGGCGGCGATTGAAGGCGGCATGCGCATCAGCCTGAACGGGCTGAAAGCCAGTGAAATTCCCTTGATGTTGGAAGAGCTGGGCAACCTCGGCGAGGTTAAAGACCCTCATCAAACGGAACACAGTCTGGACGTGACGTTGCTCACCTCCGCCAGCGAAGACGACATCAGCGCCGTGCTGTGCTTCGTGCTGGAACCGGAACAAATCAGCTTCTCGACGCCGACGCCGAGCGAACCGGCCGCCGCAGAAGCGAACTTGCCGGCAGCGGTCGCCGTGCCGGAACCTGCGCCAGCGCCGGTCGCCAGCGCCGCGCCGCCTGCCGCCAAACCGGCCGCCGCAGCGGCGGAAGCGCCGAAAGCGCGCGCCAAGGCGAGCGAGTCCACCAGCATTCGCGTGGCGGTGGAAAAGGTGGATCAGCTGATCAACCTGGTGGGCGAGCTGGTGATCACCCAGTCGATGCTGGCGCAGCGCTCCGGCACGCTCGATCCGGTCAACCACGGCGACCTGCTGAACAGCATGAGCCAGCTGGAGCGTAACGCGCGCGATCTGCAGGAGTCGGTGATGTCGATCCGTATGATGCCGATGGAATACGTCTTCAGCCGCTACCCGCGCCTGGTGCGCGATCTGGCCGGCAAGCTGAACAAGCAGGTGGAGCTGACGCTGCAGGGCAGTTCCACCGAACTGGACAAGAGCCTGATCGAACGCATCATCGATCCGTTGACGCACCTGGTGCGCAACAGCCTCGATCACGGTATCGAAGAGCCGGCCACCCGCATCGCCGCCGGCAAGTCGGCGGTGGGCAATCTGGTGCTGTCGGCCGAACACCAGGGCGGCAACATCTGTATTGAAGTCATCGACGACGGCGCCGGCCTGAACCGCGAAAAAATTCTCGCCAAGGCCGCGTCGCAAGGGCTGGCGGTGAGCGACAGCATGAGCGACGAAGAGGTCGGCATGCTGATCTTCGCGCCGGGCTTCTCCACCGCCGAGCAGGTGACCGACGTTTCCGGCCGCGGCGTCGGCATGGACGTGGTGAAACGGAATATTCAGGAGATGGGAGGCCACGTCGAGATCCGTTCGCAGGCCGGCAAAGGCACCACCATCCGCATCCTGCTGCCGCTGACGCTGGCGATCCTCGACGGCATGTCGGTCAAGGTGAACGACGAAGTCTTCATCCTGCCGCTGAACGCGGTGATGGAATCGCTGCAGCCGCAGGCGGAAGACTTGCACCCGCTGGCCGGGGGTGAACGTGTGCTGCAGGTGCGCGGCGAATACCTGCCGCTGGTGGAACTGTATCGGGTATTTGAAGTGGACGGCGCCAAAACCGACGCCACACAGGGCATCGTCGTTATCCTGCAAAGCGCCGGCCGCCGCTATGCGTTGCTGGTGGATCAACTGATCGGCCAGCACCAGGTGGTGGTGAAGAATCTGGAAAGCAACTACCGCAAAGTGCCGGGCATCTCCGCCGCAACCATTTTGGGCGACGGCAGCGTGGCCTTGATCGTCGATGTCTCGGCGTTGCAAACCTTGAACCGTGAAAAGCGTCTGACGGACGCCGCCGCATAATAATGAGTTTATTGATTTAAAAGGTGAATGATATGGCAGGATTGGCAGCCGTCAGCAAATTGGCTGGCGAAACGGTAGGGCAAGAGTTTCTGATTTTCACCCTGGGCAATGAGGAGTACGGCATCGATATCCTCAAGGTGCAGGAAATTCGCGGCTACGATCAGGTGACCCGCATCGCCAACACGCCTGCGTTCATCAAGGGCGTCACCAACCTGCGCGGCGTGATTGTCCCGATCATCGATCTGCGGGTGAAATTCTCGCAGCAAAGCGTGTCTTACGATGAAAACACCGTGGTGATCGTGCTGAACTTTGGTCAGCGCGTGGTGGGCATCGTGGTCGACGGCGTTTCCGACGTGCTGTCGCTGACCGCCGAGCAGATCCGCCCGGCGCCGGAGTTCGCGGTGACGCTGGCGACCGAATACCTCACCGGTCTCGGTTCGCTGGGCGAGCGCATGCTGATCCTGGTGGATATCGAAAAGCTGCTGAGCAGCGAAGAGATGTCGCTGGTCGACAGCGTGGCGAAAAGCGTCTGATTCATGACGCCAGGGGGCAGGGCGCTGCCCCCTTCATCCATCACTCTTCCTGACCTGTCGCGGCGCCGCAGACCGCGCCCGGAACCCCCACTAAAAATAGTTACTTTCCCGCATAAAGTTTTGCCGCACGGCGCCGATAACTCTCACATTCAACGTCATCAGAGCCTGTCTGCGCGGGCTTCAACAAGGGAAATCATGTTAAATCGTATGAAGGTGGTCACCAGCCTGTTGCTGGTGTTGGTGCTGTTTGGCGCCTTGCAGTTGATTTCGGGCGGACTCTTTTTCTCCTCGCTGAAAAGCGATAAGGAAAACTTTACCGTCCTGCAAACTATCCGCCAGCAGCAGCTGCAGCTGAGTGAAAGCCGCGTTGACCTGCTGCAGGCGCGCAACTCCCTGAACCGTGCCGGTATTCGCTACATGATGGATACCAATAAGATCGGCAGCGGCGCCACCATTGATGAACTGCTGGCCAAGGCGAAGGAAGAGCTGGCCAGGGCGGAAAGACACTATGCCGCTTACGAAAAAATCCCTCAGGATCCGCGTCAGGATCCCCAGTCGGCAGAACGCGTTAAGCAACAGTACGACATTCTGTACGGCGCGCTCTCCGAACTGATTCAGCTGCTGGGCGAAGGCAAGATCAACGCCTTCTTCGATCAGCCTACGCAGAGCTACCAGGACAACTTTGAGCAGAGCTACAACCTGTACCTGGAGCAAAACGGCAAGCTGTACCAAATCGCGGTCGACGGCAGCAACAGCTCGTACAACTCGGCCATTTGGACGCTGATCGTGGTGCTGGTGGTAGTGCTGGCGGTCATCGTACTCGCCTGGACCGGCATCCATCATATCCTGGTGCGCCCGCTGAACCGCATGATTGACCACATCAAACAGATCGCCGCCGGCGACCTGACTCAGCAGATCGTCGTCACCAGCCGCAACGAAATGGGCGTGCTGGCGGCCAGCCTGAAACACATGCAAAGCGAACTGATCGAAACCGTCAGCGGCGTGCGTCAGGGCGCGGACGCCATCTACAGCGGCGCGTCGGAAATCGCCGCGGGCAACAACGATCTCTCCTCCCGCACCGAGCAGCAGGCCGCTTCGCTGGAAGAGACCGCCGCCAGCATGGAACAGCTGACCGCGACGGTGAAACAGAACGCCGAAAACGCCCGTCAGGCTTCACAGCTGGCGCTGAGCGCCTCCGAAACCGCGCAGAAGGGCGGCAAGGTGGTGGCCAACGTGGTGCAGACCATGCACGACATCGCCGGCAGCTCGCAGAAAATCGCCGATATCACCGGCGTGATCGACGGCATCGCCTTCCAGACCAACATCCTGGCGTTGAACGCCGCGGTGGAAGCGGCGCGCGCCGGCGAGCAGGGTCGCGGCTTCGCGGTGGTGGCCGGTGAAGTGCGCAACCTGGCGCAGCGCAGCGCACAGGCGGCCAAAGAGATCAAAGGCCTGATCGAAGACTCGGTCAGCCGCGTCGATATGGGTTCCGTGCTGGTGGAAAGCGCCGGCGAAACCATGGGTGACATCGTCAACGCCGTTACCCGCGTGACCGACATCATGGGCGAAATCGCCTCGGCTTCTGACGAGCAGAGCCGCGGGATCGATCAGGTTGGCCAGGCGGTAGCGGAAATGGACCGCGTGACCCAGCAGAACGCCTCGTTGGTGGAAGAATCCGCCTCGGCGGCGGCGGCGCTGGAAGAACAGGCCAGCATGCTGACCCAGTCGGTGGCGGTATTCCGCCTGAGGCCGGAAGGCCAGGAAGAGTTTAAAGCGCCTGCCACCAGCAAGGCGACGGTAACACCGGTAATCAATCATAAGAAAATGAACGCCAGCGATCTGCAGGATAACTGGGAAACGTTCTGACCGGTATCGGGCCTCTCTCGCAGCGGCCCTTTTCCCTACGTAGGCCGGTCGCCGGCCGGCTGCAAGGAGGTTCACAGTGTTTAACCGAATCCGTATCTCTACCAGCTTGTTCCTGTTGTTGATGACCTTCTGCGTTCTGCAGCTGGCCAGCAGCGGCCTGTCGTATTCCGCGTTTCGTTCCGATAACCACAACCTCGACATCATCACCCTCGGCAGCCAGCAGCGCGATTCGCTCAGCCTGAGCTGGGTGTCGTTGTTGCAGGCGCGCAATACGCTGAACCGCGCCGGCACCCGTGCGGCGCTGAAACTGCCGCAGGAGCAGGTGAACGAATTGATGAGCAGCGCCCGCAGTTCGCTGCAGAAGGCCGATCTCTATTTCAATCAGTTCATGGCGGTTGAGCGCAGCAGTGAGCAACAGAGTCAGCAGACGGCGACCACCAAGGCCAGCTACGAGCGGCTGCGCGGCGCGCTGCGCGAGCTGATTGGCTTCCTGGAGAAAGGGGAGCTGCAGGCGTTTATGGACCAGCCGACGCAGAAAACCCAGGACCTGTTCGAAGCCGACTTCGTGCAGTACCTGCAGTTGGTCAACGGCGACATCAGCGAAGCCAGAGACGCCAACCAGTTCTCCTTCACGCTGGCGGGCCTGATGCTGGCGGGGGCGGTCTTGATGCTGATCGTGGTGACCGGCAGCGCTATGTGGTGGTTACGCACCATGCTGGTACAGCCGCTGAACCAGATCCGCAGCCACTTTGAACGCATCGCCGCCGGCGATTTGGCGACGCCGATTCAGGTGTATGGCCGCAATGAAATCAGCATGCTGTTCGCCAGCCTGCAACGCACGCAGCAGTCGCTGATCGGCACCGTCGGCGCGGTGCGCGACGGGGCGGAGTCGATTCTGATCGGCCTGCAAGAGATCGCCGAAGGCAACAACGATCTCTCTTCCCGCACCGAGCAGCAGGCCGCGTCGCTGGAAGAAACCGCCGCCAGCATGGAACAGCTGACCGCCACGGTGAAACAGAACGCCGACAATGCGCGGCAGGCATCTCAGCTGGCGCGTGACGCCTCGGCCACTGCGGCCAAGGGCGGCGAACTGGCCGGTGACGTGGTCACCACCATGCACGATATCGCCAACAGCTCGCAGAAAATCGGCGCCATCACCAGCGTGATCGACGGCATCGCCTTCCAGACCAATATTCTGGCGCTCAATGCGGCGGTGGAAGCGGCGCGCGCCGGTGAACAGGGGCGCGGTTTTGCCGTGGTCGCCGGCGAAGTGCGCAACCTGGCGAGCCGCAGCGCGCAGGCGGCGAAAGAGATCAAGGTGCTGATCGATGAATCGGTCAGCCGCGTCAAACACGGCTCGGTGCTGGTGGAAAACTCCGGCGCCACCATGCAGGACATCGTGCGTTCGGTGACCCGCGTGACCGACATCATGGGCGAGATCGCGTCGGCTTCGGATGAACAGAGCCGCGGCATTGAGCAGGTGACGCAGGCGGTGACCCAGATGGATCAGGTCACCCAGCAGAACGCCGCGCTGGTGGAAGAGTCCGCTTCTGCCGCCACCGCGCTGGAAGAGCAGGCCATTACCCTGGCTGACGCGGTCGCGGTATTCCGTCTGGCGGACGATAACTTCGTCGCGCCAGGTAACAGCAACAACGCAGTTTCACCCGTGGTAAAGGAAGCCCAAGATTGTTAAACCGCATAAGCAGCACGTGTTTCCCCGGTGAGGTGGCATGAAACAGGCGCCGTCAACTTCTAACCGGGATACTGCGTCGATGTTGTCGCAAATGGTGCAGCGCCTGCCGCTGTCGGACGTGCATTTTCGCCGTATCAGCCAGTTGATTTATCAACGCGCCGGCATCGTGCTGGCGGAGCATAAGCGCGAGATGGTTTACAACCGTCTGGTGCGCCGGCTGCGGCTGTTGGGATTGCACGATTTCGGCGACTACCTGGCGCTGCTGGAAAGCGATCCGAACAGCGCGGAGTGGCAGGCGTTTATCAACGCGCTGACCACCAACCTGACGGCCTTTTTCCGCGAGGCGCATCACTTCCCGATCCTGGCGGAACACGCGCGCTCGCGGCCGAACGGCTACAGCGTCTGGAGCACCGCGGCCTCGACCGGCGAAGAGCCGTATTCGATCGCCATCACGCTGAGCGATGCATTGGGCCAGCGGGCCGGCAGTTGCCAGGTCTGGGCCAGCGACATCGATACGCAGGTGCTGGAAAAAGCGGAAGCGGGCGTTTACCGCCAGGAAGATCTGCGCACCCTGACGCCGACCCAAATGCAGCGCTATTTCCTGCGCGGCACCGGGCCGCATCAGGGGCTGGTGCGCGTGCGGCCGGAACTGGCGGCGCGGGTGAACTTTCAGCCGCTGAACCTGCTGGCGCCGGAGTGGGCGCTGCCGGGGCAGTTCGACGCCATTTTTTGCCGCAACGTCATGATCTATTTCGATAAGGCGACGCAGGAGCGCATCCTGCGCCGCTTCGTTCCCTTGCTTAAGCCGGGGGGGCTGATGTTCGCCGGCCACTCCGAGAATTTCAGCCAGATCAGCCGGGATTTCTACTTGCGTGGGCAGACCGTGTATGGGCTGACCAAGGAGAGGTAATGAGTAAAATCAGAGTGTTATGCGTAGACGATTCGGCACTGATGCGCCAGCTGATGACGGAAATCGTGAACGGCCACGCCGACATGGAGATGGTGGCGACCGCGCCGGATCCGCTGGTGGCGCGCGATCTGATCAAAAAATTTAATCCCCAGGTGCTGACGCTGGACGTCGAGATGCCGCGCATGGACGGGCTGGATTTCCTCGAGAAGCTGATGCGCCTGCGGCCGATGCCGGTGGTGATGGTCTCTTCGCTGACCGGCAAAGGCTCGGAAATCACGCTGCGCGCGCTGGAGCTGGGCGCGGTGGACTTCGTGACCAAACCGCAGCTCGGCATTCGCGAAGGCATGTTGGCTTACAGCGAGCTGATTGCCGAGAAGATCCGCACCGCCGCCAGGGCGCGCCTGCCGCAGCGTTCCAACAGCCCGGCGCCGGCGATCCTCAGCCACGCGCCGCTGCTGAGCAGTGAAAAACTGATCGCCATCGGCGCTTCCACCGGCGGCACCGAAGCGATCCGCCAGGTGCTGCAGCCGCTGCCTGCCACCAGTCCGGCGCTGCTGATCACCCAGCACATGCCGCCCGGTTTCACCCGTTCGTTCGCCGAGCGGCTGAACAAGCTGTGCCAGATCACGGTGAAAGAAGCGGAGGACGGCGAGCGCGTGCTGCCGGGCCATGCCTACATCGCGCCGGGGGATCGCCACCTGGAGCTGGCGCGCAGCGGCGCCAACTATCAGGTGAAGCTGCATGACGGCCCGGCGGTTAACCGCCATCGTCCGTCTGTCGACGTGCTGTTCCGCTCGGTGGCGCAATATGCCGGCCGCAATGCGGTGGGCGTGATCCTCACCGGCATGGGCAACGACGGGGCGGCGGGGATGCTGGAGATGCACCGCGCCGGGGCCTATACCCTGGCGCAAAACGAGGCGAGCTGTGTGGTGTTCGGCATGCCGCGCGAGGCGATCGCCGGCGGCGGCGTCAGCGAAGTGGTCGAGCTGGACAGGATGAGCCAGCGCATGTTGGCGCAGATCGCCGGCGGCCAGGCATTGCGCATTTGATTTTAGTCCGCAGGGTCTACTCGGCGGCGATATGACCCAGGTTCGCCGCGCGGCGGCCTGCGGTTTTGCATCATTAAACGGTTAACTATTTCAGGAGTAACAATGGCAGACAAGAACCTCAGATTTCTGGTTGTGGACGACTTCTCCACCATGCGTCGCATCGTCAGAAATCTGCTCAAAGAGCTGGGCTTCAACAACGTCGAAGAAGCTGAAGACGGCGCGGATGCGCTGAACAAGCTGCGCGCCGGCGGCTTCGACTTCGTGGTGTCCGACTGGAACATGCCGAACATGGACGGGCTGGAGCTGCTGCAAACCATCCGCGCCGATAGCGCGCTGGCCGCGATGCCGGTATTGATGGTGACGGCGGAAGCCAAGAAAGAAAATATCATCGCGGCGGCGCAGGCCGGCGCCAGCGGTTATGTAGTGAAACCATTTACGGCGGCGACGCTGGAAGAAAAGCTCAACAAGATATTTGAAAAATTGGGCATGTAAGGAGAGGGCGATGAGAGACATTCCAATGCCTGCCAGCGATGCAGCGACCGCGGGAGAGATCATCTCCCGCATCGGCCAACTGACCCGAATGCTGCGCGACAGCATGCGCGAATTGGGGCTCGATCAGGCGATCGCCCAGGCGGCAGAGGCGATCCCGGATGCGCGCGACCGTCTTGACTATGTCGTAACCATGACGGCGCAGGCGGCGGAACGGGCGTTGAACTGCGTGGAGGCGGCGCAACCGCGCCAGGCGGAGCTGGAATCCGGCGCGAACGCGTTGAAGGGGCGCTGGGACGAGTGGTTCGCCAATCCTATCGAACTGGACGACGCGCGTTCTCTGGTCAACGACACGCGCCAGTATCTGGATCAGGTGCCGGGCCATACGGCCTTCACCAACGCCCAGCTGCTGGAGATCATGATGGCGCAGGACTTCCAGGATCTGACCGGTCAGGTGATCAAGCGCATGATGGACGTGGTGCAGGAGATCGAAAAGCAGCTGCTGATGGTGCTGATGGAAAACATGCCGGAGCAGCCGGTGAAGGAAAAACGGCCGAACGACAGCCTGCTGAACGGCCCACAGCTCGATCAGAACGGCGTCGGCGTGATCGCCAACCAGGCGCAGGTCGACGATCTGCTCGACAGCCTCGGTTTCTGAGGCTTATCGGGGCGCGCAGCGGCGCGCCCCGACAACATTCCGCGCAGTTTTCGTCTCATCCCCTAAATAACCCGCCTTTTCCCCCGTTGTTCCGTCAATGACATCGCCAATTTTTTGGCATGCTGACCGCCATTCTTTACCCTCCCGACACAGGAACGGCGTTTCGTGGCTGAAGACAGCGATCTGGAAAAAAGCGAGGCCCCCACGCCCCACAGGCTGGAGAAGGCGCGTGAAGACGGCCAGATCCCGCGTTCCCGCGAACTGACCTCGGTACTGATGCTGCTCTCGGGCCTGGCGATCATCCTGATGTCCGGCAGCAACATGGCGCAACAGCTGGCGGCGATGCTCACGCAGGGCTTGAACTTCGACCACGGCATGGTCAGCAACGATAAACAGATGCTGCGCCAGCTGGGCATGTTGCTGCGCCAGGCGGTGCTGGCGCTGTTGCCGATCATGGCGGGGCTGGTGCTGGTGGCGCTCGCCGCGCCGATGCTGTTGGGGGGTATCCTGTTCAGCGGCAAGTCGATCAAATTCGACTTGAAACGGCTGAACCCGTTGTCCGGGTTGAAGCGCATTTTTTCCAGCCAGGTGCTGGCCGAGCTGCTGAAAGGGATCCTGAAAGCGACGCTGGTCGGCTGGGTGACCGGCCTCTATCTGTGGCACAACTGGGCGGCGATGCTGCATCTGATGACCCAGCAGCCGCTCGACGCGTTGGGCAATGCGCTGCAGATGATTCTGTTCTGCGGTTTTCTGGTGGTGCTGGGATTGACGCCGATGGTGGCGTTCGACGTGTTCTACCAGCTGTGGAGCCACTTCAAAAAGCTGAAGATGACCAAGCAGGATATTCGCGACGAATTCAAGGATCAGGAGGGGGACCCGCACGTCAAGGGGCGCATTCGTCAGCAGCAGCGGGCGATCGCCCGGCGCCGCATGATGGCCGATGTGCCCAAGGCGGACGTGATCGTCACCAACCCGACGCACTACGCCGTCGCGTTGCAGTACAACGATAAAAAAATGAGTGCGCCGAAAGTGCTGGCCAAGGGCGCCGGTGAAATCGCCTTGCGCATCCGCGAGCTCGGCGCGGAACACCGCATCCCGATGCTGGAAGCGCCGCCGCTGGCGCGTGCGCTGTATCGACACAGCGAGATTGGGCAACATATTCCGGCCACCCTGTATGCTGCGGTCGCCGAAGTGCTGGCCTGGGTGTACCAGCTGCGCCGCTGGCGGCGCGAGGGCGGCCTGATCCCGAAAAAACCTGAACGTTTACCGGTGCCGGAAGCACTGGATTTTGCAAAAGAGAGTGACTCTGATGGCTAATTTGGCCTCCCTGCTTCGTTTGCCGGGCAATTTTAAAGATACGCAGTGGCAGGTGTTGGCCGGCCCGGTGTTGATCCTGCTGATCCTGTCGATGATGGTGCTGCCGTTGCCGGCGTTTATCCTCGACCTGCTGTTTACCTTCAACATCGCGCTGTCGATCATGGTGCTGCTGGTGGCGATGTTCACCCAGCGCACGCTCGAATTCGCCGCCTTCCCGACCATTCTGCTGTTCTCCACGCTGCTGCGTTTGTCGCTCAACGTCGCGTCGACGCGCATCATCCTGCTGGAAGGGCACACCGGTTCCGCCGCCGCCGGCCGCGTGGTGGAGGCCTTCGGCCACTTCCTGGTGGGCGGCAACTTCGCCATCGGTATCGTGGTGTTCATCATCCTGGTGTTGATCAACTTCATGGTGATCACCAAGGGGGCGGGGCGTATCGCCGAAGTGGGCGCGCGCTTCGTGCTGGACGGCATGCCGGGTAAGCAGATGGCGATCGACGCAGACCTGAACGCCGGGTTGATCGGCGAGGACGAAGCGAAGAAACGCCGCGCCGAAGTCACCCAGGAGGCCGATTTCTACGGCTCAATGGACGGCGCCAGTAAATTCGTGCGCGGCGACGCCATCGCCGGCCTGATGATCATGGTGCTGAACGTGGTCGGCGGCCTGTTGGTCGGCGTGGTGCAACACGGCATGGAGCTGGGGGCGGCGGCGGAAAGCTATACGCTGCTGACCATCGGCGACGGCCTGGTGGCGCAGATCCCGGCGCTGGTGATCTCCACCGCCGCCGGCGTTATCGTCACCCGCGTCGCGACCGATCAGGACGTCGGCGAGCAGATGGTGGGCCAGCTGTTCAACAATCCGCGCGTGATGCTGCTGAGCGCCGGGGTGCTCGGGCTGTTGGGCCTGGTGCCGGGCATGCCGAACCTGGTGTTCCTGCTGTTTACCGCCGCTTTGCTGGGCCTGGCCTGGTGGCTGCGCGGCCGTGAACAACAGGCGCCGAGAGCGGTTGAAGAGCCAGTGATGCCGGACAACCCGCAGGCCGCCGAAGCCAGCTGGGCCGACGTGCAGTTGGAAGATCCGCTGGGGATGGAGGTGGGCTACCGGCTGATTCCGATGGTCGATTTTCAACAAAACGGCGAGCTGCTGGGGCGTATCCGCGGGATCCGCAAGAAATTCGCGCAGGACATGGGCTATCTGCCGCCGGTGGTACACATTCGCGACAACCTGGAACTGCCGCCTGCCAGCTACCGTATCCTGATGAAAGGCGTCGAAATCGGCAGCGGTGAAGCGCAGCCGGGCCGCTGGCTGGCGATCAACCCCGGCAATGCCGTGGGCGAGCTGGCGGGAGACAAAACCGTCGATCCGGCCTTTGGGCTCGAGGCGGTGTGGATCGACAGCGCACTGCGTGAGCAGGCGCAGATCCAGGGCTTTACCGTGGTGGAAGCCAGCACCGTGGTGGCGACACACCTCAATCACCTGATCGGCCAGTTCGCCAGTGAGCTGTTTGGCCGCCAGGAAACCCAACAGTTGCTGGATCGCGTGTCGCAGGAGATGCCGAAGCTGACCGAAGACTTCGTGCCGGGCGTGGTATCACTGACCACGCTGCACAAGGTGCTGCAAAACCTGCTGGCCGAGCGCGTCTCCATCCGCGATATGCGCACCATCGTCGAAACGTTGGCGGAGCACGCTCCGGCGCAGAGCGATCCTTATGAACTGACCACCGTGGTGCGGGTGGCGCTGGGCCGGGCGATCACGCAGCAGTGGTTCCCGGGCAACGGCGAGATTCAGGTCATCGGTCTGGATACCCAACTGGAGCGTCTGTTGCTGCAGGCGTTGCAGGGCGGCGGTGGTCTGGAGCCGGGGCTGGCCGATCGCCTGCTGGAACAGGCGCGCCAGGCGCTGCAGCGGCAAGAGATGCTCAGCGCGCCGCCGGTGCTGTTGGTTAACCATGCGCTGCGGCCTTTACTGGCGCGCTTCCTGCGTCGCAGCCTGCCGCAGCTCGTGGTGCTGTCCAACCTCGAGATCAACGACGATCGCCAGATTCGCATGACCTCGACTATCGGAGCCGCCTGATGAAACGCTGTCTGTTCGTGCTGTGTTTGCTGGCCCCGTTGACTGCCGGCGCGGTGTCCGGCTCTTGGGTGGCCGAAGGGGCGGGCGTGACGTTGGAACAGGGCGGCATGCGCGATGAGTCCGCCGGTTTGCGGCCGCCGAACGCGCTGCCGGACGCCAATGCGCGCATCACCCGCGTCAGCTGGCGCTACCGTTTGCTGGGGCCGGAGCCGGCCGGGCTGCAGGCCCAGCTCTGCACGGTAAACCGCTGCATTCCGCTCGGCGGCGGCAGCGGCAGCAGCAACGGTCTGCAGGGCGAACCGGCCAATGCGGAATTGCGCTTTGTCTATTACGTGCAGTCGCAAGGCGGGTTGAATCCGCCGCTGCGGGTGATTGGCAATCAGGTGATCGTCAATTATCAGTAGGATCAGGCCAGAATTTGCAGGCCGTTGCGTTCCACCAGCGTCAACAGCTTCATCGCGGCGGAGTTCGGTTGCGCTTCGCCGCGCTCCCATTTCTGCACCGCCTTTTTGCTGACGTTGAGATACAGTGCAAACACCGGCTGACTGACGTTTTCGCGTTCGCGCAGCGCGCGGATTTCGGCCGGACCGAACTGTTTCACCGGCCGCAGGCATAGCATGTCGAAGGTGCGCATGGTCACGTCGTCGACGAAACCGGCGCGGTGCAGGCCCTGAACTTCCTGGTGGATCGATTTCAGCATCTTGCTCATAGTTGTAACCTTATTAATTCCCCGCAGTTGACCAGCTGATACAGTCTGAATGGTGAATAATCCAGATACAGCGCCGCCAAATGCCGCCAGGAAATTAACTCATCCTGATTGATGTTGTCTCTTTCGTTTTTGGCAAAGCCATACATGAAAAAGATCCTGCCTTCATCTGCCGTTGCGATTAAGACCCGATACCCGCGCCGTTTTCCACTCCCCATCCGGGCGATGCGTTTTTTGTAAACGCAACCACCGAGATTGGCGTCGTACAACTGATTTTGCATCTCTCGCGCCGCTTTCACTATCGTGGCGTCACTGATGCGTTCGTCGCCGGCAAATGTCTGGAAGGCTTTTGTGAGATAAATGTCGGTCATTCACTCTCCGTATGAAAATATACCCTTGATGGGTACAGATCAAGATGTTTAACGACCGAGCTAAGATGACGAAATAGGGAGTGATGGGGAACAGGAAAATATCCGTTCTGCGCAGCCTGGCGCATAGCGTTAAGGGAATTCAGAAAGCGGTAAGAAGAAATTGCGAGAGGTTGCGCATAACCGGGGAACCCGCGCCCGGCGGTGTGTTCACCGGGCGAAATGAGTCAGGTCAGACGCCGATTTTTCTGCCGAGCAGGCTGCCGGCGTGCGACTGGCCGTCCGGGCCATACAGCGATTTATTGTTCTTGCTGAGGATCGCCAGCGCCTGAGCGTTATGGTCGATCTGCTGATTGAGCAGCAGGCCATTGTGCTGATTCTTTTCGCGCAGCGTTTGGCTCAGCAGTTGAACGCGTTGCCAGCGATCGGCCAGGGGCGCATGGCTGGCGTAGGGCGCGCGTTGCCCGCAGGCTTTTTCCTGCCCCAGGCGCTGTTGCTCGAGGTAGGCGACCGTCGCCAGCAGCTGGCTTTTGGCATCGGTGACGCGCTGCAGCGCCACGCCGGGCAACTGGCCGGAACACAGCAAGTCGTGCTCTTCTTCCAGCACGCCATTGAGCGCCTGCAGCGTTTCCAACAGTTTATCCAGCAGTTGTGCCAGGTTTTCCATAGTGATGACTTATCCTTTACCGCTACTCGCCGCCGCGCCGTCAGTCGCGCCCGGCGATCCATTGAATGTCGCTCTGCGCGTCTTGCAGCAGCGCGTCGGCGATTTTGCCGGCGTCCATCTTCAGTTCGCCGCTGCGGATCGCCTGCTTGATGGCCTCGACACGGCCCATATCGATATCCTGGGTGCCCGGCTGCATCAGGCGCGCCTGCGCCTCGCTCAGCTTGACCTGCGTGCCGCTGACGGCCGTTTCGGCCACGGCGGCCTTACGCGGTTGGAGCGGGTTGTCGGCCGGGGTTTCACGCGGTTGCACAGTGGAAACCGGCTGTAACCGCTGGGTGCGATCGATACTCATGGTCCATCTCCGTTTACGCCGTGACCGCTCTCGGGCAACGACGCTGCAATGAAAGTGTTGCGGCCCTGCTGGCCGATAAAATGCTGCTTGATTTGTCTTATCGGCAAGGTTTGCGGAACCTTTACTTTTTTATAACGTAATGCGGATCGCGCCGTCGTCCCCGACCACGCCGCTGACGATCTGCCCGGACGCCATGCGCACCCGCACGCTGTCTTCGGCGGCGGCGTTGTTCATCGCCTTGCCCGAACCGCTGATGTTGAATCCTTCGCCCTGCGCGTTGACCTGTACCGATTGCCCGGCCTTGATAATCCAGGCGCGGCGCAGCATGGCGAGGGTCAGCGGTTGGCCGGGGCTGATGTTGCGCAGGCTGACGGCGCCCAACGCTTTGCCCGCTTCGGTCAGCGCGCGCGGCGGCAGGGTATCGAGCCGGCCTTCTTTCAACGTCAGATCCGCCGCGGTCAACCGGCTGCCGGCGCTGATACCGCGCGCCGAAACCAGATAGCGGCCGAACACCTGCACCTGCGTCTGGATAAAACGCCGCTCCTGGCCACAGCGCGCTGAAATGCTGACGTTGCCGCCGATCCGCGCGTTGGGCGGCAGCGACAGCTGCGGCAGTTCGCAGGCGGGCCATTGGGCCGGCGGCGTGCGCACCCGCACTTTCACCTGCACCGGTTCGCCGCTGAACTTGCCCTGGATGAAGCTTTCGATTTGCGTCGCCAGATCGTCGGCGCGCGCGTTCAGACTGCACAGCAGGCCGATAAGCAGCAGCATTTTACCTTTCATCGTCATCTTCTCAAGCCTCATCGGGATACGCGTAAGTGTACCCGCAGCGCGCGCAGGCTAAGCAGATAAATAGCGCCCCATTTTGCGTTTATTCCCGCGATAGGGTGGCACAGCGGACGTTTATGCTGTCGACTCCAAATTCTAACCTCGCGGAGGGAGCATGCTCGACAAACTGGACGCGGCTCTGCGCTTTGGCCAAGAGGCGCTGAACTTGCGCGCCCAGCGGCAGGAAATTCTGGCCGCCAACATCGCCAACGCAGACACGCCGGGTTATCAGGCGCGGGATATCGATTTCGCCAGCCAATTGAACAAAGTGCTGGAACAAGGGCGCGTCAACGGCAACGGCATGTCGCTGAACCTGACGGCGGCGCGCCACATCCCGGCGCAGACCCTGCAGCCGCCGCAGCTCGATCTGTTGTACCGGGTGCCGGACCAGCCATCGATGGACGGCAACACGGTGGACATGGATCGCGAACGCACCAACTTTGCCGATAACAGCCTGAAATATCAGACCGACCTGACGCTGCTCAACGGGCAGATCAAAGGGATGATGTCCGTGCTGCAACAAGGATAAGGCGCATGTCTTTACTGAACATTTTTGATATCTCCGGCTCGGCGCTATCGGCGCAATCCCAGCGCATGAACGTCAGCGCCAGCAACATGGCCAACGCCGATAGCGTGACCGGCCCGGACGGCGAGCCTTACCGCGCCAAGCAGGTGGTGTTCCAGGTCGCGGCGGCGCCCGGGCAGCCGACCGGCGGCGTGCGCGTCGCCCAGGTGGTGGACGATCCGGCGCCCGAACGTCTGGTGTATCAGCCGGGCAACCCGCTGGCGGACGCCAAGGGCTACGTGCGCATGCCGAACGTCGACGTGGTGGGGGAAATGGTCAACACCATCTCCGCTTCCCGCAGCTACCAGGCCAACGTCGAGGTGCTCAACACCACCAAGTCGATGATGATGAAAACCCTGACGCTGGGTCAGTAACCGGAGGTTCCCATGGCTATCGCCGCAACCACCAACGAGTCGTTGGACAACACCGTCATCGGTAACAACAGCAAAAATACCAACAGCCAGGATCTGCACAACAGCTTCCTGACGCTGCTGGTGGCGCAGTTGAAAAACCAGGATCCGACCAATCCGATGCAGAACAACGAACTGACTTCGCAGCTGGCGCAGATCAACACCGTTCAGGGCATCGAAAAGCTCAACACCACGCTGGGGTCGATCTCCGGCCAGATCAACAGCAATCAGTCACTGCAGGCGACTGCGCTGATCGGTCACGGCGTAATGGTGCCGGGCAACAACATTCTGGTCGGCAGCAAGGACGGCAAGGTCAGCACCACGCCGTTCGGCGTGGAACTGGAGCGCGCCGCCGATCAGGTGACCGCCACCATCACCAACGCCAGCGGGCAGGTGGTGCGCACCATCGAAATCGGCGGCCTGACCGCCGGCGTACACGCCTTCACCTGGGACGGTTCGCTGGATGACGGCACCACCGCGCCTGACGGCGCCTACAAAGTGGCGGTTAACGCCAAAGGCAACGGCGAGCAGCTGGTGGCGCGCAGCCTGCACTTCGGGCTGGTCAACGGCGTGATCCGCGACGGCAACGGCGCCAAATTGGATCTCGGCCTGGCGGGCAACGCCACCCTGGAAGACGTGCGACAGATCTTATAACCCTAAGCATCAGGCTCAATCGGACGATAGCCTGACCACTATTCGGAGAATAACATGGCCTTTTCTCAGGCAGTCAGCGGCTTGAACGCGGCAGCAACCAATCTGGACGTGATCGGTAACAACATCGCCAACTCCGCGACCGCGGGCTTCAAATCCGGCAGCGTCTCCTTCGCCGACATGTTCGCCGGTTCGCAGGTTGGGCTGGGCGTAAAGGTGTCCGGCATCACCCAGAACTTCAAGGGCGGCACCACCACCGGCACCAGCCGTGCGCTGGATATCGCCATCAACGGCAACGGCTTCTTCCGCATGCAGGATAAAGACGGCGGCATCTTCTATACCCGCAACGGCCAGTTCAAGCTGGACGAGAACCGTAACCTGACCAACATGCAGGGCCTGCAGCTGACCGGTTATCCGGCGGCCGGTTCCCCGCCGACCATCCAGCAGGGCGCCAACCCGGTGCCGCTGAGCATTCCTGAAGGCATGATGAACGCCAAGGCGTCCACTTCCGGCGAGATGGTGACCAACCTGAAGTCCACCCATAAGGTACCGGAGAACAAGACCTTCGATCCGACCAAACAGGACAGCTACAACTACGTTAACACCATCACCGCTTACGACTCGCTGGGCAACGCGCACAACATCAACGCCTACTTCGTCAAGACCGACGACAACAAGTGGCAGGTCTATACCCAGGACGGCAGCGCCGCGCCAGTGAACGCCGGCACCATGGAGTTCAGCACCAGCGGCAACCTGGTGAAAACCACCAGTACCAACGGCGCGCCGGGCGAGTTCAGCATGGTGATCCCGATGACTGCCAAAGACGGCGCACCGGCGCAAAACTTCACCCTGAGCTTCGCCGGCAGCATGCAGCAGAACGTGGGCAGCGACTCGGTGAGCAAAGTGGCGCAGGACGGCTATGCCGCCGGTGAATACACCAACTTCCAAATCAACAACGACGGCACCGTCGTGGGCATCTACTCCAACCAGCAGACCCAGGTGCTGGGCCAGATCGTCATGGCCAACTTCTCCAACCCGGAAGGGCTGGCGTCGCAGGGCGATAACGTTTGGCAGGAAACCGGCGCGTCCGGTCAGCCGCGCGTCGGTCTGTCGGGCGGTGGCGGCTTCGGTAAGCTGACCAGCGGCGCGCTGGAATCTTCCAACGTCGATCTGAGCCAGGAACTGGTGAATATGATCGTCGCGCAGCGTAACTACCAGTCCAACGCCCAGACCATCAAGACGCAGGACTCCATCCTGCAGACGCTGGTTAGCCTGCGCTAATAGGGCCGAGTTATGGATCACGCGATTTATACCGCGATGGGCGCAGCGCGCCAAACGCTGGAGCAGCAGTCCATCACCGCCAACAACCTGGCCAACGCGTCGACGCCGGGCTTTCGCGCCCAGCTCGCCGCATTGCGCGCGGTGCCGGTCGACGGGCCGAGCCTGGCGACGCGCACCTTGGTGACCGCGTCGACGCCGGGCGCCGACATGAGCCAGGGGGCGCTGAACTACACCGCGCGTCCGCTGGACGTGGCGCTGCAGCAGGACGGTTTCCTGGCGGTGAGCCTGCCGGGCGGCGGTGAGGCCTATACCCGCAACGGCAACATTCAGATCTCCTCCACCGGGCAGTTGACGGTGCAGGGGCTGCCGGTGATGGGCGACGGCGGCCCGATCGAGGTGCCGCCGTCGGCGGAGATCACCATCGCGGCCGACGGCACCATTTCGGCGCTGAACGCCGGCGATCCGCCGAACACCATCGCGCAGATCGGCCGCCTGAAGCTGGTGAAGGCTGATGCGCGCGAAGTGATGCGCGGTGACGACGGGCTGTTCCGCCTGACGCCGGAAACCCAACAGCAGCGCGGCAATCAGTTGCAAAACGATCCGCAGGTGCGGGTGATGCCGGGCGTGCTGGAGGGCAGCAACGTCAAGCCGATGGAGACTATGGTCGACATGATAGCCAACGCCCGCCGTTTTGAAATGCAAATGAAGGTCATCCACAGCGTGGATGAAAACGAACAGCGTGCCAACTCACTGCTCTCGGTGAGTTAAGCAGCAAGGAAATAACCGATGATTCCATCCTTATGGATTGCCAAAACCGGTCTGGACGCGCAGCAGACCAACATGGACGTGATCGCCAACAACCTGGCGAACGTCAGCACCAACGGCTTCAAACGCCAGCGTGCGGTATTTGAAGATCTGCTGTACCAGACCATGCGTCAGCCGGGGGCGCAGTCCTCCGAGCAGACCACGCTGCCTTCCGGCCTGCAGATCGGCACCGGCGTGCGCCCGGTGGCGACCGAGCGTTTGCACAGCCAGGGCAACCTGTCGCAGACCAACAACAGTAAAGACGTCGCCATCAAGGGGCAGGGTTTCTTCCAGGTGATGCTGCCGGACGGCACCCAGGCCTATACCCGCGACGGGTCGTTCCAGATCGATCAGAACGGCCAACTGGTGACCTCCAGCGGTTTCCAGGTGCAGCCGGCGATCACCATTCCGGCTAACGCGCTGTCCATCACCGTCGGCCGCGACGGCATCGTCAGCGTCACCCAGCAGGGGCAAACCGCCGCCCAGCAGGTGGGCCAACTGACGCTGACCACGTTCGTCAACGACAGCGGTCTGGAGAGCGTGGGCGAGAACCTGTACCAGGAAACCGAAAGCTCGGGTGCGCCGAACGAGAGCACCCCGGGGCTGAACGGCGCCGGTTTGCTGTATCAGGGTTACGTGGAAACCTCCAACGTCAACGTGGCGGAAGAGCTGGTCAACATGATCCAGACTCAGCGCGCTTACGAGATCAACAGCAAAGCGGTATCGACCTCCGATCAGATGCTGCAAAAGCTGACGCAACTGTAATCTGTCATTGACGGGCCCGGCTTGCCGCGCCCGTCATTCTCTTTCGTGAAACAAAGGCGATACCCGTGGTAACCACATATTCGATGGCAATCCTGCCGCGGCAGGGACAACGCTGGCTGGCGGGCATGGTGATGCTGACGCTGAGCGGCTGCGCCTATATCCCGCACAAACCGCTGGTGGACGGCGCGACCACGGCGCAACCGGCGCCGGCCAGCGCGCCGATGCCGAACGGCTCGATCTTCCAGACGGTGCAGCCGATGAACTACGGCTACCAGCCGCTGTTCGAAGACCGCCGTCCGCGCAACGTCGGCGACACCCTGACCATCGTGCTGCAGGAAAACGTCAGCGCCAGCAAAAGCTCCTCCGCCAACGCCAGCCGCAACGGCGCCAGCAAGTTCGGCGTCGCCACCTCGCCGCGTTACCTCGACGGCCTGTTGGGCAATGCGCGCGCCGATATGGACATTTCCGGCGACAGCACCTTCGGCGGCAAGGGCGGTGCCAACGCCAACAACACCTTCAACGGCACCATTACGGTGACGGTCAACCAGGTGCTGGCCAACGGCAACCTGCACGTGGTGGGGGAAAAGCAGATCGCCATCAACCAGGGCACCGAATTCATCCGCTTCTCCGGCGTCGTCAATCCGCGCACCATCAGCGGCAACAACTCGGTGACCTCGACGCAGGTGGCGGACGCGCGTATCGAATACGTCGGCAATGGCTATATCAACGAAGCGCAGACCATGGGCTGGCTGCAGCGCTTCTTCTTAAATGTTTCACCGTTCTAAGGATTGACTGATGCTGAAAAAATGGTTTATCGCGCTGTGCGTCGGGCTGGTGTGCTTGCCGGCGGCGGCGGAGCGCATCCGCGATCTGGTGACGGTGCAGGGCGTGCGAGACAACGCCCTGATCGGCTACGGCCTGGTGGTGGGGCTGGACGGCTCCGGCGACCAGACCATGCAGACGCCGTTCACCACCCAAAGCCTGAGCAACATGCTGTCGCAGCTGGGCATCACCGTGCCGCCGGGCACCAACATGCAGCTGAAAAACGTGGCGGCGGTGATGGTGACCGCCAAACTGCCGCCGTTCTCGCGCGCCGGGCAGAACATCGACGTGGTGGTTTCTTCGATGGGCAACGCCAAGAGCCTGCGTGGCGGCACCCTGCTGATGACGCCGCTCAAAGGCGTAGATAACCAGGTTTATGCGCTGGCGCAGGGCAACGTGCTGGTCGGCGGCGCGGGCGCGGCGGCCGGCGGCAGTAGCGTGCAGGTCAACCAGCTGGCGGGCGGGCGCATCAGCAACGGCGCCACCATCGAGCGTGAGCTGCCGACCACTTTCGGCAGCGGAGGCGTTCTCAACCTGCAGCTGAACGACGAGGATTTCACGTTGGCGCAGCAGATCAGCGACGCCATCAACCGCCAACGCGGCGGCGGCACCGCGACGCCGCTCGACGCCCGCACGATCCAGGTGCTGGTGCCGCAGGGCAACAGCTCTCAGGTGCGCTTCCTGGCGGAGATTCAAAACATTACCGTCAACGTCGGCGCGATGGACGCCAAAGTGATCATCAACTCGCGCACCGGTTCGGTGGTGATGAACCGCGATGTGATCCTCGACTCTTGCGCCGTCGCTCAGGGTAATCTGTCGGTGGTGGTCGATCGGCAGAACACCGTCAGCCAGCCGACGACGCCGTTCGGCGGCGGCCAGACGGTGGTGACGCCAAACACCCAGATCTCGGTGCAACAGCAGGGCGGATCGCTGCAGAAAGTGAACGCCAGCGCGAACCTGAACAACGTGATCCGCGCGCTGAACGCGCTGGGCGCCACGCCGATCGACCTGATGTCGATCCTGCAGGCGATGCAGAGCGCCGGCTGCCTGCGCGCCAAGCTGGAAATCATCTGATGGCCGGCGATCTGATGGCGATGTCGGGCGCGGCCTATGACGCCCAGGCGCTGAACGGCCTCAAGCGCGACGCGGCGGCCGACCCGCAGGGCAACCTCAAGCAGGTGGCGCAGCAGGTGGAAGGCATGTTCGTGCAGATGATGCTGAAAAGCATGCGTTCCGCCTTGCCGCAGGACGGGGTATTGAGCAGCGATCAAACGCGGCTCTATACCTCGATGTACGACCAGCAAATCGCCCAGCAGATGTCGCAAAAAGGGCTGGGGCTGGCGGACATGATGGTCAAGCAGATGAGCAACGCCAACACGGTGCCGAGCGAAACGGCGGGCTTATCGCCGATGGCGCTGGACAACGAGGTGCTGCAAACGCTGCCGAACCAGGCGCTGGAGCAGATGGTGCGCCGCGCGATGCCGAAAGCCCCGCCGGCCGCCGCGCCGCTGTCGCTCAACAACGGCAACTTCGTCGCTCGCCTGTCGATACCAGCGAAGGTGGCCAGCCAGCAGAGCGGCATTCCGCATCAGCTGATCGTCGCGCAGGCGGCGCTGGAGTCCGGCTGGGGGCAGCGCGAGATCCCGACCTCAGACGGCACGCCGAGCTACAACCTGTTCGGCATCAAGGCCGGCGGCAGCTGGAACGGGCCGGTGACGGAGATCACCACCACCGAGTTCGAACAGGGCGCGGCGAAGAAGGTGAAGGCGAAGTTCCGCGTTTACGGTTCGTATGTCGAAGCGATCGCCGATTACGTCAAACTGCTGACCAACAACCCGCGCTACGCCGACGTGGCCGCCGCGCGCAGCCCGGAGCAGGCGGCGCATGCGTTGCAGCGCGCCGGATACGCCACCGACCCGCAGTACGCCAGCAAACTGGTCAGCGTGATCCAGCAGATGAAGAGCGCGGGGGAACAGGCGGTCAAAGCCTATACCCACGATCTGAAAGAGTTGTTCTAAATCCCCGTCATGCTTGTCGCCTTGCTGCGGCGCCAATTATTGAGGGGATAGGCGGTAATGAAGGCTGGCCGGAGGCTGACCGCATTGCCGCTTTTTTTCCTCAAGTTCTTCTCATTTTTGCCGATAACCGAGACAGGCTGAGCGAACAGGCTCAGCAGCTCAATTTGAACCCTGTGGGCCACCGGCGCCGCAGCATAAGGAATTCCGATGTCCAATAGCTTAATCAATACCGCGATGAGCGGGCTGAATGCGGCTCAGGTGGCGCTCAGTACCGTCAGCAACAACATCTCCAACTACAACGTGGCGGGCTATAACCGCCAGACCGCGATCCTGGCGCAGAACGGCGGCATGGCCACCATGAGCGGCTTTATCGGCAACGGCGTCACCGTCACCAGCGTCAACCGCGAGTACAACCAGTTCATCACCAACCAGCTGCGCGGCGCACAGAGTTCGTTCGGGGCGCAAAACGCCTATTACGAGAAGATTTCGCAGATCGACAACCTGCTGGCGAGCAAAACCAACCCGCTGTCGACCAACATGCAGGATTTCTTCACCAACCTGCAGAACCTGGTGAGCAACGCCGGTGACGACGCCGCACGCCAGACGGTGCTGGGCAAGGCCAACGGCCTGGTGAACCAGTTCAACAATACCGACAAATTCCTGCGCGACATGGACAGCGGCGTCAATCAGCAGATCAGCGATACGGCGCAGCAGATCAACAGCTACAGCCAACAGATCGCCAAGCTGAACGACGAGATCACCCGTTTGCGTGGCAGCGCCGGCGGCGAGCCGAATGCGTTGCTGGATCAGCGCGATCAGCTGGTTACCGAGTTGAACCAGCTGGTGGGCGTACAGGTCACGCAGCAGGACGGCGACGCCTATACCGTCTCCTTCGCTAACGGTTTGACCCTGGTACAGGGCAGCAACACCTATCAGGTGGAAGCCGTGCCCTCCAGCAGCGATCCTTCCCGTCTGACCATCGGCTATAACCGCGGCAACGGCGCCAGCGAAGTGCCGGAAGGCCAGATCACCAGCGGCACGCTGAGCGGCGTGCTGAAATTCCGCAGCGAGACGCTGGACGGCGTGCGCAATCAGCTGGGCCAGTTGGCGTTGGCGATGGCGGACAGCTTCAACCAGCAGCATCGCGCCGGTTTCGACCTGAACGGCGACGCGGGCGGCGACTTCTTCAGCTTCAGCGGCGGCCGGGTGGTGGATAACACCCGCAACACCGGCGATGCGTCGCTGTCGGTCGCTTACACCGACACCGGCAAGGTGAAGGCCAACGATTATCGCGTCGAGTTCGACGGCAGCAACTGGCAGGTCAGCCGCCTGCCGGACAACGTGAAAGTCAACGCCACGCCGGGCACCAGCGCCGACGGCAAACCGACGCTGAACTTCGACGGGCTGGAAGTGAGCATTGACGGCAATGCGCAGGCCAAAGACAGCTTCACCGTGAAGCCGGTCAGCGACGTGGCGGGCAATCTGAAAGTGGCCATCACCGATTCATCCAAGATCGCCGCCGCCGGTAAAGACGACAGCGGCCGCGGCGATAACGAAAACGCCAAGAAGCTGCTGGATCTGCAAACCAAAAACCTGGTGGACGGCAAGGCGACCCTGAGCGGCGCTTACGCCGGCATCGTCAGCGGCGTCGGCAACCAGACCGCTGCGGCCAAGGCCATCGCCACGTCGCAGGCCAAGATCGTGACGCAGCTGGGCGCGCAACAGCAGTCGATGTCTGGCGTCAACCTCGACGAAGAGTACGGTGAGCTGCTGCGTTTCCAGCAGTACTACATGGCCAACGCGCAGGTGATCCAGACCGCCAGCTCGCTGTTCGATGCGCTGCTGAATATTCGTTGATTTTATTGTTAATCGGCGCCGATTACGGCGCCGACGCTCAGAGTAAGGAACCCACAGCATGCGCATGAGCACCAGCATGATGTACCAACAGAACATGAACGGCATCACGGGCAACCAGTCGCTGTTCATGAAGGCCGCCGAGCAGCTTTCCTCGGGCAAGCGGGTGATCAACCCGTCCGACGATCCGCTGGCGGCGTCGCGCGCGGTGATGTTGTCGCAGTCGCAGGCGGAAAACAGCCAATACACGCTGGCGCGCACTTTCGCTCGCCAAAGCGTGTCGATGGAAGAAACTGTCTTGGCCGGCGCAACGTCCACCATCGCGGGCATGAAGGCGCTGATCGTCAGCGCCGGCGGCACCGAAAGCGATAACGACCGTCAGTCGCTGGCCACCCAGCTGCAGGGGCTGAAAGATCAACTGCTGAACCAGGCCAACAGCACCGACGGCAACGGCCGCTATATGTTCGGCGGATATGTGAACGACAAGGCGCCGTTCGTCGATAACGGCGGCACCGTCAGCTATCAGGGCGGCGACAAGACGGTTCAGCAGAAAGTGGACGCCAACCGCACCATGACCATCGGCCATACCGGCAACGCGGTGTTCATGTCGTTGACCAGCAATCCCAAGCCCGAGCCTGACGGCAGCGCGCCGGTCAGCAATGTGTTCGAGAGTATCGATATCGCGCTGAACGCGTTGAAAACCCCGCTGCAGGGCGCCGATGAGGCCACCAGGCAGCAGGTGAACGATGCGCTGGCGAAAGCCAACCGCGGCCTGGACAACTCTTACAACAACGTGCTGAGTGTGCGCGCCGAGCTGGGTAGCCAGCTGCAGGAAATGGATCAGCTGGACAGCATCGGCAAAGAGCGCGACATGACCAACCAGGTCCAGATGAGCGCGTTGACGGATGCCGATCTGGCCGAGTCTATTTCGTCTTACTTTATGCAGCAGGCGGCGCTGCAGGCGTCGTATAAAACCTTCAGCGATATGCAGGGCATGTCGCTGTTCCAGATGAATCGTTAAGAGCAATACCCCGTTGCCTGACCGCGACGGGTTTCCCTTTAGTGCGCTTAGAAAATACCCTCTCCGCCCCGCGGGGAGGGAGGCTTCTTGAAACCGGGCGCACTCGTTTGGCGCGTCGCTTGTTCTCCCACTACTGACTGAGCGACGCGCCTTTTTTTGTCTGCGTGTTCCCATTCACCTTAAGCGTCAGCGGAAAGGCACGCCGCGATCGTTGCCGGATCCTTTAGTGCATTGACTGCCTATGTTGACAAAGGCTGAGGCCGCCGCAGTGCCAATCGCACTGCCGTTACGGCTGGTCAGTGCGCCAGCCATGGCAATGGCACCGGTAACCACAGCGCCGGTACAAGGATCCTGAAATAGCCCATAGCCTTTCGCCGCCCAATTAGGCTGGAAGCCGTTCGCCTGCGCGCCGTAGGAGCTTCGGCTATAGTCGCGATCTCGGTCGCCGCCGTTATTGCCGTCGCCGGCGCCGCTCATCCGTTGCATTTCTTCTCTGGTCAGTTCTCTCAACATAGGTCGATCTCCTGTTAACGCGACTTCGCGTTATTTTTAGGGTTGTTGTTTTTGATTTGAGGCTTGCGGCTTGCATTGAGCAGCCGCCGTATGGGTTTGCAGATATACTCGGCCAGTTTTAATGACCCGAACAAAGTAAACAGGATGATGACAAACCTATCGACGCCAGGCGGCAGAACAAACAAACCCCATGAAAAGCCCAACGTGTTTAAAATGGTGCTCATGATCAAGAGGGCAATGCCGGAGATAAATAAATCACTCAGCTGAAATTGTATCTTCATATTTACGCCGATTATATTTTGGTGAGATTTGCAGCGTGCTGTCTGCAAGGTCGTTCTCAATATAACGCTGGGGGAATAAGGGGCAAAATCGATTTTTCTTGTCAGCGGATAAATAAGAGGTGTGAGTAAATCAAATTATTAATGCATTATCTCTAAATTTAGCGTGGCAGCGAGGGCGACGTGCTGCATTATTTCATTCCTGACAATGAAATGCACAGGATGTCGACATGGCTTGCCGACGGGTGATCAATGCCTGTTACGGCAGGAGCCGGGTTGCCGTCCCGGTGCAGCGTCGAATGGCGTAGCAGAGGCCGGATACGGGCGCAACCCGGAGTGTTTTGCTAAAAACCGTACGGTATTATTTCTTTTTCTTCACCACTTTCCATTTTCCGCCGTCGGCCGTCTCGGTAAAAGAAACTCTAAACTTGTTGCTTTTCCAGTGGGTCAAACCGAATAACCGGCGTGCCTTGCGGTTGCTTTTCGCCTTAATCATGATCTCGCTCCTGTGGTTAGCAAAGGTCGATGCTGCGCCCTGCAGCCGGCAGGCGCCGGACGCATTTATTCAGGGTGTCAGTTATCTGCCGCGCATTTAACAATGCGTGACTGAGTTGTTTTTATTTTTTACTCGAGATAAACGTATTTTATCGCCGCGGAAAATCAAGGAGGTGCAAGGCGATATTTTTTTGTTACCGGGTCTATTCTAGGTCGGGGTTTTATTTATTCAAGCCGCCGGAGACATTTGAACCTTAATCCGGATAAAAGACGTTTCTCAGGCTTTTGTTCCAGGAAAGCGTTTTTATTGCCATTTTGTCTCAGAGGGAAGCGGGAGGGAAAGAAGGGGCGGAGCAGGGATTCAGAAGGTCATGCCGCCGATCACCGCCGCCAGCCGATCGAAGATTTCACCGAACAGATGTTCGCAGAACGGCGCCAGCATCGGCATCATCATGCCCAGCGTCATGATGCCGAAGGTCATGGTGACCGGGAAACCGATCACGAAGACCGACAGCTGCGGCGTCATGCGGTTGAGCAAGCCGAGCGCCATGTTCAGCGTCAACAGCAGGCAGATCAGCGGCAGCGCCAGCATCATGCCGTTGATGAAGATTAGCGAGCCGACCTGGGTCAGTACCAGGAAGCCGTTGCCGTTCAGCGGCTGCGTTTGGACAGGCAGGGTGTGGAAGCTGTCTGCCAGCAGCGAAATCAGCCACAGATGGCCGTCGAAGCTGAGGAACAGCAGCATCGCCAGCAGGTTGAGCAGGCGCGCCAGCACCGGCATGTTCGGGCCGCCGCTGGGATCGAAGAAGGTGGCGAACGACAGGCCCATCTGCATGCCGATCACTTCGCCCGCCAGGCGCACCGCCGCGAAGGCGAACTGCATGGTCAATCCCAGCGCCACGCCGATCAGAATCTGTTGAATCGCCAGCCACAGGCCGGCGGCGGAGAAGATCGGGATATTGCTGGCGGGCAGCGTCGGCGCGATCAGGATGACGATCAGCCCGCCAAGGCCGATTTTGACCTTTTTGCTGATTTGCTTTTCGCTGAATACCGGCGCGGTGCTTATCAGCGCCAGAATGCGCAGCAGCGGCCAAAAATAGTGGCTGAGCCAAACGGTGAGCTGCGCGCTGTCGAAGGTGAGCACGGTTAGCCGATCAGGGTGGGCAGGTTGCTGAACAGGGTGCGCATGTAGTCCAGCAGCAGGTTCAACATCCAAGGGCCGGCGATGATGATGGTGGCCACCACCGCCAGAATTTTGGGGATGAACGACAGCGTCATTTCGTTGATTTGGGTGGCGGCCTGCAGCAGGCTGACCACCAGGCCGCTGATCAGCGCCGCCAGCAGCAGCGGGGCGGCCAGCGCCAGCGCCACTTTCATCGCTTCGGTGCCGAGCGCCATAACCGATTCAGGTGTCATCTCGCGTTCTCCGGTCGGGGGTTACGAATAGAAACTCTGCGCCAGCGAGCCGAGCAGCAGCTGCCAGCCATCGACCAGCACGAACAGCATCAGCTTGAACGGCAGCGAGATGGTGGCCGGCGGCACCATCATCATCCCCAGCGCCATCAGCACGCTGGCGACCACCAGGTCGATAATCAGGAACGGAATGAACACCGTAAAGCCGATCTGGAAGGCGGTTTTCAGTTCGCTGGTGACGTAGGCGGGCAGCAGGATGCGCATCGGCACCGCCTCCGGGCCGGCCAGCGGTGGCTGATTGGCCAGCCTGGCGTACAGCGCCAGATCGGTTTCGCGCGTTTGGCGCAGCATGAATTCGCGCAGCGGCTGCGCGCCTTTATCCAGCGCGACCTCCAACCCGATCTTGTCCTGGCTGAACGGCAGGTAGGCATCCTGATAGACCTTGTCGAACACCGGCGACATGATGAAGAAAGTCAGGAACAGCGCCAGCCCCAGCATCACCTGGTTCGGCGGCGCCGACGGGGTGCCCAGCGCGTTGCGCAGCAGCCCGAGCACGATGATGATGCGGGTGAAGCTGGTCATCATCAGCAGCATGGCGGGCAGGAAGGTCAGCGAGGTCAACAGCACCAGCGTCTGCACCGGCAGCGACCAGCTTTGGCCGCCGTTGGCCAGCGGCTGGCTGATCAGCCCCGGCAGTTGCGCCAAAGCCGCCGGGCTGATGAACAGCAGGGCGGCAGGGAGCCAAACCGCCGGACGGCGGACGAGGGTATGAAGAGTTGAGGTCATGCCGATTTTTCCGGGCGTTTCAGAACTTTTTGCATCAGTTGGCGGAAGTCCGCCGGCGTCGCCGCGTCGGCCGCGCCCTCGTCTTTCGGCGGGGCAGGCAGGGTGTGCAGCGGGGTGATCTGCTGGGCGGTGACGCCCAATACCAGCAAGGTGTCGTCGACTTCCACCACCACCACGCGCTCGCGCTGCCCGACCTGGCAACTGGCGCGCAGGTTGAGTAGCTTGTTGTTGCGCGCCTGCGGGGCGAAGCCCAGCCGGCGGAACAGCCAACCGGCCAGCAGGATCAGCAGCAGAATGCCGCCGAGCGCGCTGCTGACCTGCATCAACACCGAACCGGCCGGCAAGGCCGGCGCGGCGGGTGGTTGGCTGCTTTGGACGGTAACGGGCGCCGCGACGGTCATCAGCGGCTCAGTCGACGCATGCGTTCGGACGGGGTGATGATGTCGGTGATGCGCACGCCGAACTTGTCGGCCACCACCACCACTTCACCTTGTGCGATCAGGTAACCGTTGATCAGGATGTCCAGCGGCTCGCCGGCCAGGCCGTCCAGCGCTACCACCGAGCCTTGCGACAGGCGCAGCAGCTCTTTGATGGTCATCTTGGTGCGCCCCAGTTCCACGGTCAGCTTGACCGGAATATCCAGAATCAGGTCGATATCCTGCAGGCTGCCGAGCGCATCCTGAGCTTCCAGCGACTTGAACACCCCTTCGGTGCTCGCGCCGGACTTCTCTGAGGACTGCTGCTCGTTAAACGCATCAGCCCACAGATCGTCTACGGATTCCTTTCCTTCGCCAGACGGTTGCTTAGGATCACTCATTGGGCTGTTCCTCACTCAGAGCATTCAAAATAGGGTTAATCAAATGTTCAACACGCAGGGCATATTGCCCGTTCAACGTGCCGTATTGGCTGGTCAGTACCGGCACGCCGTCCACATGGGCAATCAGGCGTTCCGGCTTGTCTATCGGTAATACATCGCCCGGCTGCAGCTTCAGGACTTTGGACAGCCGCATCGGGATATCGACGAAGTTGGCGATAAGCTCCAGTTCGGAGTGCTGCACCTGCTTCACCAGCGTTTCGCGCCAATGGCTGTCTTCCTGCCGCGAGTTTTCCAACGGCGGGTTGGTCAACAGCTCGCGCAGCGGCTCAATCATGGCGAACGGAATGCAGATGTTGAACTCGCCGGTCAGCGCGCCGATCTCCACCTGGAACGGCGTGGTGACCACGATATCGTTCGGCGAAGTGGTGATGTTGGTGAACTTCACCTGCATTTCGGCGCGTACGTACTCCACGTCGATCTTGTAGATGGCGCTCCAGGCGTCGCCGTAGGCGTCCAGCGCCAGGCGCAGCATGCGCTTGATCACCCGCTGTTCGGTCGGGGTGAACTCGCGGCCTTCGACCTTGGTCGGGAAGCGGCCGTCGCCGCCGAACAGGTTATCGACGGCGATGAACACCAGGCTCGGCGCGAACACGAACAGGGCGGTGCCGCGCAGCGGGTTCAGATGCACCAGGTTCAGGTTGGTCGGCACCGGCAGGTTGCGGGCGAACTCGTGATACGGCTGGATTTTGATCGGGCCGACGGTAATGTCCGGGCTGCGGCGCAGCAGGTTGAACAACCCCATGCGGAACTGCCGGGCAAAACGTTCGTTGATGATTTCCAGCGCGTGCAGACGCTCGCGCACCACGCGGCGCTGGGTGGTCGGATCGTAAGGCTTGACCTCGCTCTCTTTGCCGACTATCGCTTCGGGTTCATCACCCGCGCTGTCGCCGTTGAGCAAGGCGTCGATCTCTGCCTGTGAAAGAATGCTGTCGCCCATAGTGATTACCGCAGTATGAAGGCGGTGAACAGCACATCGCTGACCACCTGCTTCGGTTGTCCCTTAACCAGCGGCGGGCTGAGCACGTCCTTAATCTGCGCCACCAACCGTTGCTTCCCTTGTTCATTGGCCAGCTGGCTCGCTTCCTGACGGGAGAGCAGCATCAGCAGACGGCTGCGCACTTCCGGCAGAAAATCGTTCAGCTGACGGCGGGTACTTTCGTCCGGCAGACGCAGCGTGAGGCCGATGTACAGCACGCGATCCGGGTTGTTGTCCGGCGTCACCAGGTTGACGGTAAAGGTGTCGAGCGGCATGAACACCGGCGCGGCCGGCGGTTGCTGTTTGGCGGCGGCCGGTTCGGCGCCGTTTTTATGCTGTTGCAGCAGCCACCAGCTGTAGCCCGCGGCGCCACAGGCGACGACGCTGATCAACACCAGCAGGATGACCAGAAGGGAGCGTTTCGGTGCTGCGGGAAGGGTGTTCTGAGACATAGCCAAATCTAATTCCTGTTGTTCCACCCGCGGCCGGCGAGGCGGCGGGCATAGCGCGCGGCAAAGCCGCACGCATGACATGTAAAGGTATTATCGCGTCTATTGCGGCGTGCAATAGCCTGAATAGACGCGGAAATGGGTGCCAGCTTGGGCGTTTGCGGCGGCTCAGGCGAAAATATCGACGCCGTTGACCGCACTGGCCATGCGCTGCAGCGCCACCGGTGCGCTGATGCCCTCGGCGGCCGCAGCGTCACCGCCATGATGTTCCGCATAGCTGGCACGCCCCTGGCCGTTGGAAGCCTGCTGCTGTGCCTGTTGCTGCCATTGCGGCGTGGACTCGCCGCCCACGCTGCTTTGCCCCAGGTTGATGCCGCTCTCCGCCAGCGCGTGACGCAGCTGCGGCATCGCCGCTTCCACCGCCGCACGCACCTGGCCGTGAGCGGAGGCGATGTGCAGCTGCGCCTGCTGATCGTCCAGCTTTAGCGTGATCTGCAGGGCGCCCAGTTCCTGCGGGTGCAGGCGCAGCTCGGCGCTCTGCTGGCCGTTGCGGTGGAACATCAGCACCTGTTGGCTCAACGCCTGCTGCCACTCCGGGCTGCCCAGCTGCGCGTTGAGCTGCGGCACAGGCGGCGCGGTCACCAGTGCGCTGGCCGGGGCGGCGGTTTGCGTCGGGCTGGCGGCGGCCAGGGCGACGGCGTGATTGAGCGGCGGCTGCTGTGGCGTATCGCCCGCCTGTAGCGGTTGTGCGGTGCTTGCGCGTTCGCCGTTGGTCGGTTGCGGGAGCGCCGCCGAGGCATTGTCGCCGTCGGCGGCAGGCGTTTTCGCGCCCGTCGGCGACGGAGCAGGGGATGCCGATGAATGTGTGGCGGTTTTATCACCGGCCGCCGCGATGTTCAGCAGGCCGTTGCCGGGCTGCAGCGCAGTCGCCTCGTCAGCGCTTTCCACCGGCAGCGAGCGTTGGCCTTCGGCTGGCTGAGTCTGGGCGACGATCGCGGCCGGCAGCATGGCGTACAGCGCCTGCAGCGTAGCGGCATCCAGCTCTTTGGCGGCGGCGATCGGCGGCTGCGCCGGTTTGTCGCCGGCGGCGGGCGCTTCGCCCTCGGCGCCCTCAGGCGAAAGCGCGTCGGCTGAGGGCGTCTGGCCCGGCAGCAGGCCGCCGCGCTCGCCGAAGGTGGCCAGCAGTTGATTGAGCTGGTTGCGGCTCAGGGCCGGGGCGCGTTCTTCGTCCGCGCTCAACGCGACCGGCGGTTGTTTGCCGTCGGCGGCGGGCGCGAAACGGGCGCCGAGCAACTGGGCGAAAGCGGACGACAGCTGGCTTTCATCCAGCGCCGAGGTCAGTTCGGCCAGGCCGCCGGCGTCGCCGGGTAAGGCCAGGCCGGGCAGGGCGTTCAGATTCATGGGTTGATATTCCTTTGTGCACTGCGTTGAGCGAACTCATCCATCAGTTTTTGATCCCGTTTGTTCTCCTGCTGCTGCTCCGCCGTCAGAGCGCGGGTATGCAGGGTCTCGAAAGCGTTCAGCCGCTGTTGTTTGTCTTGCCATTGCTTCACCGCATGATCCACTTTCTGCCCCCACTGCAGCAGCTGCTGGCGGTGCTGGTCGATGGCCTGTTCCAGCGTGCCGATAAACTGCTGGTAGTTTTGCCAGCGTGAGCTGTCCATGCCGTCGCAGAGCGTATGATTCAGCTTCTGGCGGTATTCGTCCTGATAGTTGAGCAGCATCGACAGCTGTTGCTCCGCCGCCTGCTGCGCCTGCCGTACCTGGCCCAGCTGTTGCGCGGCCTGTTCCACCGCATCCTGCGCCAGATCGCGCAGGGTAATCAGGGGTGACTGTGATTTCATCGCTGTGCGCCTCTGGTGACGTTAAACAATCAACTGCTGCAGCTGTTGACAGGCTTCATCGTAGCCGCTGCGTTCAAAGATGCCCTGTTGCAGGTAGGCTTCCATCTGCGGATACAGCGTCATCGCTTTGTCCAGCAACGGATCGCTGCCCGCCGCGTAGGCGCCGACGCTGATCAGGTCGCGGTTGCGCTGATAGCTGGCCAGCATCTGTTTGAAGGTGCGCACCCGGCGGTAATGCTCTTCGTCGATCAGCGACGTCATGGCGCGGCTGATTGACGCTTCGATGTCGATCGCCGGGTAGTGACCGGCTTCCGCCAGGCGCCGGGACAGCACCACGTGGCCATCGAGGATGGCGCGCGCCGAGTCAGCTATCGGGTCTTGCTGATCGTCCCCTTCGGTCAACACGGTGTAGAAGGCGGTGATGGAACCGCCGCCGCTGATGCCGTTGCCCGCGCGTTCCACCAGCGCAGGCAGCTTGGCGAAGACCGACGGCGGATAGCCTTTGGTCGCCGGCGGCTCGCCGATGGCCAGGGCGATCTCACGCTGCGCCATGGCGTAGCGGGTGAGGGAGTCCATGATCAGCAACACATGCTGCCCGCGATCGCGGAAATCCTCGGCGATGCGGGTGGCGTAGGCCGCCCCCTGCATGCGCAGCAGCGGCGAGACGTCCGCCGGCGCGGCGATCACCACCGATCGCGCCCGGCCTTCGGCGCCGAGAATGTTCTCGATAAAGTCTTTGACCTCGCGGCCACGTTCGCCGATCAGGCCAACGACGATCACATCCGCCTGGGTATAACGGGCCATCATGCCGAGCAGCACGCTCTTGCCGACGCCGGAGCCGGCGAACAGGCCCATGCGCTGGCCGCGGCCGACGGTCAGCAGGCCGTTGATGGTGCGCACCCCCACGTCCAGCACCTGCTCGATCGGCGTGCGCTGCAAGGGGTTGAACGGCGCGGTGATCAGCGGCGCGCGGTAACCGGTTTCCGGTGAAGGCAGGCCGTCGAGCGGTTTGGCGCTGCCGTCCAGCACCCGCCCCAACAGGGCCGGGCCGAGCGGCAGCTGTTTGCCGGCGCTTTGGCCTTCCGGCGCGATGCGGGCGTAAACCCGCGCGCCCGGCACGATGCCTTCCACCTCTTCCAGCGGCATCAGGAACAGCCGCTGGCCGTTGAAGCCGACCACTTCGCTTTCCACTTCCTGCACCTCACCGGCGTCGTGCCGTTCGATGAGGCAGGTCGCGCCGAGCGGCAGCTGCAGGCCGGTGGCTTCCAACACCAATCCGGTGGCGCGGGTCAGGCGGCCGTAGCGGCGCACCATCGGCGCGCGCGCGATGCGTTTTTCCAGCGTATCCAGAGAGCTCAGCCAGCGGCCGAGACGCGCGGTCATCAGACTTCTCCCGGTGCCGCCAGGCGGCACAATTCATGCCAGCGCGTCGCCAGGCTGGCGTCGAGATCGCCTTCCTCGGCGCTGACCTTGCAGCCGCCCGGATGCAGTTCGCCGTCCGCCAGCAGGCGCCAGCCGTGCAGGCTGAGGGTGACCCCCAGCTGCTGCTCGACGCGCGAGTAGTCGTCCGGGTGTACCCGCAGCTGCGGCTTGCCGTTGAACATCGGTTCCTGCTGAATCAGCTGTTGGATCTGCGCCAGCAGGGCGGTGCCGTCGCATACCGGCGGCTGGCCCAGCACCTGCTTGGCGGCGGTCAGCGCCAGCTGCATCAGCCGCGAAGCGATCACGCTGTCGAGCGCGTCCAGCGTGTGCTGGAATTCGGTGACCAGCTGCTGCCAGTGGGCGGTCAGCGGCTGTTGCTGCTGTTGCGCTTCCAGCAGCCCTTGCTGGCGGCCTTCCTCCAGTCCGGACTGAAAACCGGCCTCATAGCCTTTTTGCTGGCCGTCGGTATAGCCCAACTGTTGGCCCTGTTGCTCCGCCTGCAGGCGCAGCGTCGCCAACTGCTGTTGCAATTCGGCCTGTGCGTCCGGCGACGGATCGTCAAGTTCGAGATCCGGCAACTGCGGCAGTTCGATCGCCGGTTTCTGTTCGCCCAGATCGTTGAGCGACCAGGGCTGCCAGGGCAGGGTGTTAATGCGATCAGACATAGGTGTCCTCGCCGCCGCCGATGATCATTTCGCCGCTTTCCGCCAGGCGTCTCACCACCAGCAGGATGGCTTTCTGCTCGTTCTCCACCTGCGACATGCGCACCGGCCCACGGTTGGCCAGATCGTCGCGCAGGATGTCGGCGGCGCGTTGCGACATGTTCTTGAGGAACTTCTCGCGCAGCGGCTGCTCGGCGCCTTTCAAGGCGATCAGCAGCGACTCGCCTTCCACTTCCTGCAGCAGGCGTTGGATACTGCGATCGTCGACTTCCACCAGGTTTTCGAACAGGAACATCTCGTCGATGATCTTCTGCGCCAGCTCGCCGTCGTATTCGCGCATCGCGTCGATGACCGCTTCTTCCTGCTGGGTTTTCATCAGGTTGATGATCTCGGCGGCGGTGCGCACCCCGCCCATTTTGCTGCGTTTGAGGTTCTGGCCGTCGAGCAGGTTGTTCAGCACTTCGGTCAGCTCCGCCAGCGCCGCCGGCTGCACGCCGCCGAAGGTGGCGATACGCAGCATCACGTCGTTGCGCAGGCGTTCGTCGAACAGGGCCAGGATATCCGCCGCCTGGCCGCGTTTGAGGTGCACCAGGATAGTGGCGATGATCTGCGGGTGTTCGTCGCGGATCAGATCGGCGGCGCTCTGCGGCTCCATAAAGTTGAGCGTTTCCATGCCGGTGGTGGTCTCGCGCGATTCGAGAATGTCTTCCAGCAGGCTGGCGGCGCGCTCTTCGCCCAGCGCCTTGACCAGCACCGAACGCAGGTAGTCGCTGGCGTTGACGCTCAGCGCCGCGTATTGCTCGGCGTCGTCTTCGAACTCGGTCAGTATTTCGCCGAGCTGTTTGTGTGAAACCTGGCTCATGCCGGCCATGGTGCCGCTCAGCAGCTGTACTTCCCGCGAGGAGAGGTGTTTGAACACCTCCGCCGCGCGATCTTCACCCAGCGTCATCAGCAGGATGGCGCTTTTGTCGGTTCCGGTCAGGCTCATATCTCGTTACTCATCCATTGGCGGATTACCAGAGCGACCACGCGTGGGTCTTTGTCAGCCAGATCGCGGATCCGCTGGCTCTGGACTTCTGCGCTGACGCGCTGCTGCGATTTACGACGCTGCGCCAGCTCCTCGTTGCTCGGTTTGCTGCTGTCGACCGCTTTGGCGGCAGGGGCGTTGGCGGCGGCGACGGCGGCCTGTTGCGCCGCCTGGCGCTGTTGCAGCTGCGGCCGCACCAGTTTGCGCCACAGCAGCCAGGCCACCAGCAGCACCAGCAGATAGCGGCCCGCGTCGATCAGGCGATCGATAAACGACTGGCTTTGCCAGAACGGCAGTTCGCCACCGGTCACCTGAGTGTCGGTAAACGGCGTGTTGACCACGTTCAGGGTGTCGCCACGGCTGCTGGAGTAGCCCATCGCTTCACGCACCAGCGCTTCGATCTGCGCCAGCTGCTCTTTGCTCATCGGCTGCGGTTTGCCGTCTTTATCGGTGCCCAGATAGTTGACCACCACGGCGACCGACAGACGCTGCACGGTGCCGGCTTTTTGCTGGGTGTGACGAATGGTGCGGTCGAGCTCGTAGTTGGTGGTCGCGTCGCGACGGGTATTTTGCGGCACGCCGTTGGCCGCCGCGCTGCGGGTGGTCGCGGCGTTTTGCGCGGTCGCGTTGGCATTGTTGCCTGCGGCGGTGGCCGGCTTGGCGGTCTCAATCGGCGCGGTGGCCGGCGCGCTCGGCTGATTGGACAGCGCGCCCGGCACGCCGCCCACCTGTGGCCCGCCGATCTGCTCGCTCAGGCTGGTTTGCTGAGAGCGGATAGCGGCTTTGTCCGGCTGCTGGTTCGGCTGGTACTGTTCATCGGTTTGTTCGCGAGTGGCGAAGTCGATCTGTGCCGTGACCTGCGCACGCACGTTGGCGCTGCCGACCACCGGGGCAAGGATCGCTTCAATGCGGCGCTGGAAGCCGTTTTCGACTTCGTTGGCGTATTTCAGCTGCGAGGCGTTGAGATCGCGCCCGGTGCCGTCGGACTGCGTCAGCAGGCGCCCGGCCTGATCGACCACGGTCACGTTGCCCGGCGGCAGGCCGGCGACGCTGCTCGACACCATATAAACGATGGCGTTGATCTGGCCGTCGTCCAGCGCACGGCCGGGTTGCAGGGTCAGCGTCACCGACGCGGAAGGGGATTTCTGTTCGCGCACGAACAGCGAAGGTTTAGGCAGCGCCAGGTGAACGCGGGCGTTTTGCACCGGCCCCAGCGATTCGATAGTGCGCGACAGCTCGCCCTCAAGGGCGCGCTGATAGTTGATCTGTTCGCTGAATTGGCTGATGCCGAATTTTTCCTGATCCAGCAGTTCGAAGCCGACGGCGCCGCCCTTCGGCAGCCCTTGCTGCGCGAGGCGCAGGCGGGTTTCATGCACCTTTTCCGCCGGGATCAGCAGCGCCGCGCCATTCTCGGCGAAGCGGTAAGGGATATTCATCTGCGTCAGCTGGGTGACGATGGCGCCACCGTCGCGGTCGTTCAGATTGCTGTACAGCACGCGGTAGTCAGGGCTTTTCACCCACAACAGCAGCGCGACAACGATGGCGATCGCGGCGGAGGCGGCGACCAGCAACGGAATTTTCGGGTTGGCGCGCAGACGATTCCAGATGGCCTGCAGGCCGTTGTCGCGGCTTTCGCCGGCGGTTATCGAAGCACTCATTTTAGGTCTCGTCCTTCAATGGCGCTCACGATCCCGTATGGGCCGCTGAGCAGCTCCCTGCCAGGCTGATGAACGGTATGGTTAGCGTTGTGTGACAAAACAGACTCCCTGATACACATATCTTCTAAATAGCGGCGCTCCCATTTCTGGGCAGGCCATTATTCGCCTTATCAGACGATTCCGATTGCCCGATAAGCCGGGTTTTTTGCAGTTAATTAGCCGCTTTAGGTCTGAAAACGCTGTGCTAGGGTGTGCATCATTGGAGAAGTGCAGGGTGAAACGTCACCCGGCGTGACGAGATGATTGAGGACCAGATGGCGATTCAGGGCATTGAAGGGGTGCTGCAGCAGATGCAGACCATGGCGGTTCAGGCCGGCAAGATGGGGCAGAATACGGCGCCGCAGGGCGTCAGCTTCGCCAGCGAACTGACTGCGGCGCTCGGCAAGATCAGCGAGACCCAGCAAACGGCGCGCAAGCAGGCGCAGGATTTCGAACTGGGCGTGCCGGGCATCAGCCTGAACGATGTGATGGTCGATCTGCAGAAATCATCGGTCTCGCTGCAGCTGGGCGTGCAGGTGCGCAACAAGCTGGTCGCGGCCTACCAGGACATCATGAATATGCCGGTGTGATGAACGTGCCGGTCATTTTGCAGTGACATTGGGGTCGGCGCTGTTACCCTATAGCGACGGTTAATTATCAGGATAGGATGATGTGCAAATCGCTGTATCTTGCTGTGGGCATTATGGCGCTGTCCGGATGCGCCGGGCAAAACGATGACTATTCATCGGCCCAAAAAAACGCGGCTCATCAGGAAGCCGGCAAGGAATGGAAAGCGTTTGTTGCGCCGCTGTCCGTCAAAACGCAGTCGCCCGGCGAGCGAGAAATGAAACGCGCTGCCCGCCACGATTGAACCCGCGGCTCCGGTAGCATTTCATTATCGCAGGCAAAAAAAACCAGCTATCGGAATAGCTGGCTCAAAGTGCGATAAAACTTTATGTGATGTAGGAGCGTCGACACCTCATCGAGGTGGCGTCGACGTGGTCATCATATTTGTTATGTTATAACAAATCAATGCTACCGTGCGTTTGCTTCAGCCCACCAAGGCCACGATCCGCTGGTGGGCATTCGCCAGCCCCTGAGTGAGGCCGTGCGGTTTCATATCCAGCCCTTCGGCATAGATAAACTGCACCTCGCCGATCCCCATCAGCCCCAGTACCGAGCGCAGGTAGGGCGTCACGGCGTCGGTCGGCTGGCCGGCGTGTACGCCGCCGCGTGAACTGAACACCACTGCATTGACGCCTTCCACCAGCCCGACCGGGTAGGTGGCGGTATAGTTGAACGTCAGCCGGGCGCGGGCCACCAGATCGAACCAGTTTTTCAGCTGGGTCGGGACGTTGAGGTTGTACATCGGCGCGCCGATCAGCAGCTGATCGCTCCCTTTCAGTTCGGCGATCAACCGATCGGAAAGCGCCACCGCCGCTTTGGCGCGTGGGCTGATGTCATCTGCGCCGCGCAGCGCACTGAACAGCTCGCCGTCCAATACCGGCAGATCCAACGCCGTCAGATCGTGTTCGACGATCTGATCTTCATATCCTTTGGCCCGACGTTCCGCCAGATAGCGGTCAATCAGGTTGTTGGTCTGCGAGTCGTTTCCCATAATGCTGGATTTGAGCACCAGTATTTTTTTCATGCTGTTGTCCTCAGACGGTAATTGGCGGTTTCACCGGGCATTCCGGAATGACTGCAGGTTATCATTGCTCGATATTCACCAGTGGTGATAGGTTTTCACTTCATTGATTCCAATTTGGAAGCATTAAGATGAAAAGCGATCTCAGCGCGCTGCCGGCCTTTGTCGCCGTGGCGGAAGGCGGCAGCTTTGCCGCCGCCGCAGAAAAACTGCATCTGACGCGCTCCGCGGTCAGCAAAATCGTGTCGCGGCTCGAGGCGCGGCTTGGCGTGATGTTGTTTATGCGCACCACCCGCAGCCTGAGCCTGACGGATGAAGGGGCGCTGTACTATGAGCACAGTCGGCAGGCGTTGGCGAACGTTCAGGCGGCGGAAAACCAGCTGGACAGCGGCAAGATGCAGGTCAGCGGCCGGCTCAGGATCTCGATGCCGGTGTTGTTCGGCCATCTGTGTATTGCGCCCTTGATGACGGCGCTGGCGAATGAGCATCCGTTACTGTCATTGGAAATTTCGTTCAGTGACCGCAGGATCGATCTGATCGACGAGGGGTTCGATCTGGCGGTTCGCATCGGCGAACTGGCGGACAGCGGCAGTCTGGTTGCCCGACGCCTGGGTGAACACGGCATGCTGCTGTGCGCTTCGCCCGACTACGTGCAGCGCTGCGGCGCACCGACTTCGGTGGAGGCATTAAGCCGGCATCAGGCGGTGGGGTATCTGCACGCCGGCGCCGTGTTGCCCTGGCAACTTCGCGGTGAAAACGGCGAGCTGCGGCCGTTCAGGCCACCGGCCAAGATGATGATGGATGACATGCAGGGGATCGTCGATGCCGTTTCCGCCGGCGCCGGTATTGCCTGGCTGCCGGAGTGGCTGGTACGCGATCGGCTGATGGCCGGGACGCTGGTGGAGATCATGCGCGGTGAGTCCAGCCTCAGTTTTCCGGTGAATGCAGTGTGGCCCTATATGCCTTACCAACCGCTCAAAGTGCGGCTGGCGGTGGACAAACTGGTGGCGGAGCTGCCGGGAAAATTGGCGCTTGCTGCGCCGCTCCGGTAATGGCCGGCGCGACAGCCGACAGGAAATGGGCGTTAATGTACCGAATAGAGGGACGAAAACGGCGCTGTCAGGCTTATTGGGTGCGCAGGCAGCCGTTTATTATGGCCTGATTAGTAGGGTTATTATTCGAGGCAGGTCAATGAGCACTAAAAGCGAATCCAGATGGCGTCTGATCAGTATTTTATTGCTGACGGTACTCGTCGTGTTAATTGGCGTTCTGGTTAAACTGGACTGAAGTCTGGCCAGGCGATAAAAAGCCTGGCCGTTTTATTGTGCGGTAAGCAAACGCACCCTCTCTTCTTCATACGGCAATACCAACAGCCACAGCACCAACTAACGTGATTGGCAGAGAAAAAATAATCGCTTTTCATTACGCATCATTTAATTCGCTCTTCGGCGGATCGACGTTGCGTTGCATGTCGCAGCATTGTGACAATCGTTAGGGACCTGTGCCAAATAAAACCATTTTGTTACGCGTCTATTTAGGTTTCTCCGGTGGCCATCGTTTCGACTCCCTGGGAGGTTGGCTCCATAATCCTTTGGTGACCGCGAATGGCGGTCGGGGCGAAACCGAAGCGTTTGCGAAAACGTTCGGCGAAACGTGACGCGCTTTCATAGCCGACATGTTGCGCGATGGCGGAAATCGGCCAGTCGGTCGACTGCAGCAGGGCCAGTGCGCTACTCATGCGCACGTCGATCATCAGGTTGCGCAACGCGGTATTTTCCATCGACAGTTTGCGGCGCAACATCACTTCGCTCATCGACAGGCTTTCCGCCACTTTGGCCGCCGTCCAAATGCTGTGCGGATCGGTTGCCAGGCAGCGACGCACACGTTGGGTGAGGTCTTTGGCTTCGTTGTGGATGAAGCGAATGCCGAACTGGGCCAGCCACAGCAGAATTTCCAGCATTTTGTGCCGCACGATGATGGTGGGAAACCGCTGCCGGAGCGCCAGCGCCAGGCTGGTGGTCTCAAAACTGTGCTTCAGGGCGCAGGGCAGGCTGCGCAGCGCCAGGACGGCATCAAACGGCATCGGCGCCGGCGCGTCCTCGGCCGGAGGCTGAACGGTGAGCAGCAGTGGGTCGCAGGTCAGCAACTGGCAACTGAAAACGCCTTCTTCGGATGGGCCGTTAATAATATCCACCGTTTGCCCCCCGTCGATTATCAACAGCTCGCCGGCATGAGCCACCACCTCGCGTTGTTGCCAGCGTACGCGCTTATGGCCCTGTTGTATCAGATACAGATGTGGTTGCTCAAAATAGACTGAAGGGAATAATAATTCAGTATGCTGAATGATGTGCGCTGAGGCGCCAATTCCTGGACAGAGATTAATTGTACGTTCCATCGATATTCATTTCGCAGCCATTATCTGAGAATATCTTTACGCTTTGATCCGCGTTGGAGCAACATTTTTCCATGGGCCGTGAAACACAGCGGCGTGTTTTATCTATCAAAAATCAATTTCCTGCTGAACAGAAAACGTCCGTGTCGGGATAATGTTTATCCATTAAAGTGAGAGCCAGGCTCGAAGCGCGCATTTTACCAATTACCCATAAACTGAATAATTCAAATGCCATAGATTAATATCCTAACGTAACCCGAGAGTAATAGCGCATAGTGCTATTTAATCCATTTTCGTCAGTATTGTCGATCTTATCGGACCTGTGGCTCCCCCAGCAACAGCGCACGGTCATGAAACTGGCCGTAGGTATTGTTGACCACGTTCTGGCGCGTGGACTGTTCGATCAGCATTTTCAGCTCATCCATGCGCTGCTGTAACAGACGTTTGAGCTCGGTTTCGTTGTCGAGGATCTGTTGCAGCTTATTGCGCAGCATCTCCTGCAACGCCATTGACGGGCCGGCTTGCCCGGTAAAGGCGGCGGTTTTTTCCACCGCCGTTACGTAAGCGAATTCGAGCTCGACGAGCTCCTCCCAGCGCCCGGTTTGCGCCAGCGCGATCATCTGGCTGCTCAGGCTGTAAATTTGTTGATAAGCGGCTAACAGCTGCTGTTGACGTTCCATTACACGGCGTCCTGCGAAGGTTGGTAGTTGGGGCCAATCTGGCGCCAGGCATCGGCGATGTTTTCCAGCAGTTTGACCACTTCGGCGATCGCCGCTTCGTCGTTGTTCAGGTTGGCCTGCATCAGACGCCGCTTCATATAGTCGTACAACGCCGCCAGGTTTTCGGCGATTTCGCCGCCCTGTTGAGGGTCCAGGCCGCCTTTCAGGCCGTTGTCGATGATGTTGATGGCTTTGGACAGCGCCATACCTTTGCCGGCGATATCGCCCTGGTTCATCAGGATGCGTGCGCGAAGCAGGGCGCTGAGCGCCCCGTCGAACAACATCACGATTAACTGGTGCGGGCTGGCGCTCATGGCGCCGCTTTCCAGACTGACCTGTGCATAGGCCTGAGTGCCGCTTCTGTTATACATGTTGTTTCTTTTACCTTGTTAAAGGGTTACTTGAACTGTTGAGCCAAATAGTTACTGGTGCCGTTCATTTTCGACATCATGGTATCCAGCTGAACGAACTGTTGTTTATAACGATCGATGGTGTTCTGAATGCTGGCGGTGACCGTGGTGATCTGGCTGTTCAGGCGATCGAGGTTGGTGTTGATGCTTTTGGTCGAGTTCTCGATGATGCCGCCGGATTTGATGTAGTTCTGGATCTCGTTGTGGATCTCGGTGGCCATGCCGGTGTCTTTGCCGTTACCGACGAAGAAGTTGCTGACTTGATCCGGCTTCTCATCCATCGCTTTCTTCAGCTTGGCGCTGTCGATTTCCAGCTTGCCGGTTTTGGTGTTGGTGGAAATGCCGAGGTTGCCCAGGCCTTTTAACTCCGGGTTGTCCTGGGCTGCGCTCAGGGCGCTTTTGATCGACGACTGAACGCCGCGCAGGGTGTTGTCGCCCAGCAGCGGGCCGTTGGTTGGGTTTGGCGCTTCGCCGGTTTTCACCGGGGTGAACTTGGACAGCGAGTTGAAGGTGTCCAGCAGCGAGTTATAGCTGTCGACCCACTCTTTGATCTTGTCGGTGGTGCCGGCGGTGTTGGTGCTGATCACCAGGTGTTGCGGTTCATCGGTTTTGGTTTTGGTTTTCAGATCGATGGTGACGCCCTGCAGGGCATCGCTAATCGAGTTGGTGCTGCGTTTGATGGCCGTGCCGTTCACCATCAGCTCCGCGTCCTGTGGTGCGACCGTCTGCTTCATGGCGGTGGTGGTGCCGCGGGTGGCGTTGTAGTTCAGGATATCGCCCAGTTTGTCGTCATTGTCGACCTGGAGGGAGATCTTGTTGTTTTCGCCGGTGGTGGAAGAGCTGATCGCCAGCTGGTAGTCGTTGTCGCCGACGCGCATGATGCTGGCGGTGACGCCGGCCTTGGCGCCGTTGATGGCGTCGCGCATCTCAACCAGCGAGGTTTGATCGTCGCTCAGCGGGATTTTGGTGGCTTTCGGCGGGTTGCCGGCGGTGATGGTCAGGGAACGGTCGGTGGCGCCTTCGGTGCCTAACTTGGCGCCCTGGTCGCTGACTTTCGCCTGCGTGGTCAGGGTTTGCGCCTGCGCCAGGTTCTTCACTTCCACCACATAGTTGCCCGGCACCGCCTTGGCGTTGGTGGTGATCTTGAAGGCGTCATGTTCGGTAGCGGTGGTGGCCTTGAAGAAGTCCTCTTTCGCCATCTCTTTGCTGAGGTTGTCGAACTTTTCCAACGCGCCCTTCAGCGTGCCGTAACCGGTCAACTGGGCTTTATAGCTGGATTGTTTGGTGGTGTAAGGGGTCAGGCGCTGTTGTTCCGCTTTGGTCAGCTTGTCCAGCAGGCCATTGAGGTCGAGTCCTGAGCCGAGACCTAATGAACTGATCGTTGCCATGGGTAATTCTCCTTGATTATGACTTTATTCGCTTTACGCGTTATCGGCCCAGTGATGAAAAAGTTTACCGAAAAAAACAAAAAACCGATGGCGCAATAGAAGAGGGAAAAACCGCGTTATTTCCGCCATTGCGGAGGACGCAAAAAAAATTAAAAAAATTCTAAAGGTTGTTAGGGGAGGGCCGATACCTGAGGGGACGGTGGTTGACGCCGTGGGCAAACAAGCCCGAACCTTTTAACCGTGTTGCGAAGAACGCAACTGACTCGTAAGGAAAGCAAACAATGGCACAAGTAATCAACACTAACAGCCTGTCGCTGATGGCGCAGAACAACCTGAACAAATCTCAGTCTTCTCTGGGCACTGCGATTGAGCGTCTGTCTTCCGGTCTGCGTATCAACAGCGCGAAAGACGATGCTGCGGGTCAGGCTATCTCCAACCGTTTCACTGCAAACATCAAAGGCCTGACTCAGGCTTCCCGTAACGCCAACGACGGTATCTCTCTGGCGCAGACCACTGAAGGCGCACTGAACGAAGTTAACGACAACCTGCAGAACATCCGTCGTCTGACCGTACAGGCGCAGAACGGTTCTAACTCCACCAGCGACCTGAAATCCATCCAGGACGAAATCACTCAGCGTCTGTCTGAAATCAACCGTATCTCCGAGCAGACTGACTTCAACGGCGTGAAAGTGCTGAGCAGCGATCAGAAACTGACCATCCAGGTTGGCGCTAACGACGGTGAAACCATCGATATCGACCTGAAAAAAATCGACGCTAAGCAACTGGGTCTGGATACCTTCAACGTGACCGACAAAGGTCCATCTGTTGGTGCAGCCGTGGCTAACGGTACCGTAATTAAAGCTGACAGCGGCGCGGACGTGACTTATGACTCTGCTAAATCCACTCTGGCTGCAGGCAAAGAACTGGTTGCTGGCAAAGACAAAGATGGCAACGCGGTTAACTACGTTCAGACTACTGATAAAGACGGCGTAAAAACCTACAAAGAAGCAAAAATCACTGATGCTGGCGTTGTAACCGAAGGCGCTGACGTTACCATCAAAAACCCACTGGATACCCTGGACAAAGCGCTGGCACAGGTTGACGGCCTGCGTTCTTCCCTGGGTGCGGTACAGAACCGTTTCGATTCTGTTATCAACAACCTGAACAGCACCGTAAACAACCTGGCCGCTTCTCAGTCCCGTATCCAGGATGCTGACTACGCGACCGAAGTGTCCAACATGAGCCGTGCCAACATCCTGCAACAGGCTGGCACCTCTGTTCTGGCACAGGCTAACCAGTCTACTCAGAACGTTCTGTCCCTGCTGCGTTAATCGTCTCTCCCGATTAACTGTCGCAAAGAAACCCCGCTTCGGCGGGGTTTTTTTATGCTCGCGCACCGCGCGGTTATTACATGGCGCAAATAAAGCCCGTTTTGTGCGACTGTTCAGCCGATTGGCATTCTGCCCCCTACGCATAATAGCGCTGACTCTCTTATCCGCAGGTTTAAGACATAGTGAGCGATCTGTATACCGCCGAAGGCGTGATGGACAAAAATTCTCTCTGGCTGCGCTACGTGCCGTTAGTGCGCCACGAGGCGTTGCGCCTGCAGGTCAGGCTGCCCGCCAGCGTGGAGCTTGACGACCTGTTGCAGGCCGGGGGAATCGGGCTACTGAACGCCGTTGAGCGTTATGACGCCCTACAGGGAACCGCCTTTACCACCTATGCGGTGCAGCGCATTCGCGGCGCGATGCTCGACGAGCTGCGCAGCCGCGACTGGGTGCCGCGCAGCGTGCGGCGCCATGCGCGCGAGGTCGCGCAGGTGATGCGGCAGCTGGAACAGCGTTACGGCCGCCCGGCGAGCGAGACGGAAGTGGCGCAGACGCTGAATATCTCGCTGGATGAGTACCGTCAAATTCTGTTGGACACCAATAACAGCCAGCTTTTCTCCTACGACGAATGGCGCGAGGAGCATGGCGAGAACGCGGAACCGATGCTGGAAGGGCATGAAGAGGCCAACCCGCTGCATCACCTGTTGGAAGGCAGCCTGCGCCAGCGAGTGATCGACGCCATCGAGGCGTTGCCGGAGCGCGAAAAAATGGTGCTGACGCTGTATTACCAGGAAGAGTTGAATCTCAAGGAGATCGGCGCCGTGCTGGACGTCGGGGAATCCCGCGTCAGCCAACTGCACAGTCAGGCGATCAAGCGCCTGCGCGCGCGGCTGGCGAACGATACCTGACGGCGGCCCGCCGCCTCTCAACTCGATGACTCATGCGACAATCGGACTGCCCCTTATGCCAGGAATACTGTTGAAGAAACGGCCGCTTAGCCGTTACCTGAAAGATTACAAACACAGCCAGACGCATTGCTCCCAGTGCGGTAAGCTGTTGGACCGCATGGCGCTGGTGTTTCGCGGCAAAATCATCAATAAAGAAGCCATCGCGCGCATGGATCAGCCGATCGACGATGCGGTCTGGCAAAACGTGCAGCATGAGCTGACCGCACTGTGCCGCTTTTGCAGCGAGATTTCCTGCAACAGCCACCCGAGCTATTTCGACATCATGGCGTTCAAGCAATATTTGTTCGAACAGACCGAGATGAGCCACAGCACCATTCGCGAGTACGTGGTGCGGCTGCGCCGGCTGGATGAAATGCTGGTGGCGCGCAATTACCCGGCGGACAAATTCGCCAACTGCGCCAGCCATCAGCGCATCATTGACGATCTGCCTAGCGCGGCGCACAACAACTACCGCATTGCGCTGCGCAAATACGATCAGTATCTCGCCTGGCAGCGCAGCTACTGAGACTTTCCCCGGCCGCTGGCCGGGATCTGCGGCTCCCCCCGTGATAAAGGATGATTATTCAGTTCACATCTGCTAAATCTATCGGTTATTAGATGTCGATATTCGATTCCCTGGGGGGAAGTAGTGAACCTGCAACAACAACTGGCGCAATTTCCGCGTCTGGATCTGGTTGGCGCCGCCACACCGCTCGAAAAACTGTCCCGTCTCTCCGATTACCTCGGCCGTGAAATTTACCTCAAACGTGACGATGTCACCCCTATGGCGATGGGCGGCAACAAGCTGAGAAAGCTGGAGTTTTTGGCCGCAGATGCGCTGCGTCAAGGCGCCGATACGCTGGTCACCGCCGGCGCTATTCAATCCAACCATGTGCGCCAGACGGCGGCGGTGGCGGCGAAACTGGGCCTGCACTGCGTCGCGCTGCTGGAAAATCCCATCGATACCCGTGCGGAAAACTACCTGACCAACGGCAACCGCCTGTTGCTCGGCCTGTTCAACGCCGAGGTGGTGATGTGCGAAGCACTGCACGATCCGCAGCAGCAGTTGGCGGAACTGGCGACGCGCCTCGAGGCGCAGGGCTTCCGGCCTTACGTGGTGCCGGTGGGCGGCTCCAATGCCCTGGGCGCGTTGGGATACGTGCAGTGCGCATTGGAAATCGCCGAACAGAGCCAACGCAGCAACGTGGCGTTCAGTTCGGTGGTGGTGGCGTCCGGCAGCGCCGGCACCCATGCCGGGCTGGCGGTGGGGCTGCAACAGCTGCTGCCCGAAACCGAGTTGATCGGCGTGACGGTCTCGCGCACCGTGATCGATCAGCTGCCGAAGGTGGAGCAGATCCAGAAAGCCCTGGCCTGTTCGCTGAATATCGACGAACTGGCGCCGATCGCGCTGTGGGACGATTACTTCGCGCCGCAGTACGGCATGCCGAACGAAGAGGGCATGGCGGCGGTGCAGCTGCTGGCGCAGCAAGAAGGCGTGTTGCTGGATCCGGTATACACCGGCAAAGCGATGGCCGGTTTGATCGACGGCATCGCCCAGCGGCGTTTCCGCGACGAAGGGCCTATCCTGTTCGTTCACACCGGCGGTGCGCCGGCGCTGTTCGCCTACCATCCGCAGGTGTAAATACCGCTTGTTATTCCATTTTGAACTATATTTATAAGGTTATATTCCTTTATGCGGGCGGTCGCACTGTTAAAGTGCTGATATCAAAAAAGATAAATAACACACAGGGGTGTTTATGATGTTTGCGAAAGTTCGTCGTCAATGGCTGTTGGGCGTGGTGAGCGTCGCGTTGGCCGCCGGTTTGGCAACTCAAGCCTACGCCGCCGACAATCTGCTGCAGCAGGTGAAACAGCGCGGCACGCTGATCGTCGGTCTGGAAGGCACCTATCCGCCGTTCAGCTTCCAGGGTGAAGACGGCAAATTGACCGGTTTCGAAGTGGATTTCGCCAACGCGCTGGCGGAACATTTGGGCGTGAAGGCCAAGCTGAACCCGACCAAGTGGGACGGCATGCTGGCTTCGCTGGAATCAAAACGCATCGATGTGGTGATCAACCAGGTGACCATCTCTGATGAGCGCAAGAAGAAATATGATTTCTCCACCCCTTACACCGTTTCCGGTATTCAGGCGCTGGTGAAAAAAGGCAACGAAGGCACCATCACCAAGCCGGAAGACCTGAAGGGCAAGAAGGTCGGCGTTGGCCTGGGCACCAACTATGAGCAATGGCTGCGCGCGAACGTGCAGGGTGTGGACGTGCGTACCTACGACGACGACCCGACCAAGTATCAGGATTTGCGCGTCGGCCGCATCAACGCCATTCTGGTGGATCGCCTGGCGGCGCTGGATCTGGTGAAGAAAACCGGCGATACGCTGGCGGTAGCCGGCCCGGCGTTCTCCCGCCAGGAGTCCGGCGTGGCGCTGCGCAAGAACAACCCGGAGCTGCTGGCCGCGATTGACCAGGCGATCGCCGAGATGCAAAAAGATGGCACGCTGGCGAAGATCTCCGAGAAATGGTTTGGCGCGGACGTAACTAAATAATGCACGAAAGTATTCAACTGGCGCTGGATTCAGCGCCATTTTTATTGAAGGGCGCAATACTGACGCTTCAGCTTAGCCTGGGCGGTATGGCGTTCGGCCTGTTGCTTGGTTTTCTGCTGGCGCTGATGCGCCTTTCGCCGCTTTGGCCGCTGGCGTGGCTGTCGCGCATTTACGTATCGCTGTTCCGCGGCACGCCGTTGATCGCCCAGCTGTTTATGATCTATTACGGTCTGCCGCAGTTCGGCATCGAGTTCGATCCTTTCCCGGCGGCGCTGATTGGCCTGTCGCTCAATACCGCCGCCTACACCTCGGAAACGCTGCGCGCGGCGATTTCGTCGATCGACAAAGGGCAGTGGGAAGCCGCCGCCAGCATCGGCATGACCCGTTGGCAAACCCTGCGCCGGGTGATCCTGCCGCAGGCGGCGCGCACCGCCTTGCCGCCGTTGGGCAACAGCTTCATCGGCCTGGTGAAAGACACCTCGCTGGCCGCCACCATTCAGGTGCCGGAGCTGTTCCGCCAGGCGCAGTTGATCACCTCGCGCACGCTGGAAGTGTTCACCATGTACCTGGCGGCATCGCTGATTTACTGGGTGATGGCGACCCTGCTTTCCGCACTGCAAAACCGTCTGGAAGCCCACGTCAATCGCCAGGATCAGGAGTAGCGCATGAGTGCCATTGAAGTTAAGCAATTGACCAAGCAGTTCAAGGGTCAGACGGTGCTGCATGGGATCGATCTGGCGGTGGACGCCGGCGAAGTGGTGGCGATCATCGGCCCAAGCGGTTCGGGGAAAACCACCTTGTTGCGCTGCATCAACCTGCTGGAGGAGCCGGATTCAGGCACCATTCGCGTCGGCGACATCCTGATCGACGGCAGCAAGCCGCTGAGCAAGCAGAAAAATCAGGTGCGCGCGCTGCGTCAGCAGGTCGGTTTCGTGTTCCAGAGCTTCAACCTGTTCCCGCATCGTTCGGTGCTGGAAAACATCATCGAAGGGCCGGTGGTCGTCAAGGGCGAGGCGAAAGCCAGCGCGGAACAGCGCGCCCGCGCGTTGCTGGCCAAGGTGGGGCTGAGCGGCAAGGAGCAGGCTTATCCGCGGCGGCTGTCCGGCGGCCAACAGCAGCGAGTGGCTATTGCGCGCGCGCTGGCGATGCAGCCGGAGGTGATTTTGTTCGATGAGCCGACGTCGGCGCTCGATCCCGAGCTGGTGGGGGAAGTGCTCAATACCATGCGCTCACTGGCGGAAGAGAAACGCACCATGGTGATAGTCACCCATGAGATGAGTTTCGCCCGCGACGTGGCCGACCGGGTTATCTTTATGGATCACGGCCGCATCGTCGAACAGGGCCCGGCCAAAGCGCTGTTCGCCAACCCGCAGCACCAGCGCACTCAGCAATTCCTCGACAAGTTCCGGAATCAGTAAGGCGGCGGGGGGAGCTTCCCCCGCCCGCATTTACTCCGCTTTCAACAATTCGTTTCGCGCTGCGGCGGCGAGAAACCTGCTGCGGCTGCCGTATCCCGGATGTTGCCGAACCCGAGAGTCAATGCGAATCGTAGCGGTCTGCTGCGGCTTTCAAGCAAACTAATTCGTTCTAAGCTCACCCTATTGTTATCGCCCATGAGGCGACACATCCTCATGCAAGGATAACAAGACGCTAACGGCTGACCGGGCTGCGGGCAATAAAAAACCCTGCACGAGTGCAGGGTTTGTGTAGCGGTGAGCCAATCAGGCGGCAATGTATGGCCGCCTTGACGATGCGTTAACCGATGGTCATCAGGCTGGCGTTACCGCCGGCGGCGGCAGTGTTGACGCTCAACGAACGTTCGATCAGCAGGCGCTCCAACAGGATGTTGGTTTCACCGTGGGCGAAGCCTTGCACCGAGACGATGGCGCCGCCGCGCTGCGCGATCTGCTCGCACAGGGTGCGCAGCTGGTCGGCATCACCGTGGTAGATGGCGGCGTCGAACTCGACCTTGTCCTGCTGCCAGTCTTTGCTGAAGGCGATGCGCGCCTGCACATCGTTCGGCAAGCGGCGGAACAGATTGCGCTGCAGTTCCGCTTCCGGCCACAGCGCGCTGCTGCCGACCGCCAGCACGGCGGCCAACTGGATCAGTGCGTCGGCTTCGTTATCCGCCAGGCACAGCACGCGTTCACGCGGCAGCAGGGCATAGGTATTGCGCTCGCCGGTCGGGCCCGGCAGCGGGCGTACGGTGCCGCCCTGGCCTAGCCCCGCATAGCGCTGCGCCAGTGCCGCCAGTTCGCCTTGTTGGCTGGTGACCGCCCATTTCTCCAGCGATTGCAGCGCGCCCAGCAGCTGCGGCCGCGCGGTGGCTTCCATCGGGCGCTCTTCGTCCTGACGGTGCAGCGTACGTTGCAGCGCGTCGTCCGGGCGGTTGGCCAGCAGACGGTACAGGTACAGCGGGCCGCCGGCTTTCGGGCCGGTGCCAGACAGACCTTCGCCGCCGAACGGCTGCACCCCGACCACCGCGCCAACCATGTTACGGTTGACGTACAGGTTGCCGACCTTGGCGCGTTCGGTCACCCGGGCGATGGTTTCATCGATACGGGTGTGAATGCCCAGCGTCAGGCCATAACCGGCGGCGTTGATCTGATCGACCAGCGCGTCCAGATTGTTGCGCTGGAAGCGCACCACGTGCAGCACCGGGCCGAAGATCTCTTTTTGCAGTTCGTCGAAGCTGTCGAGTTCGATCAGCGTCGGCTTGATGAAGGTGCCGCGCGCCCACTCTTTCTCATCCTGCGCGCTGCCTTTGGCGGCCTGGTACACCTTGCGGCCTTTGGCGCGCATCGCCTGGATGTGGCGTTCGATGCCGGTTTTGGCGTCGGCGTCGATCACCGGGCCCACGTCGGTAGACAGGCGCTCCGGGTTGCCCATGCGGCATTCGGCCATCGCGCCGCGCAGCATTTGCAGCGTGTGCTCGGCCACGTCTTCCTGAATGCACAGGATACGCAGCGCGGAGCAGCGCTGGCCGGCGCTGTCGAAGGCGGAGGCCACCACGTCGGTCACCACCTGTTCGGTCAGGGCGGAAGAGTCGACGATCATGGCGTTCAGGCCACCGGTTTCGGCGATCAGCGGCGTCGGGCGGCCCTGCGGATCCAGACGACCGGCGATGCTGCGCTGCAGAATACCGGCGACGTCGGTGGAGCCGGTAAACATCACGCCGCGTACGCGGGCGTCGTTGACCAGCGTTGAGCCGACGGTTTCACCCTGGCCCGGCAGCAGCTGCAGCACGCCTTGCGGAATGCCGGCTTCCAGCAGAATACGCACCGCCTGCGCGGCCACCAGCGGCGTTTGCTCGGCCGGTTTGGCCAGCACGCTGTTGCCGGCCGCCAGCGCGGCGGCGATTTGGCCGGTGAAGATCGCCAGCGGGAAGTTCCACGGGCTGATGCAGACCACCGGGCCCAGCGGGCGGTGGCTGTCGTTGGCGAAATCGTCGCGCACCTGGCCGGCGTAGTAGTGCAGGAAGTCGACCGCTTCGCGCACTTCGGCGATGGCGTTGTTGAAGGTTTTACCGGCTTCGCGCACCAGAATGCCCAGCAGGCTTTGCAGCTGGCTTTCCATCAGCTCGGCGGCGCGTTCGAGGATCGCGGCGCGCTCCGTCGGCGGCGTAGCGAACCAGATTGGGCCGGCGGCCGCGGCGGCGTCGAGCGCACGGCTGACTTCGCTTTCGGTGGCTTCACGCACGTAGCCGACCACATCGCCCGGCTCGGCCGGGTTGATCACCGGCTGTTCCACGCCCTGATCCAATTCGGCGTCGATGATAGGCTCCGCGCGCCACGGATGGCTGGCGCTGGTGAGCAGGGCGCTGGAGAGCGAAGCCAGACGCTGTTCGTTGGACAGATCCAGGCCGCTGGAGTTGGTGCGCTTCTCGCCGTACAGCTCGCGCGGCAGCGGAATGCGCGGATGCGGCAGGCCAATCTGGCCTTCGCTGGCCGCCAGTGCTTCCACGGCGCTGACCGGATCGGCCACCAGTTCGTCGAGCGGCAGGGTGGCGTCGGCGATGCGGTTGACGAACGAGGTGTTGGCGCCGTTTTCCAGCAGGCGGCGCACCAGGTAAGCCAGTAGCGTTTCATGGGTGCCGACCGGCGCATAGATGCGGCAAGGGCGGTTCAGTTTGCCGTCGGCCACTTTACCCACCACCTGTTCGTACAGCGGTTCACCCATGCCGTGCAGGCACTGGAACTCATACTGGCCAGGGTAGTAGTTGTTGCCGGCCAGGTGATAGATGGCGCTCAGGGTATGGGCGTTGTGGGTGGCGAACTGCGGATAGATCAGGTTCGGCACCGACAGCAGCTTGCGGGCGCAGGCCAGGTAGGAAACGTCGGTATAGACCTTGCGGGTGTAGACCGGGTAGCCTTCCAGGCCGTCCATCTGGGCGCGTTTGATTTCGCTGTCCCAGTAGGCGCCCTTCACCAGACGGATCATCAGGCGACGGCGGCTGCGTTGCGCCATGTCGATCACCGCGTCGATGGCGAACGGACAACGTTTTTGGTAGGCCTGAATCACGAAGCCGATGCCGTTCCAGCCGGCCAGCTGCGGTTCGAAGCACAGCTTCTCCAGCAGATCGAGCGAGATCTCCAGGCGGTCGGCCTCTTCGGCGTCGATGTTGATGCCGATATCGTACTGGCGTGCCTGCAGGGTCAGCGACAGCAGGCGCGGGTAGAGTTCTTCCATGACGCGTTCGTACTGCGCGCGGCTGTAGCGCGGGTGCAGGGCGGACAGCTTGATGGAGATGCCGGGGCCTTCATAGATGCCGCGGCCGTTGGAGGCTTTGCCGATGGCGTGGATCGCCTGCTGGTAGGAAACCAGGTAGGCCTGGGCGTCGGCCTCGGTCAGGGCGGCTTCGCCCAGCATGTCGTAGGAGTAGCGGAAGCCTTTATCTTCGAGCTTGCGCGCGTTGGCCAGCGCTTCGGCGATGGTTTCGCCGGTCACGAACTGTTCGCCCATCAGGCGCATCGCCATGTCCACGCCTTTGCGGATCAGCGGTTCGCCGCTCTTGCCGATAATGCGGTTCAGCGAACGGGACAGATTGGCTTCGTTATGCGTGGACACCAGTTTGCCGGTGAACAGCAGGCCCCAGGTAGCGGCGTTGACGAACAGCGACGGGCTGCGCCCAAGGTGCGAGTGCCAGTTGCCGTTGCTGATCTTGTCGCGGATCAGGGCATCGCGGGTCGGTTTGTCCGGAATGCGCAGCAGCGCTTCCGCCAGGCACATCAGCGCCACGCCTTCCTGCGAGGAGAGGGAGAACTCTTGCAGCAGGCCTTGCACCATGCCGGCGCGGCCGTTTGCACTTTTTTGGTTACGCAACTTCTCGGCGATGCCATAGGCCATTTTGTGAGTGGCCTGTGCAAGATCGGCGGGTAATCGCGCCTGTTCGAGCAACATCGGCACCGCTTCGGTCTCCGGGCGACGATAGGCGGCGGTGATGGCGGCGCGGGTGACCGACTGCGGCAGAATTTGTTCGGCGAAATCGAGGAATGGCTGGTGTGACTCTTCCTGCGCTTGCGGCATAATGTCGTCCGCTTCAGGCTGGCCCGCAGCGGCCAGCGCTGGAATTTCAGGAATATCGGAACCGCTCTCGAGACGCTCGAGGTAATTAAAGATGGCCTGCTTGATGAGCCAGTGCGGCGTGCGATCGATACGCTGTGCGGCGCTCTTGATCCGGTCGCGTGTTGCCTCGTCGAGTTTCACGCCCATTGTGGTAGTGCCCATGCCAATCCAACTCCTGTGTTTAGAACCTATCCCATCAGGCTAGACAAACAGCAGGCCGGAAAGCCTGTTGGGATAGGTTCGTGAGATGTGTGGGGTTAAGAATGCAGACAATATCCTGCATGTTGCAACTTTGTGCAACCTTGTTAAATCAGGCTGATGAGCGAAGTGTGAGTTTCATCGATTTTTTAACATCGGCAGTTGGCATGAATGTTGCGTTATTGAGCGAACGCGGCGGGGTTTATGCGGCCGCAGGCGTTTTACCGTGCGGTATATAAGGGTAATGACCGGGTGCAACTCATTTTGCTTGTCGTGAGTGCAACCTTCGGGCCCGGTAAATGTGACGCAGGGTAAACTTTGTGTAACTTTGTTGTTAAATATCTTGTTGGTTGATGAAAGGCTCATCTAGGATAACCGACGGTCAACAATTACGGGCAGAAACTATTTTACCTGCACTCGCTCGCAGGCTGCGCCACGTTCCGGCGCGGCGGCCAGTGAAATGCATTGCGCGTGGGTTTACCGGCGCCGGCGTGGCCGGAGCGAAACGCGAATAATAATGAAAGTGGAGAATTAAATGACAATGAGCACACCTATGCTGGTGACCTTCCTGGTGTACATTTTCGGGATGGTGCTGATCGGCCTGCTTGCCTACCGGGCAACCAACAACTTTGATGACTATATTCTCGGCGGCCGCAGTTTGGGCAGCGTGGTGACCGCGCTGTCCGCCGGCGCTTCCGACATGAGCGGCTGGCTGCTGATGGGCCTGCCGGGCGCCATCTTCCTCTCCGGCATCTCCGAAAGCTGGATCGCCATCGGCCTGACCATCGGCGCTTACCTGAACTGGAAGCTGGTGGCAGGAAGGCTGCGCGTGCATACCGAAGCCAACAACAACGCCCTGACGCTGCCGGACTATTTCACCAGCCGCTTTGAAGACAACAGCAAGCTGCTGCGGGTGATCTCGGCCATCGTCATCCTGGTGTTCTTCACCATTTACTGCGCCTCCGGCATCGTGGCCGGCGCGCGCCTGTTCGAAAGCACCTTCGGCATGAGCTACGAAACCGCCCTGTGGGCCGGCGCCGCAGCGACCATCCTCTATACCTTTATCGGCGGTTTCCTGGCGGTGAGCTGGACCGACACCGTGCAGGCCAGCCTGATGATTTTCGCGCTGATCCTGACGCCGGTGATCGTGATCTTCGCCGTCGGCGGCATCGATACTTCGATGCTGGTGATACAGGCGCAGAACCCGGCCAACCTCGACATGCTGAAGGGGCTGAACTTCGTCGCCATCCTGTCGCTGCTGGGTTGGGGCCTGGGCTACTTCGGCCAGCCGCACATCCTGGCGCGTTTCATGGCGGCGGATTCTCACCGCACCATCCGCAGCGCGCGCCGCATCAGCATGACCTGGATGATCCTGTGCCTGGCCGGCACCATCGCCGTCGGTTTCTTCGGCATCGCTTACTTCGCCAATAACCCGGATCAAGCCGGCAACGTGTCGCAGAACGGCGAACGCGTGTTCATCGAGCTGGCGATGCTGCTGTTCAACCCATGGGTGGCGGGCGTGCTGCTGTCGGCAATTCTGGCGGCGGTCATGAGTACCCTGAGCTGCCAGCTGCTGGTGTGTTCCAGCGCGATCACCGAAGACCTGTACAAGGCGTTCCTGCGCAAAGGCGCCAGCCAGCGTGAGCTGGTGTGGGTCGGCCGCGTGATGGTGCTGGTGGTGGCGTTGATCGCCATCGCGCTGGCGGCCAACCCGGAGAACCGCGTGCTGGGCCTGGTGAGCTATGCCTGGGCCGGTTTCGGCGCCGCCTTCGGCCCGGTGGTGCTGATCTCGGTGATGTGGTCGCGCATGACCCGCAACGGCGCGCTGGCCGGCATGCTGGTCGGCGCGGTGACGGTGATCGTCTGGAAACAGTACGAATGGCTGGGCCTGTATGAAATCATTCCGGGCTTTATTCTGGGCTGCCTCGCCATCGTGGTAGTGAGCCTGATGGGCCGCCGGCCATCCGCCACCATGACCGAGCGTTTCGATCAGGCGGAAGCCGAGTATAAAACGGTATAACGCCGTTCGATGTCAGTCAGCAAGGGGCGCGTAACGCGCCCTTTTTTTCGCCTGCCGATCGCCGTCATCCAACACCTGGTGACATTTGATTAGAAAAAATCACGCTGGCGCCTCTTGTATTTCTTCTTGGCAGAATGATAATCACTCTCGTTGCATTTTACGTTTCTTTACAGAGTTGCGCAGCGCATGTCGAGCCAGCTTTCTCTGCCGCCGCGGTCTTTTCAGGGGTGATTATTTATGTTTGTTCCCTTTCTTATCATGTTCCGTGAAGGGCTGGAGGCCGCGCTGATCGTCAGCCTGATCGCCAGCTACCTGAAACGCACGCAGCGCAGCCAATGGCTGGGCGCGGTGTGGATCGGCGTGATTGTCGCCGCGGCGCTGTGTCTGGCGCTCGGCATCTTCATCAATGAAACCACCGGCGAGTTCCCGCAGAAGCAACAGGAGCTGTTCGAAGGCATCGTCGCGGTGGTGGCGGTGGTGATCCTCACCTATATGGTGTTCTGGATGCGCAAAGTGTCCAAGTCGGTCAAGGTGCATCTGGAAGGGGCGATCGATCAGGCGCTCAGCGCCGGCAAAGGGCAGGGGTGGGCGCTGGTGGCGATGGTGTTCTTCGCCGTGGCGCGCGAAGGGCTGGAGTCGGTGTTCTTCCTGCTGGCGGCTTTCCAGCAAGACGTGGGCGCCGCGGCGCCGATCGGCGCGGTGCTCGGCCTGGCGGCCGCCATCGTGCTGGGCATGATGATTTACTGGGGCGGGGTGAAGCTGCACCTGGCCAAATTCTTCAAATGGACCAGCCTGTTCATTCTGTTCGTCGCCGCCGGCCTGGCCGCGGGGGCGATCCGCGCCTTCCATGAGGCTGGTTTGTGGAACCACTTCCAGGACATCGCCTTCGATTTCAGCAGCACCCTGTCGACCCATTCGCTGTTCGGCACCCTGCTGGAAGGCATTCTCGGTTATCAGGAAGCGCCGACGGTCAGCGAAGTGGCCGTCTATTTCCTGTATCTGATCCCGGCGCTGATTTTCTTTTTCCTGCCGCAGCGCGCGGAGCCGGCAGCGGCCCCGGCGCAACGTAAAATCAATCATTAATGTGTAATAGGGAATCTCGTATGTCTACTCCGTTATTTCGCCGCAAGGCGTTGCACGCAGCATTACTGGCTATCCCGGCGTTTGCGCTGAGCATCGATGCGCTGGCGGCGGACGTGCCGCAGGTCAAGGTCACGGTCAACGACAAGCAGTGCGAACCGATGCAGCTGACCGTGTCGGCTGGCAAGACGCAGTTTGTGGTGCACAACACCAGCCAGAAAAACGTCGAATGGGAAATCCTGAAAGGGGTGATGGTGGTGGAAGAGCGCGAGAACATCGCGCCGGGCTTCACCCAGAAAATGACCGCCACGCTGGAAGCGGGCGAATATGATATGACCTGCGGGCTGCTGAGCAATCCAAAAGGCAAACTGACCGTCACTGCGGCGGCCAACGGCGCCACCGACGGCAAGCCGAGCGCGCTGGATCTGGTTGGCCCGATCGCCGAATACAAAGTCTACGTCACCAAAGAAGTCGATGGGCTGGTGAAACAGACCAAGCTGTTCACCGACGCGGTGAAGGCCGGCAACGTGGAGCAAGCGCGCAAGCTGTATGCGCCGACCCGTCAGCACTATGAGCGCATCGAGCCGATCGCCGAGCTGTTCTCCGATCTGGACGGCAGCATCGACGCCCGTGAAGACGACTACGAGAAGAAATCGGCGGACCCTAACTTCACCGGTTTCCACCGTCTGGAGAAGGCGCTGTTTGCCGACAACTCGACCAAAGACATGGATAAATACGCCGATCGGCTGTATCAGGACACCGTTGAGCTGCAAAAACGCGTGGGTGAACTGACCTTCCCGCCGAGCAAGGTGGTGGGCGGCGCAGCCGGGCTGATCGAAGAAGTGGCGGCCAGCAAGATCAGCGGTGAAGAAGACCGCTATAGCCGCACCGACCTGTGGGATTTCCAGGCCAACGTCGACGGCGCGCAGAAGATCGTTAACCTGCTGCGTCCGCTGCTGGTCAAGGCCAACAAGCCGCTGCTGGACAAGATTGACGCCAACTTCAAAACCGTGGACACCATTTTGGCGAAGTACAAAACCAAAGAGGGCTATGAGTCCTACGAGAAGCTGAGCGAAGCCGATCGCAACGCGTTGAAAGGGCCGATCACCACGCTGGCGGAAGACCTTTCCCAACTGCGCGGCGTGTTGGGCCTGGACTGAGGCATACGGTTATGAGCAACAAGGCAGGCCCGAATAACGGGCCTCATCTGCAATCGCAAGGGGCGGCATCGCCTTCGCGGCGCCGTTTGCTGCAAGGGCTGGGGCTGGGCGCACTGGCGCTGGGCGGCAGCCGCCTGGCGCAGGCGGCGGGCAACGCGGCGGAGCCGTTGGCGACGCCGCAGGATGAGCGTTGGCAGAAACAGCCGTTTTATGGTCGCCATCAGGCCGGGGTGCTGACGCCGCAACAGGCGGCGATGATGCTGGTGGCGTTCGACGTGCTGGCGACCAGCAAAGCGGATCTGGAGCGTCTGTTCCGGCTGCTGACCGATCGCATCGCGTTCCTGACCCACGGCGGCAAGGCGCCGGAAGTGGATGCCAAGCTGCCGCCGCTCGATTCGGGCATCATGGGGCCGGAGATTTACCCGGACAACCTGACCATCACCGTTTCGGTCGGCGCATCGCTGTTTGACGAACGCTTTGGCCTGCAGGCGCAAAAACCGCTGCGGTTGCAGAAGATGACGCGCTTCCCCAACGATGCGCTGGACGCCGCGCTGTGCCACGGCGACCTGTTGCTGCAGATTTGCGCCAACACCAATGAAACCGCTCTCCACGCGCTGCGGGATATCATCAAGCATTCGCCGGATCTGCTCAGCGTGCGCTGGAAGCGGGAAGGGTTCATCTCGGCGCATGCGGCGCGCAGCAAAGGCAAAGAAACGCCGATTAACCTGCTGGGCTTCAAAGACGGCACCGCCAACCCGAAAACCGACGACACACCGCTGATGGATAAAGTGGTGTGGGTCGGCGACGGCGCCGGCGAGCCGGCGTGGACGGCGGGCGGCAGCTACCAGGCGGCGCGCATTATTCGCTTCCGCGTCGAGTTTTGGGATCGCACGCCGTTGCAGGAGCAGGAAACCATCTTTGGCCGCGAAAAGCACAGCGGCGCGCCGCTCGGTATGAAGCATGAACATGACGAGCCGAACTACGCGAACGATCCCGACGGCAAGGTGATACCGATGGACGCGCACATCCGGTTGGCTAACCCCCGCACGCCGGAAAGCCAAAGCAACCTGATGCTGCGGCGTGGCTACAGCTATTCCCTTGGCGTCTCCAATGCCGGGCAGCTGGAAATGGGGCTGCTGTTCGTCTGCTATCAGGCCGATCTGGAAAAAGGATTTCTGACGGTGCAAAAAAGGCTCAACGGCGAAGCGCTGGAGGAATACATCAAGCCGATCGGCGGCGGGTATTTCTTTGTATTGCCGGGTGTGAAAGAGGGCGGCGACTATCTGGCCAGCGGCTTGCTCAAGGCCTGAGTGCGCAATGACGAGGCGCGATCTTCCGCCTCGTTTTACTTTGTATTGCCTATTGCGCGGGACATTGCGCGACGAAGTTCAATTCGATGCTTTGCCTGCGGATTAAAAAAATCTGCACGGCTCACCGGCTTTGTATTGCGCAAAATTTAATCGATAAACCAAAGTGTCATTTGCGGTTTTTAATTGCAATTTATTGATATTTTTGGGGTAAAAATTTTTCTGGAATGACGTGTCGAGCGTGATATAGTGTTTTAGCGCTAACTGAAAACAAAAGACATTAAATTTTTTTACATTTTAGTAACGCGACGAGATTGAATGTCATTATACTGTAATCATCTGGCGGTAGTTTTCACACGGTGCACAGCTTGAAGCTGTAAATATCACTGCGGGGATCGCTAATGGTAAAGTCCTTGGTTGGGCTGGAAAGAAAAAATAACACATCTCCCCTGATTTCTCGTTGTAACGAGGGTTATCCCTCCGACTCTCTTTTACCGGCAACTCCGCACTCTTATCGCTACCGAATCTCATCACTTTTTACTCCACGTTTACAGATGCAGTCCGCGTTGTCCCGTGAAGACACGGCGCTTAAGCGTTGCCGTCAATTCACCTTGTCCCTTGGCTCTTATTGGCTCGGAGGAGGCCAAAACCTAATACGTGTGTGAAACATAATCGCGCGGCCAGGCCGTTGCGGTAGGTGAAACAAACTGTAAGGTGCCACTATGGGTAGACAGAAAGCAGTGATCAAAGCACGTCGTGAAGCGAAACGCGTTATTCGTCGTGACGCTCGTAGTCATCGCCAGCTGGAAGAAGAGTCTGTGACCTCGCTGGTGCAAATGGGGGGAGTCGAGTCTATCGGCATGGCGCGAGACAAGCGCGATAGCTCACCCATCGAGGCTAGAACCGAAGCTCAGGGTCATTACTTATCAGCCATAGAGAATAAGCAGCTGATCTTCGCCACCGGCGAAGCCGGCTGTGGCAAAACATTCATCAGCGCCGCCAAGGCGGCGGAGGCGCTGATTCATAAAGAGGTGGATCGGATTATCGTTACCCGTCCTGTTTTGCAGGCGGATGAAGACCTCGGTTTCTTACCGGGGGATATCTCCGAGAAGTTCGCGCCTTATTTCCGCCCGGTGTATGACATTCTGGTACGTCGTTTAGGATCTTCCTTTATGCAGTACTGCCTGCGCCCGGAAATCGGCAAGGTAGAGATTGCGCCGTTCGCTTATATGCGCGGGCGCACCTTCGAAAATGCGGTCGTTATCCTGGATGAAGCCCAGAATGTGACCGCCAGCCAAATGAAAATGTTCCTGACCCGCCTGGGAGAAAACGTGACGGTTATCGTTAACGGCGACGTGACCCAGTGCGACTTGCCGCGCGGCGTGAAATCCGGCCTCAGCGATGCATTGGAGCGCTTCGAAGAGGACGAGATGATCGGCGTTATCCGCTTTGAAAAACAGGACTGCGTGCGTTCCGCTTTGTGCCAGCGCACGCTCAACGCTTACAGTTAACCTATCCGCTACTGGAAAGGCCGCTTCGGCGGCCTTTTTTATCGCCCCTCATTTATCATTTCGTTTAACCTTTGTGTAAATTATTGTGGTTTTTTGTATAGATTTTCGTTGAGTTAGCGTTAATGATTAATGGGTTCCAGATTGGCGCGCAATTTGCCTGTGCCGCCAAAAGGACATTATCTGGGGTGTGCGCCGCGCGGCGCATAGCGTGTAGGTTCCTTGATGCGATTCAAACATGAAATACATCGTTCTGATTTTGCTTATTTTATGCGTCGTCTATGTGCATTACCGCGGACGGGTGCGCTACAACGTGTGGCGGCAGCTGTCTGACCATTCCACCTTTACCGCACCATTGAACGTCTTCATGTATCTGTTTTCCCGCGTGCCGACCACGCCGTACCTGAAGCCGGAACAGTTTCCTGAGCTGGCGGTGTTGAGAGATAACTGGGAAACCATCCGCGACGAAGGACAGAAGCTGATGGAGATCCAGCAGATCAAGGCGTCCGATCAATTCAACGACGCCGGTTTCAACTCTTTTTTCAAGACCGGTTGGAAGCGCTTTTATCTGAAATGGTATGAAGACAGCCATCCCTCCGCTATGACCCTGTGCCCGCAGACCACGGAATTGCTGCGCAGCCTGCCTTCCGTCAAGGCGGCGATGTTCGCCGAACTGCCGGACGGCAGCCGTTTGCCGCGCCACCGCGACCCTTACGCCGGTTCGCTGCGTTATCACCTGGGGCTGATTACCCCCAATGATGACCGCTGCTTCATTGAGGTGGACGGCGAGCGCTACAGCTGGCGCGACGGGGAAGGCGTGATGTTCGATGAAACCTATCTGCACTACGCGGAAAACCAGAGCGGGCAGAACCGTCTGATCCTGTTCTGCGACATCGAACGGCCGATGCGCTACCGCTGGGCGCAGGCGGTGAACCACTGGCTGGGGCGCAATCTGATGAGCGCCGCCACCGCGCCGAATGAAGAGGGCGATCGCACCGGCGGCGTCAACAAGATGTTCAAATACATCTATGCGATACGCCGGGTGGGGAAACGCCTAAAGGCCTGGAATCGCACCGGTTACTACATCATCAAGTGGATTTTGTTCGGGGGGATCGCCGCGGCGATATTCTTCTCGGTATAAACGAAGGCGGGGGCGCACGGTGTGCGCCCCTTTTTGATCAGGCGAAGATAGTCATCATGTAGGCGGCGAACAGCGCCAGGTGGGCGGTGCCGTTCAGCACGTTGGTGCGGCCGGTCGAGAACGACAGCTGGCACAGCAGCAACACCGTCAGCATCACCACGATATGCGGCGTTTGCAGGCCGAAGATCAGCGTCTGCCCGGTCAGGGTGGCGATGATGGTGACCGCCGGCACGGTCAGGGATATGGTCGCCAGCACCGAGCCGAAGAACAGGTTCATGGCGCGTTGCACCTGATTGTTCAACACGGCGCGCAGCGCACCCAGCCCTTCAGGCGACAGGATCAGCAGCGCCACCAGGAAACCGGTGAACTGCGCCGGCGCGTTCATTTTGGTCAACAGACCTTCCAGCGGATTGGCGTTGAACTTGGTGACGGCGATAACCGCGATCAGGTGCACGATGAGCCAGGCGGCATGCCAGGCGCTGCTGTGGGAAGAAGGCTTGCCGTGATGCGGGTCGCCGTCGTCGTCTTCATGCTCGTACACGAACAGGCTCTGGTGGGTTTTGGTCTGGATCACCAGGAACACGCCATACATGGCGGCGGAGATCAGCGCCACCAACAGCGCTTGCCCGGTGCTGAAGTTGCCGCCCGGCAGCGCGCTCGGGAATACCAGCACGATCACCGCCAGCGGGAAAATCGCCATCAGGTACTGTTTGATGCCGCCCAGATTGACGTACTGGGTGGCGAATTTGCGCCCGCCGAGCAGCAGCGCGAAGCCGACCAGGCCGGCGGAAACGATCATGATGATGGAGTACAGCGTGTCGCGCATCAGCGCCGGCGCGGCGTCGCCGGTGGCCATCAGCGCCGAGATCAGGCTGACCTCGAGGATCACCACCGAAAGGCTGAGGATCAGCGAGCCGTAGGGTTCGCCCAACCGGTGAGCCAGCACGTCGGCGTGGCGCACCACGCTGAAGGCGCTGCTGAGGATCCCCACCAGCGCGAGAATATTGATGCCGACGATCAGCGGAAAGTTAGCGGTGCTGCTCCACAGATTCAACACCACCAGCGCGGCGATGGGAAAGATCAGCGAGTATTCGGTGTGGCGAGATTTGGTGGATCGGCCAGGATCGTGTTGCGACTTCATGAGGGTGGCACTCCTTCTCAAACAGCGTAGCCCGTCGGCGCCGGTCGCCGTGGCACGGCAACTCTGCGTTTCCAGTAGGTATTTTATATTAGGATACACCCGCGGCGCCGGTGTGATGTTGTTTTTATCTGAGAAAGCAATTGCTTGCTTTATGTGATCAGGGTAGCAAAAAAACCGCACGGGGTGCGGTTTTATTTACTTACTTTTACGCAGTAACGCCAATTTTTAACGTTAGATTTGAGAAAAGTTGTGTTTACTCATTTACCGCTTGGTTAATCAAGGAAAATGAGACCGTCAGTCATCAATATTATCCATGATTTCATGCCGTTTATTGTGGTAACCCTCTTCATTTAGCCCCTCACGCCAGTAAGGTACGGCATAAAGACGATTGCGATCGCATTGGCGTTCACGGCGCAGGTAGCGGCGCAACCCCACCACCAGGCGATCTTCACCGGCGAGCCAGAAGTGCGCTTCGCCCTGCGGCAGGGACTGTGCGCGGAACTGAGCGATCAGTTCGTCGGTTTTCTCCGTGCCGCCGACGATCCAATTCACTTCAACATCAGCGGGTTTTTTCAGGTCAATTATGTCAGCGGTGCTGTCGACGCGGACGAAAGCGCGCCCGGCGCTGTGCTGCGGCAGGTTTTCCAGCAGCGCGGCCAGCGCAGGCAGCGAGGAAGGATCGCCCGCCAGGCAGTAGAAATCGGCCGCCGGCAGCATCGGTTTGGGGCCGCCCGGGTTGCTGATGCCGATTTTATCGCCGATTTTCGCCTGGCGCGCAAAGTCGACCGCTGGGCCTCGGTGATCGTGAATCGCAAATTCGATGTCCACTTCCGCCTGTTCCGGGCGCACGGCGCGAATGGAATAGGTGCGCACGATCGGGCGCACGGCGTCCGCGGCCCAGCGCGGGCCGTTTTCGGTCAGCGTCGGCAGATCCGGCTGAGTTTGGTCGGCGAGCGGCAAAAAGACTTTGATGTGCGCAGCGGCGGCGTTGGCCGGGTAGTAGCGCAAATCGGGCGCGGTAAAGGTGATGCGGCGCAGGTGCGGCGTAATGTCCTGTACGGCGCTGACGGCGATCAGGTAGGGGGCGCGTGAGCGAGGGGCTTCGGTAGTCACGGGGATCTCCTTATAGTTCGTTTGGCGGTGAGTATACCATGCCGTTTGATAATGAGAATTGTTTGCTCATTGAGGCGCAATCGCCTGTGAGCTAGGCTTAAGGTTCACGCAATACGCACGGGAGGACGTGATGCCATACCAAGACACGAACGACTTGCCGGACAATGTGAAGCATGTGCTGCCGGCCCATGCGCAGGCGATTTATAAAGAAGCGTTCAACAGCGCCTGGCAACAATATCGGGATCCTGAAGATCGACGCGGTGACGCCGGCCGGGAAGAGACGGCGCACAAGGTGGCCTGGGCAGCGGTCAAACAAAGCTATCGCAAGGGCGACGATGAGCGCTGGCACAAAAAGTAACGCCTTTCATGCCCGGTAAAAATCGCGCAGACGTTATGCTGACCTCGGCAATTAATATTATTGCTGCTCAGTACAAATACTTTTCCACGTTAACGCCGCTTTGCAACTTGATTGCGCGGTGGGAAAAGAATATGGTCATTATTAATCGGCGCGGTTATTGAATTAATAAAATTCCGCACCAAAAAATAAAATTGCAAAGGTTCAGTAGTGGCGAGGGAGGACGAGAAATCGTATTCCCGGGAGGTTGTAACAGTGTTAACGCGAGATTTTCTGCAAAAAGCGGATTGCAAAACCGCCTTTGGCGCTATTGAGGAATCGCTGTTGCTGACGCCTGAGCAGCGCGCAGCCTCGTTGGCGTGCACATTATCGCGCCGGCCGAATCACAGCCCGGTATGGGTATTCGGTTACGGTTCGCTGATGTGGAATCCGGTTTTCGAATCGGAAGAAGTGCGGCCTGCCATGCTGCAGGGTTGGCATCGGGCGTTCTGCATGCGTTTGACCGCCGGGCGCGGCACGCTGCATCAGCCGGGGCGCATGCTGGCGCTGAAAGAGGGCGGCCAGACCACCGGATTGGCATTTCGTCTGCCGGAAGGCAAGCTGCGCGAAGAGCTGGAACTGCTCTGGAAGCGCGAGATGATCACCGATTGCTATGTGCCGACCTGGTGCGAACTGCAGTTGGATGGCGGAGAGACCGTTACGGCGCTGGTGTTCGTGATGAACGCGCAGCATCCGCTGTTTGAAGCAGACACCAGCCACCAGGTGATCGCGCCATTGATCGCCAGCGCCAGCGGCCCGCTGGGCACCAACGCGCAATACCTGTTTGCGCTGGATAACGAGCTGAAGCACCACGGCATGCAGGATGATTGCATCGGCGATCTGGTGCGTTACGTGCAGCAATGGTTGCAGCAGAACCGGCCCGGCGCTTTCGGGGCCGAGGCCACGGCCTGAGGCGTTGGCAGGGCGGCAAACAGTGAAGGGCTCAGCATGCTGAGCCCTTTTTCATATATCTAATACCTCTATTTAATAACTTTATTCTGCATGATTATTTAAGGCTTCTTTTTTGTGTGGTTATTTATCTCGTTATTTTTAAAGCCATTCATCATTTTCCTCCGTCTTCACACCCCGAGAGTCACGATAAATAATTCACTTAGTATTAAATTGCATAACTAAAGGCTATTTCTTATTTGTTCAGCCACGCAGGACTCCGTATCAATATGGCAGACGCTACCGCAAGAAACAGGGAGACGGGGATGAACTTTCAACAATTAAAAATTATTCGCGAATCGGCGCGCTGCAACTACAACCTGACCGAGGTCGCCAATACCTTATTTACTTCGCAGTCCGGCGTCAGCCGGCATATTCGCGAGCTGGAAGAAGAGCTGGGCATCGAAATATTCATTCGCCGCGGCAAACGGCTGCTGGGCATGACCGAGCCCGGCAAAGAGCTGCTGGTGGTGGCGGAACGCATTCTCAACGACGCCAACAACATCCGTCGCCTGGCGGACGTCTTCAGCAGCAACGATTCGGGGCAGCTGCATATCGCGACGACGCACACCCAGGCGCGCTACAGCCTGCCGGGGGTGATCAAAGAGTTTCGCGCGCTTTATCCACGGGTGCGGGTGGTGCTCAATCAGGGCAGCCCCGAAGAGATCGTCTCGATGCTGGCCGCCGGCGAAGCCGATATCGGCATCGCCAGCGAGCGGCTGATGAGCGACGAGTCGCTGGCGGCATTCCCGTACTACCGCTGGCATCACACCATTTTGGTGCCGGAAGGGCACGAGTTGACGCGCCAGCCGCAGGTGACGCTGGAGATGCTCAGCACCTTGCCGCTGATCACTTACCGCCAGGGCATTACCGGGCGCGCGAAGCTGGATGCGGCGTTCAAAGCGGCGGGCCTGACGCCGGACATCGCGCTCAGCGCGCAGGATTCCGACGTAATTAAAACCTACGTCGAATTGGGATTGGGCGTGGGCGTGCTGGCGGACATGTCGTATGAAAAAGAGCGCGATCGCGGGTTGGTGAGCCTCAACGCAGAGCACCTGTTTGAACCCAATACGGTATGGCTGGGCCTCAAGCGCAGCCAGCTGCAGCGCAACTATGCCTGGCGCTTTATCCAACTGTGCAACCCGACGCTGTCGCTGACCGAAATCAAGGACAAGGTCTTCTCGTCGCAGCTGGATGCGGTGATTGACTACCAGATTTAGTCGGACAGCTGGGCCCCGCCGGATTGCCACGGGGAAGGGGGATTAGTCGTCGGTACGTTCGATCAGGTGACGTTTACTTTTTCTGAACGGGCCGATGGCTTCCCATTCCGGGAGTTCTTCAGGTGGACGCGGGTTGGCCATCTCCCAGCGATGGTGTTGGCGCAAAATCTCGATGGCGATGCGTTTTTGCTCTTGAATGGAGAGCGTAGGGTCGGTCAGATCCTTATTTTCCATTTTGGCTTCCTTTCTGCACGTTATTTATACGCACCTTATCACATTTGGCCCCGTACTTTTCCAGCGATTGTATGTACTTTTTCAGTGCGTTGAAGCTGGTTTTACATGTCATGGTTCCGGGTATCACCTCAAAGGCGGCCTGACGAGTATACAGCGCCAACACGCGGTGATTGATTGCGTGGCTGATAAGTATGTCCGGCGGAGGCACCGGCGTCAGCCTCTGCTCTTGCAGGTTCAGGCCATACAGATACAGTACCTGCAAGCAGTTGCGCAGCATATTGCCTTTCAGTGGATGTTGCGCTTCACGCAGGGAGAAATTCTCCAACGCGACAAGTTCGATAACGTTCTCTGCCTGGAGATAACGGCACAGGCAAAATCCGGCGCGGCTCAGCGGGCTGGCCATTTGCCGATAGACGAAAGCGAAACTCATCGGCGTTTGGGCATGATATTTAAAAAGAGAGCGCCAATTTAACGTATGCCCGTTTTTTCTGCCTTTTTGCCAGCGCCGGTCTTGTACCGTCAGACGAGTCATAAACAGATCCGACTCAAGCAGGACGCTGTTCATGTCTGCCAGCGTTTGCTCTATCGCTCTCTCATGCCGGTGTGAGACGCCATTTTCCGATGGATGGTTTTCCATTTTCCCGTCCCTTGGGTGACCGAACTGACGTTAATCACCCAATGAAACAGACTCAAACCCCGCGTTTCACCGCTGCGAACTGCGCCGCAAAGACAGTTATCCATTGCGGCCAGCTGCCGTGAGCGTGCGATCTGGCGTGCAATACTCTCTCTAATAATCAAAATCCCATCTATATACATAAAAAGAATATCTATAGTGATTTAAGTACCTTCAGCTGCCGATCGTGCTCGCATACACTCGCGAAATTATTATAAATTCCATCCGCTTGGAGAGTTTCAGATGAAAGCGCTCGTTCCTTCTTTGCTGTTTTTAGCCGTGGTGGCCAGCGTTAACGCGCAGGCGGCGACGCCGGCCAACACGCTGGTGATCGCGCAGTCTATCGATGACGTGGTCAGCTTTGACCCGGCCCAGGGATTTGAGTTAACCACGGTGCAGTCGTTCAACAGCCTGTATCAACGTCTGATCCAGTCCGATCCGCACAACCCTATCGATCTCAAGCCAACCCTGGCCAGCAGCTGGCAGGCCGGCGCCGACAATCGCAGCCTGACTTTCAGTCTGCGCCCGGACGCCAGGTTCGCCAGCGGCAATCCGCTGCGGCCGGAAGACGTGATCTTCTCGCTTTCACGGGTGGTAAAACTGAATCTGGAGCCGTCGTTTATCCTGACGCAGCTGGGTTGGAACGCGAAGAACGTGGAGCAACACCTGAGCAAGGTGGATGACCACCAGGTAAAAATCAGCTGGAGTGAAAACGTCAGCCCGGCCTTCGTGCTCAGCCTGCTGTCGGCGCCGGTATCGTCGATCGTCGACGCCAAAGAGGCGCTGGCGCACCAGCAGGGCGACGATCTGGGGCACCAATGGTTGAACAGCCACTCCGCCGGCAGCGGCCCTTACAAAATCCGCACCTATGTGCCACACGAGGTGGTGGTGCTGGACGCCAACCCAGGCTCGCCGGAAGGGGCGCCGACGCTGAAAACCATCCTGATCAAAAACGTGCCCGATCCGGCCGCGCGCCGTTTGCTGATCGAGCAGGGCGATGCCGATATCGCGCGCAACCTGGGGGCAGACCAGATGGCGGCCCTGAAGGGTAAGCCGGGCGTCAAACCGTTGGCCATTCCTTACGCCTCACTTTATTTCCTGCAGTTCAACGCCAAGGCGTCGCCGGCGCTCGGCAATCCGGCGTTCTGGGAGGCGGCGCGCTGGCTGTTCGATTACCAAGGCATCGCCGACGATCTGCTGAAAGGGCAGTTCCAGAGCCATCAGGCATTCCTGCCGGACGGTTATCTGGGTGCGCTCAAGGATCAGCCGTACAGCTTCAATCCACAGAAAGCCAAAGAAATACTGGCCAAAGCGGGGCTCAGCAACGTCAGTTTCCGTCTGGACGTCAACAACCAGCCGCCGTACCTGGATATCGCCCAGGCGTTGCAGGCCAGTTTTGCCCAGGGCGGCGTGAAGGTGGAACTGGTGCCGGGCATCAGCTCGCAGGTCTCCACCAAGGTGAAAACGCTTAACTACGATGCGACGCTGACTTCCTGGGGGCCGGATTATTTCGACCCTAACACCAACGCCGCAGCCTTCGCCTACAACCCGGAAGACGGCAGCAAGACGCTGGCCTGGCGCGCCAACTGGCAGATCCCGGCGCTGAGCAAGCTGACGCTGGCCGCCACCGCGGAAAACGACACCGCCAAACGGGTGGCCGACTACCAGCAACTGCAAAAACAGGTGCAGCAAAGCTCGCCGTTCGTCATCGGCCTGCAGGCGCGCAGCCTGATTGCGGTGCGCGACAACCTCAAGGGCTATGTGCAGGGCATCAACCCTGACATGGTGTTCTACAGCAAGGTCAGCAAGTAATGGCCGCTGAACTGTCCGCCTCCGCCGGGGCGGCCCGGCGGTATTGGCGCTGGGGCGGGCGGCTGCTCGGCGGCGCGCTGTCGCTGGCGTTGACGTTGCTTGGCCTGCTGCTGTTCACCTTCATGCTGTCGCATCTGGCGCCGATCGATCCGGCGCTGCAGGTGGCGGGCGATCATGCCAGCGAAGCCACCTACGCACAGGTGCGGCATGAGTTGGGGTTGGATCAGCCGTTGCCGGTGCAGTTTTGGCGTTATCTGGTGCACCTGGCGCACGGCGATTTGGGTATTTCGCGCATAACCGCCCAGCCGGTGTTGAGCGATTTGCTGCGTACCTTCCCGGCGACGGTGGAGCTGGCCACCTGCGCCATTATCCTCGGCGCCCTCGGCGGCATTACGCTGGCGTTTCTGGCGGTGCTCAAACCGGGCAGCTGGCTGGATAACGCGGCGCGTTTGCTGTCGCTGATCGGTTATTCGGTGCCGATTTTCTGGCTGAGCCTGCTTGGGCTGCTGCTGTTCTACGCCACGCTGCACTGGTCGGCGGGGCCGGGGCGGCTGGACGACATCTACCTGTACAGCATGGAGCCGCGCAGCGGTTTCGTGTTGATCGACAGCTGGCTGTCCGGCGATCGCGACATGTTCTACAACGCCATCGGCCACCTGTGGTTGCCGGTAGTGGCGTTGGCGCTGTTGTCGATGGCGGGCATTACTCGGTTGCTGCGGGCGGCGATGCTGGAAGAGTGCAACAAGGAATACGTGACGCTGGCGCGTTCCAAGGGGGCCGGGCGCCTGCGCATTCTGCTGCGCCATGTGTTTCCCAACGTGCTGGGCACGCTGATCACCGTACTGTCTCTCTCCTACGCCAGCCTGCTGGAGGGGGCGGTATTGACCGAAACGGTGTTCGCCTGGCCCGGCGTCGGGCGTTACCTGACCTCGGCGCTGTTTGCCGCCGATACGCCGGCGATCCTTGGCGCCACGCTGCTGATCGGCACCTGTTTCGTGCTGTTGAATGCGCTGGCCGACGCCTTGACCTATTTAGTGGATCCGCGAACCCGATGAGCCAATATCTCTCTGAACACGAACCGCAAAGCGAGCCAGCCGTCGGTTACCGCCGTGGCCGGCGCCTGACCACGCTGACGCTGGGCGCGGCGCTGGTGGCGATTCTGATCGTCACCGCGCTGCTGGCCCCGTGGCTGGCGCCTTTCGATCCCAATCTGCAGCATATCGAGCTGCGGTTACTGCCGCCTTCCGCCGCACATTGGCTGGGCACCGACGGTTTTGGCCGCGACTTGCTCTCCCGCGTGATTTACGGCGCGCGGCCGACGCTGATTCTGGTGTCGCTGATTCTGGTGTTGACCATTCCCATCGGCCTGCTGGTCGGCATTGGCGCCGGTTACCTCGGCGGCTGGGTAGAGCGCATTTTGATGCGCCTGACCGACATTTTTCTGTCGCTGCCGAGCCTGGTGATCGCGCTGGCGTTTGTGGCGGTCATGGGGCCGGGGCTGATGAACGGCGCGCTGGCGCTGGCATTGACCAGCTGGCCGGCCTTTGCCCGCCAGGCGCGGGCCGAAACCCTGGCGCTGCGCCGCAGCGACTATCTGGCGGCGGCGCGCATGCAGGGCATCAACGGGCTGCGGCTGATGGTCGGCCACATTTTGCCTTTATGCCTGCCGAGCGCGGTGGTGCGCGCGGCGCTCAGCCTGGGCGGCATCATCCTGTCCGCTGCCGGTCTGGGGTTCCTCGGCATGGGCGTCGCGCCGCCGACCGCCGAATGGGGCTCGATGGTGGCCGAAGGCAGTAAAGTGATTTTCGACCAATGGTGGGTCGCCGCCGCGCCGGGCGGGGCGATCCTGTTCGCCAGCCTGGCGTTTAACCTGCTGGGCGATGGCCTGCGCGACAAAATGGATCCTCGTCATGGGCACTGATAACACCTTATTGACCGTCGAACGGTTGGCGATCGGCGTGCCGGGGCCACAGCCGGTGGCGCTGGTGAAGCATATTTCATTCAGCATGGGGCGGGAGCGGCTGGCGCTGGTCGGTGAGTCCGGCTCCGGCAAATCGTTGACCGCGCGTGCGCTGATGGGGCTATTGCCGCCGCCGTTGCAGCTGCAGGCGCAGCGCCTGACGCTGGGCGATGAAGACTTGACGCGCCTGAGCGAGCGCCAGTGGAGCAGGCTGCGCGGCGACCGAGTGGCGATGGTGATGCAAGATCCCAAGCATGCGCTGAATCCCAATCAGCCGATCGGCCGTCAGGTGGAGGAGCCGCTGGTGCTGCATGCGAAGCTGAGCCGCGCCGAGCGGCGTGAAAAAGTGTTGGAGATGCTGGCTGCGGTGGGCTTGCCCGATCCGGCTGCGCTGTGCCGCCGCTATCCGCATCAGCTCTCCGGCGGCATGGGGCAGCGGGTGATGCTGGCCATTGCGTTGATCAACGATCCGCAGCTGTTGATTGCCGACGAACCGACTTCGGCGCTGGATCACCAGATGCGCGATCAGGTGCTGCAGCTGATAGAAAACCTGGTGGCGCAACGCAATATGGGGCTGATCCTGATCAGCCACGATTTGCAGCAGGTGGCGCACCACTGCGAGCGGGTGCTGGTGATGTACAAAGGCGAGCTGTTGGATCAGCTGCCGGCAGCAGAGCTGGCGCAGGCCTCGCATCCTTATACCCGCACGCTGTGGGCGTGCCGGCCGAGCCGCGAGACGCGCGGCAAACCGCTGCCGGTGCTGGATCGCGCGCTGTTGGAGACGTTGAAATGAGCGTGATTGCACTGGAGAACCTGAGCGTCAGTCATCGCCAGGGCTACGAACTGCGCACCGTGGTGCATGAGGTTAACCTGCGCATCGAACCGGGCGAGTGTTTCGGGCTGGTGGGGCCTTCCGGCTGCGGCAAGTCCTCGTTGCTGTGGGTGCTGGCCGGGCTGAATGGCAGCTGGCAGGGCGGCTTTGAGTTGCTGGGGCGGCGCCTGCAGCCGGGCCAGGCGTTTACCGGCGAACTGCGGCGCGAGGTGCAGATGGTGTTTCAGGATCCCTATGCTTCGCTACACCCCAAGCACCGGCTTTTGCGTACGCTGTCGGAGCCGCTCAAACTGCTGCAGGAAAGCGACATCGAACGTAAAATCAGCGCGGGCTTTCGCCAGGTGGGGTTGGATCCGCGCCTGCTGGAGCGCTACCCGCATCAGCTGTCGGGCGGCCAGCGTCAGCGTGTGGCGATCGTGCGCGCATTGTTGCTGCGGCCGAAGCTGCTGTTGCTGGATGAACCGACCTCGGCGTTGGACATGTCGGTGCAGGCGGAGATCCTCAACCTGCTCAACGAGCTGAAACAGGCGGGCGATCTGACGATGGTGCTGGTCAGCCACGATGCGGACGTGATTGACCACATGTGCGATCGTTCGGTGGCGATGGCGCACGGCCGCATCATCGTTTGACCCTATGCCCGCCAACGCGGCGGGCATATCCATCCTGGTAATAAATAAAGCAATTTATCGTCGTTCTTCCGTTAATTCTTACCCCCTACACTCGAAAAACAGCGCAACCGCGTGATAGTGGAGAGTGTATCGATGAAACGGTTAATCCCAACCTTATTGTATGGCGCGCTGGCGGCCGCGTTCGGTGCGCAGGCCGCCACCCCGCAGGACACCTTGGTGGTGGTCAGTTCGCTGGAGGGCATTATCAGCCTCGATCCGGCGGAGAGTTTTGAAACCGTCAGCTCGGCCAATCTGGTCAACCTCTATCAGCGCCTGGTGGCGCCGGATCGCGGTGCGCCGCAAACGCTGGCGCCGGACGCCGCCGCCAGTTGGCAAGCGGGCGCCGATAGCCACAGCCTGATCTTTACCCTGAAACCGCAGCAGCGCTTCGCTTCCGGCAATCCCCTGCGGCCCGAAGACGTGATTTTCTCGCTGGTTCGCGCGGTGAAGCTGAACAAGGCGCCATCGTTTATTCTCGGTGAGTTTGGCTGGACGCCGGATAACGTTGAGCAGCAGCTGAAGAAGGTGGGGGATAACCAGGTGCAACTCAGTTGGCCCGCCAACATCGGCAGCGAGCTGGCGTTGCGGCTGCTGACGGCGAATGTGGCCTCGATCGTGGATGAAAAGCTGCTGAACGAGCACGCGCAGCAGGGGGATTACGGCAATGCCTGGCTGCGCGGCCATTCCGCCGGCGGCGGTCCGTATCGGGTGAACAACTATGTGCCGCACGAAGCGCTGCTGTTTGGCCGCAACGACTATGCGCCGTCGCCGGCCCGGCTGAAAACGGTGTTGTTCAAGAACGTCAGCGACGCCGGCACCCGCCGTTTGCTGTTGCTGAAAGGAGATGCCGACGTGGCCTACGATCTGGGCGCCGACCAGTTCGACTCGCTGCGCAACGCGTCTGGCGTGCGCATTGAGCAGGCCGATGCGCCCCGGGTCTATTACCTCGGTTTCAACACCGGCAGCAAAGACAACCCGGCGCTGGGCAATCCGGCGCTGTGGCGGGCGGCGCGCTGGCTGGTGGATTATCAAAGCATCGCCGAGCAACTGCTGAAAGGGCAATATCGCGTGCATCAGGCCTTCTTGCCGCAGGGATTGGACGGGGCGCTCGACGATCGGCCGTTTACGCTCGACGTGGGCAAAGCCAAACAGATCCTGCGCGATGCCGGTATTGCCGAAGGCACGCGCCTCGATCTTATCGTCATCAATCAGCCGCCGTACACTGACATCGCGCAGGCGCTGCAGGCCAGCTTCGCGCAGGCCGGGCTGCGGCTGGATATCCATCCGGTGGTGGAGAGCGACCTGTGGGGCAAGATGCGCGGCCGCGATTTTCAGGCGATCTTCACCTACTGGGGCGCCGACTACCTGGATCCGAACACCAACGCCAGCGCCTTTGCCTACAACGTGCCCGGTGGGCCGAAAACCCTGGCCTGGCGCACCCAGTGGGGCATTCCCGCCATTAGCGCGGAAACGCGCGCCGCGGCCGCAGAGGGCAACAGCGCCGCGCGCCGCGCACGTTATGCCGCGCTGCAACGGGAACTGCAGGCCAGCTCGCCCTATGTAGTGGCGCTGCAGGGGCAAACGCTGGTGGCATTGCGCGACAACGTCAAAGGTGCCCGGTTGGATATCGCCAACAGCATGCTGTATCTGGATCGGGTCAGCAAGTAGCGCCAACGCCGCGCGCCTGGCCGAGCTTTCTATCGCGCCAAAGGCCACCCGTGCGTGAAATCGCTTGCTGCTGCAACCTGGAATCGTGAGAGGTTTTGTCAGGGTGAAATAAAATGAAATTTCATAACGTGATCATATGGCGCTGATAAATTGGCGCTGAAAGGCGGCGTTGTTTACGTCTTTCACCGCGGTTGTCCGCAATGAGGCGGACACATCACCTCAGGAGATATTATGGACAATAACGGAAACGCTTCAGTGGAGCGCGCGGCAACCTGGCTCGCCGCCGGTGAGGTTGTGACGCCGGAACAGTTTTTATGTTTTCCAGCCACTGGCCAATCCGGCAACTGCCAGCACGGCAGAAGTGGCCGGATTGCTCAATCGGCTGATCGAGACGCTGAAGAACTCACCGAACAACGCCGGCGCGTTCTGGCCGGCGTTCATCAAGAGCAACAGCCAGCCGGCGGCCGCCAAGGCGATGCCGAAAGGTTGCGGCGTTCGCCAGGCGCGACGGTTGCGCAGGCCGCGCGCCAAGGCCATGCCTAATCCGAACATTGCCGCCAGGCAGACCAGCAGCGGCAGCATCGTCCAACCGAGCCAGGCGCCCAGCGCCGCCAGCAGTTTGAAGTCGCCCTGGCCGATGCCGTTACGCCGCCGCAGCTGTCGATAAAGCGCGTTGAGCAGCCACAACGCCCCGTAGCCGGCGGCGGCGCCGATAACCGCATCGTCCAGCGGCGCCCAGCGAGCGTCGAGATTGCACAGCAGCCCGCCCCACAGCAGCGGCTGGGTCAGCCGGTCCGGCAGCCAGCGGTGGCGCCAGTCCAGCCAGGCCAGGGCGATCAGCAGCGCCGCGGCCGGCGGTAACCACAGCCGGTGTGCTGCCGGCGGGTCGAAAGGCAGCGTCGCCAACGCCACACCCAAGGCCGTCAGCAGCAGGCTGCGGCGGCGCAATCTCGGCGGGCTGGCGCGCACGGCCGCCGTTCGCTCCAGCCGGGTGATGAGCGCGAAGGCGACCATTCCTGCCGACAGCAGCGCGGTAAAAAACAGTGCGTGCCACAGTGAGAAAAGAAACATCAAGGCTCCGTCAGTCGTGAAACAGATGTTTAAAATAACGGCAAAATGCGTATTTCATCGGAGTGAAATGCGGTGGATTGTGAGAAATGCGCAGTCGTGCGCATTGCCACTTTAGGTATTGCAGAGTGATACAATGCCATGCGCGGTGGCGCGCAGCAGTGGGTTGCTGCGCTTTTTATCGGCAAAATCGGCGCTAAAAGGGTGTGAATTCACCTGGCGGCCGGAATGGAGCGGCCAATGGCGTAAGTGACGGCGTCACTGAGAGGTGATTGGGGTTTATCCTATTGTTTCTGCTCGTCAAGCCGTTAGGCTTTAAGGGAGAGGCGCCCCGACAGGCCGGGACGTAAGGTTTTTCAGATCTGCCGCGGGAAAGGCGGCAGCAAAGCAGTGGGTTGGCATGCTCCAGGAGGGAGGGAGGCCAACGGTGTCATGAAAGACGAAATTCAGGCAGGACTCATCAAAATCAAAAAACGACTCTGGCGCCGCCGCCGGGCGGCCTGGCTGGCCGGGCCGCTGGTGTGGCTGGCCGGCGCGGCGCCCGTGTGCGCTGAATCCCCGCCGGCGCCGGACGCCGTTATTTCTTCCGAACGGCAAGCCGCGGATCCGGCCGAGAGTTTGCCGGAGCTGGGCGGTGCGCCCGACGATGCCGCGCGCGAGAAGCAGTGGGCCGAGATGGCCAAGCAGTTTGGCGAAAAAGATCTGAATAACGTTTCCCGTCAGCAGATGCGCAGCCGCGCCGAGGATTACCTGCTCGGCCAGGCGGCCGACACGCTGCAGCAACAGGCGCAGGAGCTGTTGTCGCCGCTGGGCACCGCCCGGCTATCGCTGAAGATGACCGGTGAGGGGGACTTTACCGGCAGCAACGGGCAGTTATTCAGCCCGCTGTACGACGTCGACGGATTGCTGACCTACAGCCAGATCGGCTGGCTGCAGCAAAGCGCCGGGGCGCTCGGCAATTTTGCGCTGGGGCAGCGCTGGATCGTCGGCGACTGGCTGCTGGGTTACAACACGGCGCTCGACAGCGATTTCGCCCGGCAGCGCAATCGCGGCAGCGTCGGCGCGGAAGCCTGGGGAGACTACCTGCGTTTCTCCACCAACTATTACTACCCGCTGTCGGCGCTGGCGCAACAGCCCGGCGATGGCGTGTTTTTCAGCCGTCCGGCGCGCGGTTACGACATCACGACGCAAGGCTATCTGCCGTTTTATCGCCAGATCGGCGGTTCGCTCAGCTATGAGCAGTATCTGGGCGATAATGTCGATCTGTTTGGCAGCGGCAAAAAACAAAACGATCCGCGCGCGATGCAGCTGGGGCTCAATTACACGCCGGTACCGCTGGTGACGATGAAGGCGCTGCATAAGATTGGCGCGGGCGGGCAGAGCCAGGATCAGGTCGAACTGGCGCTGAGTTATCGGCTCGGGGTGCCGCTGGCGAAGCAGATTTCGCCGGAGTATGTGGCGCAGGCCAAGTCGCTGCGCGGCAGCCGCTACGATCCAATCGAACGCAAGAACGTGCCGGTGCTGGAATTCCGCCAGCGCAAAACGCTGCAGGTGTTCCTGGCCACGCCGCCGTGGAGCCTGCAGGCAGGGGAAACCGTGCCGCTGGTGCTGGAAATCAAGGCGTTGAACGGCATCGCTCACGTCAGTTGGCAGGGGGATACGCAGGCGCTGAGCCTGACGCCGCCGCATAACGCCAACGATCCGCAGGGCTGGACGGCGATCGTGCCGCCGTGGGACGACGCGCCGGGCGCTGCCAACAGCTACCGGCTGTCGGTCACGCTGGAGGACGAAAAGCAGCAGCGCGTGACCTCCAACTGGATAGAGCTGAAAGTGGCGCCGCCGCTGACGGCGACCGCCGGTGATGATGCGAGCCTGCTGCCGATCAAAACCCTGACGCCGCCGCCGATCCCGGCGCAAACCGGGCCGCTGTACGGCGGCGATTAACCGTTTTTACCCTGCAGCACCCACACCGCGGCCTCGACGCGGGATTTTAGCTTCATCTTTTTCAGCAGGTGTTTGACGTGCACCTTGACGGTGCTCTCGGTGATGGTCAGGCGGCGGGCGATCAGCTTGTTCGGCAGCCCCTGGGCGATCAGCTTCAGGATATCCCGCTCGCGCGGCGTCAATTGCTGAATATCGCGATCGGCGCTGGGGCGGTTTTCCCGCAGGCTGGCGGCGAGGATCGGCGTCAGCGTTTCGCTCAGCACCATCTGCCCGGCCGCCGCCTGATGCAGCGCCTTCAGCAGATCCTCCGGCTCCATGTCTTTCAACAGATAGCCGTCGGCGCCGCGTTTGAGCGCGCTGACGACGTCGTCTTCATGGTTGGACACGCTGAACACCACGACGCGCCCCGAGAGGTCGGTCTGGCGCAGGCGATCCAGCGTTTCAAGTCCGTTGATGCCGGGCATGTTCAGGTCGAGCAGGATCAGATCCGGATCGTGCTGCTCCGCCAGCGTGACCCCTTGTTCACCGTTGCTGGCTTCGGCGATGACCTGCAGGCGGGCGTCCATGCCAATCAGCTGTTTTACGCCGTTGCGCAGCATCGGGTGGTCGTCTATCAGTAAGATTGTGGCGGCGGTTTCTGTCGTCATGGTGTCTCCGTTAGTCGATGGCGTGGTTATCCGGCGTGAAGCTGACCCGCACCTCGGTGCCGCCGCCGCTGCGCGGTAAAATATCGCAGCGGCCATGCAGGCTCTTGGCGCGATCGCGCATGATGATCAAGCCGTAATGGTCGGGGCGAGACGTCTCGGCCGGCAGGCCGCGTCCGTTGTCGCATACGCTCAGGGTCACTTCGCCCCGCTTGTTGATGACCTGAATGCTCACCTCGCTGGCGGCGGCATGCTTAAGGATGTTGCTGAGCGCCTCGCGGGCGATCTGCAGCAGGTGAATGGCCTGGTAAGCCGGCACCGTGCGTGGCCCCAGTTGGTAATCGAGGCTGATGGTCAGGCCCAGTTTGGGATTGAACTCCGCCACCGTCGATTGCAGCGCCGCCAGCAGGCCCGGTTCGGTCAATTGCAGGCGGAAGGTGGTCAGCAGCTCGCGCAGCTGGCGATAGGCGCCGTTCAGCTCTTCGCGCATCTGCTGCACCAGCGCCTGGCTGGCCGACGAGAGCGTTTCGCCCTGCATCTGCAGGCAGGCGATTTGCATTTTCAGGCAGGAAAGCGATTGGGCGATGGAATCGTGCAGCTCGCGGGCGATCGCCGCCCGTTCTTCCATCAGCATCAGTTGCTGCTGATGGTCGACCTGACGCTCGATGGCCAGCACGCTGGTCAGCTGCTCCACCAGGGTGTTGATCAGCTGGCGGTGCTCATCGTTCAGCGGCTGTTGCGGCGCATGCTGTGCCACGATCACGCCGTAGTCGCCGAGCTTGTCGCTCAGGCTCCAGCTGAGCGATGGATTGTCGGGATGCTGGCGGTCGCTGTCGTTCAGGCAGGCGCTGCACACCGGGTTATGGCAATGCTCCGGCCGCAGCGGCTGGTTGCCGCTCAGCTGCAGCAGCGGTTCCCGGCTGTCGTTTTCATACAGTCGCACCTGAATGGCGCGCAGCGGCGTCAGGGTTTGCAGCTGGTTGAGCAGCGGCGTCAGGCGGCTGCACAGCGGCTCGCTGGCGTGCAGCAGGCGGCTGGCGCGATAAAGGAAGCTCAGCACCTGATTCTTTTGCTGCAGGTCCGCGGTCTTCTCGGCCACGCGCTGCTCCAGCCCGCTGTAGGTGGCCGACAGTTCGTCAGACATGGTGTTCAACGCGCCGCCGAGCGACGCCATTTCATCCTGGTGCCCGCGCTGCGCGAAGCGGCGGCTAAAGTCGCCGCGGCCCACCGCCAACGCCATCTCCACCAGCTGTCGCCACGGATGCAGCAACCGGCGGCGCAGGTAGCAGGTGGTGCCGATCAGCAGCAGCAGGGTCAGCGCGATAAAGCCGGCCTGCACCAGCGTCACCATCAGCAGGCGGCGCTCGGTTTGCCTGTCGATATCCGACACCAGCTTATCCAGCAGCTGCACGAAGTGCGCCACCTGCGGCGCGGCGTCGGCCGGGCGCTGCGCGCTGCGCAGGCGCGGTTGCAGGGTCTGTTGCCAGTAGTCGCGCAAGGCGTCGAAAGGTTGCGTCAACCCTTCCTGCTCCACCGAGCGCTGCAGGTCGGGGCTGTTTTCGTCGCGCTCCAGTTCGCGAATCAACGCTTCATGCCGTTCATCCAGCGGCACCTGCGCCAGCAGACGGTAGCTTTGCATACGCAGCGAGCCGGCCTTGTTGATGGCGTGCGCATTGCCCTGAATGCTTTGCGACATCCAGGCGGAAATCCCCATGCCGGCCACGCCCAGAATGCCCGACAGCAACATCAGCAGGGCGACCTGATTCACGATCGAAAGCGGGGCCAACAGGCGTTTCATAAGCGCGGGTTCCTGGCATTTGGCGCCGCTGAAACTCAGGGGGAGAGGCGGCGACGGGATAAACAAGTAACGATTCAGCCGTATTTTTGATTATCCCTGAGCATAACCCCATACCTCGAATGAAGTACCCATTAGTTTCCGGCGGGACGGCGCAGCGGTGAGAGTAGCGGCGTGATGTTTTCTAATGCGTTGATTTAATTTGATTTAATTTTTATTCGGGGCGTACCCCTAAGGGGATGAAGGCGCTATTTGCGCCGCCAACTACTTGCATTCGGGTTGATATACATCAACTTTGCCGCCGGGGCCGCCCCCTAGGGTGTGCAGAATGATCCCCCGTGTCTGAGGTTTTTATGTCGCAACTTGCAACGCCTTCATCAAAGAAAACCGGTGCGCTGATTCAGGACTGGCGTCCTGAAGACAGCGCCTTTTGGCAGCAGCGTGGCCATCGCATCGCCACCCGCAACCTGTGGATTTCCATTCCCTGCCTGCTGTTGGCCTTCTGCGTCTGGATGCTGTTCAGCGCCGTCGCGGTCAACCTGAACAAGGTGGGCTTCAACTTCACCACCGACCAGCTGTTCCTCCTGACGGCGCTGCCGTCGGTGTCGGGCGCTATTTTACGCGTGCCGTATTCATTCGTGATCCCGCTGTTTGGCGGCCGTCGCTGGACCGCCATCAGCACCTGCTTCTTGCTGGTGCCGTGCTTGTGGCTGGGGTTCGCGGTGCAAGACAGCAGCACGCCGTACAGCGTGTTCGTCATCATTTCCCTGCTGTGCGGCTTCGCCGGCGCCAACTTTGCCTCCAGCATGGCCAACATCAGCTTCTTCTTCCCGAAAGCGCGTCAGGGCGGCGCGTTAGGGCTCAACGGCGGGTTGGGAAATCTGGGCGTCAGCGTCATGCAGCTGGTCGCGCCGCTGGCGATTTCTTTCAGCCTGTTCGGCCTGTTTGGCGGCACGGCGCAAAATCAGGCGGAGGGGGGGCAGCTGTGGCTGGAAAACGCCGCCTGGGTCTGGGTGCCTTTCCTGCTGGTCGCCACCCTGGCGGCTTGGTTCGGCATGAACGATCTGGCGGCGGCCAAGGCCTCGCTGCGCCAGCAACTGCCAGTGCTCAAGCGTGGGCATTTGTGGATGCTGAGTTTGCTGTATCTCGCGACCTTCGGTTCTTTCATCGGTTTCTCCGCCGGTTTTGCCATGCTGTCGAAGACACAATTCCCGGACATCGTGATCCTGCATTACGCATTCTTCGGGCCGTTCCTCGGTGCGCTGGCGCGGCCGGTCGGCGGCGCGCTGTCTGACCGTTTCGGCGGCGTGCGGGTGACGCTGATCAACTTTGTGGTGATGGCCGTATTCGCCGCGCTGCTGTTCCTGACCTTGCCGACGGCGGGTGAGGGCGGTTCGTTCATCGCCTTCTACGGCATCTTTATGGTGCTGTTCCTCACTGCGGGGCTGGGCAGCGGGTCGACTTTCCAAATGATCGCCGTCATTTTCCGTAAAATCACTGTCGATCGCGTGAAAGCGGCCGGCGGCAGCGACGAGAGCGCGCAGCGTGAAGCGGTGACGGACTCCGCCGCCGCATTGGGCTTTATCTCGGCGATCGGGGCCGCCGGCGGCTTCTTCATTCCCCAGGCATTCGGCACCTCGCTGGCGTTGACCGGTTCGCCGGCGGGGGCTATGAAAGTATTCCTGGTGTTCTATATCTTGTGCGTGGTGATCACCTGGGCGGTGTATGGCCGCAAGAAAAAAGCCTGAGTATCAAACGTCTTTCTCAATCCCTCCCGGCAGGGGAGGGATATTTCGCTCATTCCGAGTCATCTCTCCTCACCTCCTCAGTGAAATTTTCTGTCTTTAGGTAAAATTCTCATCTCCGCTTGCCGTTTTTTTCTTTTTTTATAGCACTATCTCTCAACGTGGGAATATTTTCGCCAAAACGGATTATATTATTTGTACGTTTTTTCCGTTTTATTGAGAGTATTCTTACATTAAGGCGTTAATATCTTTCCGCAGATTAAATGAAATTTTCGGGACGGTAAGGCATAATTAGTGCGATTGTTATAAAATCAGTAATAGGGTTTTGTCATAGATGCTGCACGCACTGAGTGGAATGTGTAACGGGGTTAAATCAGATAACTCTCATTCTGTTTTTTCCGGCTTTTTGTAGTCTATCTGACAATCAGATTAGGTGGAAAAACACAATGAATTCACGGATAAGAATGAAATTTCACAATTTTATTCGATTAACAATCTAACAATGCCGCTAGTTTTTCCTTTTTAAATCAATGAGGTGACCATTTGAATTTTACGGTAGCCATGAAAGAAATCCATGTTGCCAGCAGGGAAAAAGAGTCATTTGGGTAAACGGAACATCCTTAATAAGGCCTAATGTAAAAAATGAAATCAGAAAATTTTTATAAAGGCCAATATCCGATGAATGCAACCTGTTGAGTTTACATTTAATTTCTTGAACATTTTTTGATATTTCTATACAAAGTGTGCAGGACAGGCACGCTAAGGAAATTAAAAGTGAATCTTGATAAAAGAATAAAGATTAGGAATCTCGATGTTCTGACTCCTGCCGGGGAGAAATTTCGTCTGCGTTGGAAGGAGTATCAAATTCTTTCGCTGCTTGTCGCCAGATCGCCAGAGCTGGTTACCCGAACGGAAATTATAGAAAATATCTGGAAAGGAACTTACTGCTCAGATTCAACGATAAATCAAACAATTAAATCTATTCGCCAAAAAATTAGCGACACGGAACATACGCTTATCAGAACCATTCCCCGTTTGGGTTACAAGGTGGAAAATCAAGCGGCTTTTCACTTTATATCCGAGGATGAGGGCTACGCTGATGATGATATATTAAATGGCGATGAAAATATTGGCGTTGATATTCAAGCGGAACTTTCTGAAAATGAAAGTGAGTCGTCTGAAATAAACGATGAAAAAATAGATAAGCCGCGTAAATCGACGCTGGTTGCTGCGCCTGTTGCAACGGTAGAGTCAGCCCACGAACCCACGCGTGAAAAAAAGTCGACGACGGTGCGGCGCTTTTTCAGCATGCCCGCCAGCCGCGTAGTGAAATACCTGACGGTATTCGCTTCGTTGCTGGTTATTTCACATTTTTCATATGTGCTCGGCAACCAAACTCGTCCACCGGTGATCAATGATATTCAGAACAACACGCGCGTGGTGTTGACGCTGACGCTGAATAATCCCCATACCAACAGCCCGCAAACCCTGCTCTGCCTGTACCAGGGCGAGAGCATGGAGCAGGCGACCATCGAATGTGTCGACCCCAAGCAAGGGCAGCTTAAGTTGCCGGTAAAATATGAGACTTCTTCTACGCCGGGTAAAGGTCGGATTAATCTCATATTGCCGAACAAAACCTTGCAATATCAAGTTGCTTACGATGTTAAAAATTAGCGCTGAATGAGGTTTTATCTTTAGCGATAATTTTACATTTGATGAAATCTTTTATTTCATTATTTGTTATTTGAAAGCCAGGTTCGATTTGTCCAGTCTGGAACTCATTACCTAACGCATATTAGCGTCCTGTTTCCATCGAGGTGACAGGAATAATGAGAACCTGCTGAGTGACAAATTATGGATAAGCGTAAAGTAGCTATTATCGGGGGTTCCGGTTTTATCGGAACACGCCTGGCAAAACGTCTCAGTGCGCGCGATGATCTGACGTTGGTCATCGTTGACAAGCAACCCAGCGCGCATTTTCCGGCGCTCTATCAATATGGCGACGTGACACAGCCCCAGACCCTGCAAGAACCGCTGGCGGGCTGTGACGCCATCATTAATCTGGCGGCGGAGCATCAGGACAACGTCGATCCTATTTCGCTCTATTATCAGGTCAATGTCGAAGGCGCACGCCATGTCTGCATGACCGCCTCCGCCTTGAATATCCGCCAAATCATTTTCACTTCCTCGGTGGCCGTTTACGGGTTCGTCGAGCAGGAAACCGATGAAGGGGGACGTTTCGATCCCTTCAACCATTACGGCAAGTCCAAGCTCGAAGCGGAATACGTTTATGAAGCGTGGCGCAAGGCGGATAGCGCAAACAAATTGACCATCATCCGCCCGACGGTGGTATTCGGTGAAGGCAATCGCGGCAATGTGTATAACCTGTTCCGCCAGATCGCCAGCGGCCGATTCGTGATGATTGGCAGCGGCAATAATATGAAGTCGATGGCTTACGTTGAGAATATTGCCGCGCGGCTGGAACATGCGTTGGACCAGCAATCAAGTTATCAGGTCAGCAACTACGTCGATAAACCGGACTTTACGATGAATCAATTGGTCGACGTTATTTCCTCCTCGCTGGGCAGAGAAAATAAGACGATTCGCATTCCTTATGTGGTGGGCATATGCGGGGCGACCGCATTGGATGTCGTGAGTAAAATAAGTCGTAAAAAATTCCCAATCAGCCGCGTCAGAGTGCAGAAATTCTGCGCCAGAACGCAATTTAAAAGTAATGTGCAAAATAATTTCGTGGCGCCGGTTGAACTTGATTCGGCAATCGAAAGAACCATTAAACATGAGTTTTCTGATAGATAACTTAACCGCACGCTGACGTTATTTACGTATTTCCGCCGACAAGCGGATAAATCTGTATTTTTCAGGATTAACTCATGCTGACTTATATCCTGGCCGGATCAATTTTGTTTTTGTTAATAGCGCATTGGGAGCTGTAACTCAAGGGCGGTAGCGTGCTTATTCGCTGGAGGAACGATGTTATATCAACTGAGCGTGATATTTGTGCTGGCGGTCGCCTGGGTGCTTATTGCCCGCCGGGCCGCCTTGACGGTGGGATTGGTGGATAAGCCCAATGCGCGCAAGCAACATCTGGGACATATTCCGCTGGTCGGCGGCATCGCCGTATACCTGACGCTGATGCTGATGACGCTGTGGCAACCCGCCTGGCTGCCCGACAGCACCGTCTATCTGCTGTGCATTACGGCGCTGGTGGTATTGGGCGTGCTGGATGACCGCTTTGATCTGCCCGTGGCGCCGCGCGTCATGGTGCAGGGAGGGATCGCGCTGGCGATGATGCTGGCGGCAGGGATGCAGCTTTCCTCATTGGGCTATGTCTGGGGGCATCAGGAAGTGATGCTCGGCTATGGCGCGTTGCTGCTCACGCCGCTGGCGGTATGGGGAGCGATCAACGCCTACAACATGGTGGATGGCATCGACGGGCAACTGGGCGCCTTGTCCTGCGTTACCTTCGTTGCATTGGCCATCGTGTTCGGATTGGGCGGCCGGGAAGATCTGGCGCTGTGGTGCCTGGGCCTGATCGCCGCGCTGGCGGCTTATCTGCTGTTCAACCTGAGCCTGTTCGGCGCGCGCAACAAGATCTTTATGGGGGACGCCGGCAGCATGGTGATCGGCTTCAGCGTGCTGTGGCTGGTGTTGCTGGCGACTCAGGGGCCGCAGGCGGTAATGCGCCCGGTCACCGCGCTGTGGCTGATCGCCATTCCGCTGATGGACATGGTGACCGTGATGGTGCGCCGCCTGTTGCGCCGCCAAAGCCCCTTCAAAGCGGGCCGCGATCATTTGCACCACATTCTGATGCGTCGCGGGCTCAATGCGCGCCAGGCGCTGGCGATGAGCACCATGCTGGCGGTGACGCTGGCCTGCGTCGGCATTTGCAGCGAAGTGCTGCAGCTGCAGGAAAGCCTGATGCTGGTGGCGTTTCTGTTTTGTTTCTGCGGTTATTTCGCCATGTTGCGCGAACCGCGTCAGGCGACGGTGTTCAGCGATAATCCGACCGTCGGCCGTTAATCCCCTCACGGGCTGCGGCAGCAGCCCGCTTATCACGGTACTTCCATGAATTTTCATTTGCCTCTTTTGATGCCGTTGGCCTTCACCTCCGCGTTGTTGAGCGGGTGTACGGTGGTCCCCGGCTCACATTTACCGACCAGCGGAAAAGCCATCGTCGTGCAGCAGGATGACGATTTCGATTTGAATGACCAGGTGCAGGTTTACCGCATGTCGCCGATGCTGCTGCAGAAAATGCGGCGCGTAGAACCGGTCGCCCGGCCGAATCCGGCGCTGGATCAGCGGTTGCAGAACTATCAATACCGCATCGGCGTCGGCGACGTGTTGAACGTCACCGTCTGGGATCACCCCGAGTTGACCACGCCGGCCGGGCAGTACCGCAGCGCCAGCGATACCGGCAACTGGGTGCATGCAGATGGCACGATCTTTTATCCCTATATCGGGCGAGTGGCGGTGGTGGGCAAGACCGTCACCGAAGTGCGCAGCCTGATCGCCGGCCGTCTGGCGCAGTACGTGGAAAGCCCGCAGGTGGACGTCAGCATCGCCGCTTTTCGTTCGCAGAAGGCCTACGTGACCGGCGAAGTGAAAACCTCCGGCCAACAGGCGATCACCAACGTGCCGTTGACCATTCTGGACGCGATCAACGCCGCCGGCGGCCTGACGGACAACGCCGACTGGCGCAACGTGGTGCTGACCCATCAGGGCAAAGAGCGGGCTATTTCGCTGCAGGCGCTGATGCAGCGTGGCGACATCAGCCAGAACGCGCTGCTGCAGCCGGGCGACATCCTCTACATCCCGCGCAATGACGAATTGAAAGTGTTCGTGATGGGCGAGGTGGGCAAGCAAGCGACGCTGAAGATGGATCGCAGCGGCATGACCCTGACCGAAGCCCTCGGATCTTCCGAAGGGATCAGCCAGACGGTGGCGGATGCGACCGGGGTGTTCGTGATCCGGCCGAACGGCGGTAAAACGCCGCAGCGGCTGGCGACGCTGTATCAGTTCGATCTCTCCGACGCCAGCGCGCTGGCGATGGGCGCTGAATTTCAGCTGCAACCTTACGACGTCGTGTACGTCACTGCGGCGCCGATCGCGCGCTGGAACCGTTTGATCAGCCAGCTGGTGCCGACCATCAGCAGCTTTAACGATCTCAGCGAGGCTACCTTGCGCGTGCGCAACTGGTAACTCCGCAGGGTGAATAAGGAACAGAAGATGAAAAACAATGCGCTGTCCGTGATGGTGGCCGAACAAGATGAAAAGCTGGAGTGGGAGCGGCTGATCGGGCCGCTGTGGGATAACCGTTGGCGGATCGCCGTCGTGACCGGTTTGGCCGGCGTGCTGGGCGTCGCCTACGCCCTGTTGGCCACCCCGGTGTATCAGGCCACGGCGGTGGTGCAGGTGGAGAAGCAGCTGTCCGGCGATTCGCTGCTGCGTGAAACGCTGGACAGCACGATGGGGCAAAGCTCGGCGACGCAGGATGAGGTGACGCTGGCCAAGTCACGCTACGTGCTCGGCAAAACGGTGGACGCCCTCGGCCTGACGGTGCGCGTCAGCCCGGACTATTTCCCGGTGTTCGGCAAAGGCCTTGCCCGGTTGAGCGGTGAAAAGCCGCCGGTGCTGAACATCACCACGCTGACGACGCCGGCGGACATGCAGGGCGAAGCGCTGACGCTGACGGTGCGCGACGGGCAGCATTACGAATTGAGCCATGACGGCGACAAACTATTCAGCGGCGTGGTCGGGCAGCCGGTGGCGCAGGGCGGTTGGAACATGACCGTCTCGGCGCTGGACGCGGCGCCGGGCGCCAGCTTTACCGTGGTCAAAGTCGCGCGTCAAGAAGCGGTGGACGATCTGCGCAAATACCTGGACGTGGTACCGGGCGGCAAGGACAGCGGCATCATGGCCTTTACGCTGCCGAGCGAAGATCCGCAGAGCGCCGAGGCGATGCTGAAGAACATCACCGACAACTACCTGCAACAGAACGTGGACCGCAAAACGGAAGAGGCGCAGCGCATGCTGGCGTTCCTGCAAGAGCAATTGCCGCAAACGCAAACCTCGCTGAACAATGCCGAAACCCAGCTCAATCAGTTCCGCCAGCAAAACGACTCGGTGGATCTGTCGCTGGAAGCCAAATCGGTGCTGGATACTCAGGTGCAGCTCGAAGCCCAGCTCAATGAGCTGACCTTCAAGGAAGCGGAGATCTCCAAGCTCTATACCCGCGCGCACCCGGCTTACCGGGCGCTGCTGGAAAAGCGCGCCACGCTGGAGGCGGAAAAGGCGCGGCTGGGTAAACAGGTGCAGACGCTGCCGAAAATGCAGCAGGAGATCCTGCGCCTCACCCGCGACGTGCAGGTGGATCAGCAGGTTTACATGCAGCTGATGAACAAGCAGCAGGAGCTGAGCATCAGCAAGGCCGGCACGGTGGGCAACGTTCGCATCATCGACGAAGCGGAAACCGCTATCCGGCCGATTAAGCCGCAAAAGATGCTGATCGTCTTGTTGGCGCTGCTGCTGGGGGCGGGAGGCGCCGCCTCGGTGGTGCTGCTGCGCGCGGCTTTCCATCGCGGCATCAATGATATCGATACCCTGGAGAAGCGGGGCATCAACGTCTACGCCACGGTGCCGCTGTCGCCGTGGCAGGTCAAGCGCAACCGCGAGCAGCGTCATTTGCTGCCCAAATCCGGCGGCCGGCGCTTGCCGATCCTGGCGGTGGCCGAACCGACGGATCTGTCGGTGGAAGCGATCCGCAGCCTGCGCACCAGCCTGCATTTCGCCATGATGGAGGCCAAAAACAACATTCTGATGGTCTCCGGCGCCAGCCCGGAAAGCGGCAAGAGCTTTACCAGCACCAACCTGGCGGTGGTGGTGGCGCAGGCCGGGCAGCGGGTGCTGTTGATCGACGCCGATATGCGCAAAGGCTTCCTGCACCGCTGGTTGGCGGATGATGGGCATCAGGGCCTGTCCGACATGCTGGTGGGCAACGTGACGGCGGAACAGGCGGTGCGGAAAACCGCCATCGCCAACCTGGACTTCGTGCCGCGCGGCCAGGTGCCGCCGAACCCGTCCGAACTGCTGATGCACCGTCGTTTCGCCGATTTTCTGCGCTGGGCCGGGCAAAACTACGATCTGGTGCTGATCGACACGCCGCCGATTCTGGCGGTGACGGACGCGGCGATCGTCGGCAATCACGCGGGCACCTCGCTGCTGGTGGTGCGCTTTGAGGTGAATACCGTCAAGCAGATCGAAACCAGCATGCGCCGCTTCGAACAGAATGGGGTGACGATCAAGGGCGTGATCCTCAACGGCATGGTGAAGAAGGCGGCAACCGACATGAGCTATTACAACTTCGCCTACCCAAGCCATCGGGAAGAACGCCCGCAGGCAGGGGAGTAAGCGGGTGAAGGCAATTATCACCAATGCCCTGTGGCTGATGCTCGAACGCGTTTCGCTCAGCCTGTCCGGCATCTTCGTCTCCATTTACGTTGCGCGCTATCTGGGGCCCGCGCAGTTTGGCGCGCTCAACTATCTGTTGGCGACGATCGCCATCGTGGTGCCACTGGTGCAGTTGGGCGCCGACAGCATCATTTTCAACCGCGTCGCCCGCCGACAGCCGAGCGGCATTCGCCTGATGCTGGCGTCAATACGCCTGCGCCGCCGGCTGTTCCTGGTGGTGGCGCTGCCGATACTGATATGGAGCTATTTCAGCCAAACGCCCGCCAGCCAACTGATGACGCTGTTGCTGCTTGTCAGCGCCTATTTCTCGATTCAGGACGTGTACAAGATTTATTACGATGCCCGCCTGCAGTCGAAACGCAATACGCTGATCAACAACCTGGCGCTGCTGCTGTCGATCGGGCTGCGGCTGGCGCTGGTGAGCGCCGCGCTGCCGCTGGTGTGGTTCGCGGTACCCTACATCCTCAGCAGCGCCGTGCCTTACCTGGTGCGCCTCTGGTTATTCCGTGGGGAAGCTGCGGCCTCGCCGCGGGTTACGCCGCGCCAGGCCAGGCGCTACGGCCGTTACTTGCTAAAGGTGGGGCTGCCGTTGGCCATCTCCAGCCTGTCGATAGTGATCTATACCCGCATCGATCAAATCATGCTGGGCAATCTGGTCGGCGAACAGGCGGTAGGCTGGTTCAGCGCCGCCACCACCCTCAGCCAAGGCTGGGTTTTCGTGCCGATGGCGCTGATCACCTCGTTGATGCCGGGCATTGCCAGCTGCCGCGATCCGTTGGAGCAGGAGTACCGTATCCGGGTGCTTTATCTGGTGGTCCTGGGCCTGTCGTTGCCGGTGTTGCTGGGCCTGTGGTGGTTCGCCCACCCGGCCATTGCGCTGCTGTACGGCGCCGCTTTCCAACCGGCCGCCAACATCCTGGCTATTTGTACGCTGACCTCGCTGTTTTCGGTCATGGGGACGGTTTCGTACCGCAGCATCGTGCTGTTCGCCGGCTATCGCTTTATCGCCATCAAGATGCCGTTGGTGGCTGTGGCGAACGTGGTGATGAATCTGCTGCTGATCCCGCGCTATGGCCTGATCGGCGCGGCGGTGTCTACGCTGCTGGCGGAATTCATTTCGTTCTTTGTGCTGAACAGTTTATTCCGTGGCGGAAAAATTACCCGACTGCAGCTGACCTGTTTTTACTGCCTGCCGCGTCTTGTCAGCAAATTAAGGAGAGAGCATGTTAAACATCCTGGTTAAAAACATTTCCAAGCGCCTGCCCGATGCCTGGCACCATCAGGTTAAATACGCGCTCTATTTCAAGAAGCTGCCGCACCTGTCAAAACCGACCGGCTTCAGCGAAAAGATCATGCGCCGCAAAATTTATCCGCGCAGCATCTACACCACCTTGTCGGACAAGTTCAAGGTACGTGAATTTATCGCCGGTCTGTGGGGCGAGGAGTACCTGGTGGAGCTGTATGCGCATGGCACTGAACTCAGCTACGAGATGTTCAGGCAATTGCCCAACGCCTTTGTGCTGAAGGCCAACCACGGCAGCGGTTATAACCGGTTGGTGTTCGACAAGCGGCAGGTTAGCTACGCGGAGTTGTACGATCTCAGCAACGCGTGGATGCGCAGCAACTTTTATGAGCAGAGTCGCGAAAAGCATTATCTGGATATCGAACCCTGCATCATGGTGGAGCGCATGTTGCTGGATGGCGAACAGGTGCCGAACGATATCAAGTTTCATTGTTTCAACGACAATCATGAAATTCGCATGTTCATCCAGGTGGATTATCAGCGCTTCGGCACCCATCGGCGCGATATTTTTGATGTCGACTGGAACCGCACCGAAATCCGCATCAGCTTGCCCAATGCCGACGAACCGATGCCGCGCCCTACGCGGCTGGATGAAATGATACGTTTGGCTCGCCAGACGGCGCAGCAGTTCTCTTATGTGCGCGTGGATTTCTACCAGGTCGGCGAGAAGGTGTATTTCGGTGAGTTGACGTTTACGCCTGGCGCGGGGCTAAGCAAGCTGATGCCGAAAAACATTGAGCAGGAATGGGGCAGTTATTTTACTGAGTAAACGCTTATGCAAAGAGTCGCCTCCAATTTTCAAATGCATGCCAATGCCGGTTATAATCAGTCGCGGGATTTGATCAATCAATCCATCGTATTGACCTTCCTGCTGATGTTTTTCGTGAAAACCTTCCTGACCTCGGGATCGTTCAACAGCGAGCTGATTAATAAAGCCGTGCTGGGGCTGAATGGCCTGATGTTGCTCTATGTCGGCTATGCATTTTTTATCGCTACGCTGGCGGAAAAGGCGGTTGCGGGTTTTTTGGTTCTGCTGTTTCTTATGAATATTGCCACCGGGCATGGTGATTATCTGTTTGGTGCGGTATTCAGCACGGCGGTGATAATTTTATTTCGTCGTATCGAAATGGGGCGTGGCGCTGAAATGTTTGCCATCACCTTTGTGGTGGCAGGGTTGCTGGTGGTTATTCCCTATACCTTTTACACTGATGGGTTTGTTTACCTTGATGAACGTTATGGCAACAGATTAACGCTGGGGTTCGATAACCCGAATACCCTGGCGTATTATTCTTTTGCCTTGTTCGCCACACTGCTGTGCCTGATCGACCATGCGAAATTAACGCGTGGAATGAAAAATATCGCTTCGTTGGCGGTATCGGCGTTAATTCTCCCGGTGCTGATGTATTCCTATTCTCGCACCTGTTTTATGCTGGCGTTGTTGATGCTGCTGCTGTTTTGGCTGGCGCCGCTGCTGCGTGTCGCCCCCAACAGAAAAGTCTGCATCGCACTGACGTTGGTCATTGTAGGCTTTCAATTCGCCAGCGTTATACGCTGGGGGAACAATCCGGCATTGGACGTGCTCTTGAACCAGGCGCTGACCGGCCGGATCTGGTTCTCCTGGCAGATGTTTCAGGCGGTGGGGCTACCCAATCCGCTGTTCGGCATGAATATAGAGCCGTATAAGCCAGTCGATTTCTTCTTCATCGCCATGTTTTATTCGGCCGGTGGCATCGCCTCTGTCGTCATGCTTTTTTGTTATTTTCACTTGTTGGGCAATATGCGCAGGCTGAGTCGATTCATGCGCTGGGTGGTGGTGGTTTTCCTGTTAACAACCTTGACGGAAACCTATTTTTTGGTCCCGGTATTTAACGTGTCGTTATTGTTGCTTTGCCGTGGAAAAGAAATAATAAATTCTAAGCTGGAGGGTTAAGAAATGGATTTCTCTATCGTGATCCCTATTTATAATAGTTCGCGCTACCTGCCTAAAACGCTGAAGCGAATTTTCAACGCTTGCCAAGGGTTCGACTATCAGGTGATTTTGGTTGATGATTGCTCTGACGAGGATGACATCAAATCTATCCGCCAGATAGCGGCGACCAATAGCAATGTGATGCTGCATGAGAAAAAACAGAAGAGCAATGCGGCGGTATCGCGCAACTTAGGCACCAAGTTAGCGCAATCGGAGATCGTGTTTTTCCTCGACTCCGATGATTACTTCACAACCAACTATATTATTCGCCGCATGAAGAAGCATGAAGATCGCCAGATTGATATTATCTTCGGCAACTATGCGGAGGTGAGCGGCGATTCGGTACGCGACTTCAACTTCCACTACAAATCCGGTTCTTCCGGCGAAGATTTTCTTTTTCTGGAAATGGGCGATATTCGGTCATCCACCATCAGCATGCGTAAAAAAAGCGATCGCCGCTTTTTATTTCCCGAGTTTCTCAACAAGCATCAGGATTGGGGTTTTCTGGTCAACGCCACCAATTTGGGCGCGCAAGTGGCGCATGACGCCGGCGGCGGGGTGTTTCTCGACGTGGGGCGCTACGGGCGCATGACGGCGAAGCTTAATCTGGAGGCCAGCGACCGCTTTATCAATACCTTCCTCAGCCCCAGCGATCGCCATATCAGCGGATTCGCCTGTAAGCATCTGCTGGCCTCGCTGTATTCGGAAAACGCCCAGGCGTTCAATTATTACTCGTCGCGCATCGTGCGGCATAGCCTGAGCGGCAAGTTCAAGATGATCAAATGGTATGGCGATTGTCTGGCGCGGTTGGGGTTGTTCTCGGTTGGCGGCCGGCTGCTGCGCAACGTGCGCCAGGGATTCAGGAGATGACATGCAACCACGCAAGATAATCATCGTTATCGAAAATATGGCGGGCAAGGGCGGTACTGAGAGGGTCGCCAGCGGTTTGGCCAATGCGCTGGCGCGTTTGCCGGGTTACGAGGTCGCGGTGTTTTCGCTGTTTGGCGAGCGGAGCTTCTTTCCGCTGGCGAGCGACGTCCGGTTGCGCTGCGGCGGTGGCGATTCGCTGTTCTGGCCGTGGCGGCTGGCGTTCGCGCTGCGGCGTGAACGCGCGGACGTGATCATTACCGTTTCCATGGGGAAACTGTCGGTGGTGATGACGCCTTTCCTGCGTTTGTTCTGTGCCCGCAGCCGGCTGCTGTTGAGTGAGCACGTCAGCTTTCACCAGTATCCGCGCGTATTTAAGTGGCTGAAGTTGCTGGTTTACCGGCTGAGCGATCGCGTGATTTTCCTGACGCGGCAAGATAGCGACGCCATCGCGCGCTGGGTGGGGGCCGGGAAATGTAGGGTGATCGAGAACGTTTCGCCGTTCCGCGCACAGGCGCCGACGCCGGCGCTGCAGCAAAAGGTGGCGCTGGCGGTGGGGCGCTTGAGCAATCAGAAGGGCTTCGATCGTCTGATCGCGCTGTGGCGAGGGGTGGCGGCGCAGGTGCCGGATTGGCGGCTGCTGATTATTGGCGACGGCCCGGAGCGCGATGCGCTGCGGCGGCAGATTGAAGACGCCGGGCTGGCGCGGCAGGTGAGTCTGCTGCCGGCCACCGCCGACGTGGCGGACTATTATCGCCAGGCCAGCCTGTATTTGATGACCTCTCGCTATGAGGGATTGCCGATGGTGTTGATCGAAGCCATGAGTTTCGGCCTGCCGTTGGTGGCCTACGACTGCAAGACCGGCCCGGCCGAGTTGATAGACGACGGCGTCAACGGCTATCTGGTGCCCGATGACGACGCCGCCGCCTTCAGCGAAGGGGTGATCAAACTGATGCTCGATCCGGGTTTGCGCGAGCACTTTTCTGTCGCCGCGTTAGAGAAGTCTCGCCGTTTTTCTCCCGAACGTATTTATCCCCAGTGGCAACAGCTCACCGAGTGAGGACAAAATGGAAAAGATATCCGTAATCATGCCGGCCTACAATGCCGCGAACTCTATCAAAGAGTCGATTCTAGGCGTGCTGAACCAGCGATTTACCGATTATCACCTGTATGTGATCGATGATGCGTCCACCGACGATACTGCCGAGGTGGTGCGGCCGTTTATCCACGATCGCCTCACCTATATACGCAATGAGCATAATCAGGGCGTGGCGGAAACGCGCAACATCGGCATTGAGGCGGCGAACGGCGACTATATCGCCTTCTGCGACAGCGATGACGTATGGCTCCCCAACAAGCTGTCGCGCCAGGCGAGCATTTTGCAAACCCGCCGCTACGACGTGGTGTGTTCCCATTACTACACCTTCGAAGACGACCTGAAATTGATCAAAAACACCCGTGGCGCGGAAGAGCTTATCGGCTATCAGGACATGTTGAAAAGCAACTGGATCGGTAATCTCACCGGCATCTACAACCAAAAGCGCATCGGCAAGGTGTATCAGCAAAAAGTGGGCCATGAGGACTATTTGATGTGGCTGGCGGTGCTGCAGAAGGCGCGTAACGGCCTGGCCTACTGCATTCCTGAACCGCTGGCCTGTTACCGATTGTCTACCCATTCGCTGTCGGGCAACAAAATCCGCGCCGCTGACTGGCAATGGCGGATTTACCGTCAGCATTTGGGGCTGTCTTACCAGAAATCCTGCTATCTGTTCGCCACCTATCTGTTCAATGCCGTGGTGAAAAGGAAATGACCATGAGGGGGATGTATCAGAGGGTGGTTCTGGGCTGTTGCGCCTTGTGGGGCGCTTCGGCTCTGGCGCAGAGCTGCCAACCCAATCTGTTGGCCAACCCCGGCTTTGAGCAGGGGCTCGGCGGCTGGCGAGCGCAGGGCGCGCAGGCCGACGGCGATACGCACAGCGGCAATGGCAGTTTGCGCTATGACAATGCAGATGCCGCGCAGTACCGCACCTTCAACCAGGCGCTGCAGGTTGCGCCCGGACAGACGATCGATTTTGGCGTCTGGCTCAAAACCCGCGGCGTACGCGGGCAAAGCCGCGACGGCGGCGCCGGGGTTTATCTGCAGAGCTTTGATGCGCAGGGGCGCTTTCTGGAGGGCAGCTATCCGGCTGGGGTGACCGGCGACAGCGGCTGGCGGCAGGTGAACGCCAGCTATACCGTGCCGCCGCAGGCGGCGCGAATCACGTTTGGCGTTTATCTGCGCAAGGGGAGCACCGGTACCGCCTGGTTTGACGACGCCTATGCGTGTGCTCGAGCGCCTACGCCCGCGTTGTATCAGCTCGGCGCGTCGGCACAGGGGAAGGTCGACACGCTGGTCGTCACTTCGCAGCCGCAGCGTTTGCAAGTCGACAGCGAATTGCTCAATGCCGAGGGGCAGGTTGTTCACCGTAGCCGCGACCGTTATCAGGTTGAAGGGCAGCGCCGTATCGAATACCAACCGCCGACCGGCCTGGCCCAGGGCGAATACCGCCTGCGTCAGCAGGTCACCGGGCAGCAATCCCGGCCGGCACCGGACAGCGAGCTGTCTTTTCGCGTCGGGCAGCCTGCGGCCAAAGTGGCGATCGACAGCGAAGGCTTTACCCTGCGCGACGGTCAACGGCTTTTCCCGTTGGGCATTTACGCCAACGTGGCGACCGATGAGCATTTGGCGCGCATCGCATCGGCGGGATTCAACACGGTGCTGAATTATGATTATGGGGAGAAGAAAGACCCTTACGCCTTTTTCCGCAACGCACGCCAGCGCGGGCTGCTGGTCATTTACTCCGTCAAAGATCAGTACCGCGGCAGCCGTTTCGCTCCGGCCGTGCGCGGCGGTGATTATGCGGCGCTGACGGCCTGGTACGTGCAGCGCTTGCGCTCTCAGCCCAACCTGCTCGCCTGGTACATCAACGATGAGCTGGGGCCGGAATATCTCGATAAGATCGAGGAAAAAAACCTGCAAATAAAGCGGCTTGACGGCGATCATCCTACCTTCCAGGTGTTGAACAAAACCGGGGAGTTGGACGCTCACTTCAACAGCAGCGACATTTTGGCGACCGACCCTTACCCGGTGGGGAACGATCGCGATCTGACGCGCACCACGCGTTATACCGAACTGACGGTGCAGGCCGCCCGCCAGGCGCGCGGGGCCTGGGTGGTGATGCAAATCATGGATCATGCCGCTTATGACGCCCGCCGCAAGCCACATCCGCCGTCAGAGGCGGAAATCCGCAATCAGGCCTGGCAGGCGCTGATCGGCGGCGCCAAGGGGCTGTTGTTTTATTCTTATACCGATCTGTTTTACAAGCGCAAAACCGGCCGCTTCGACCAACGGGAGTTTGACGCCACCTGGCGCGGTGTGGCCGCCGTGTCGCAGCAAATCGCCGCCTTCACCCCTTATCTGCTGACGGGAAAATCGACGCCGCTGGCGGGAAGCAACCCTCAAATGCCGGCGCGGATGTTTGTTCTGGGCGATCGCGCCTTGCTGCTGGTAGCCAACCCTTACTATCGAGAGGGAAGCACCCGATTGCGCCTTCCGGCGGGCTGGCGGCAGCAGGAAGGGGGGGCGGAGATCCAGCTGGCGTTGCCCGCCGTGGGCACCGCGACGCTGTGGCTCCAACGCTGAATGCGTCGAGTTAGCGTTACGCGGGAGGTTTCTCCCGCGTCCTACCCCCAAATACCCCGTCTTGCCTCCCGCCCGTCAGTCTCCGTCTTCCACTCCTGATTTATTCATTTAAATTCAACATATTAATCTCGTTTATCGCACCTATACTTTGGTGGTATTTCTCACCCGGCGCGTGTATCGCCTCCCGCTTTCTCTTGATCGCAATCAATTTGCCGCCGGTTGGCCGTCAGTAGGCTGGCGGCAGATTGAGCATGTCTTCTTATAACGACAAGAGCCTTCAGGAGCATTCCGGATGAGCAAATTTTTAGACCGTTTCCGCTATTTCAAGCAGTTGGCGGAGCCTTTTTCTGGCGATCACGGCCAGACCTTGAACACCAACCGCGACTGGGAAGACGGCTACCGCAGCCGTTGGCAGCACGACAAAGTGGTGCGTTCCACCCACGGCGTGAACTGCACCGGTTCCTGCAGTTGGAAGATCTACGTGAAGAATGGCCTGGTGACCTGGGAAACCCAGCAAACCGACTACCCGCGCACCCGTCCCGATCTGCCCAACCATGAACCGCGCGGCTGCCCGCGCGGCGCCAGTTACTCCTGGTACCTGTACAGCGCCAACCGGCTGAAATACCCGCTGATGCGCAAGCGTCTGCTCAAGCTGTGGCGCGAGGCGAAAGCGCAGCACAGCGATCCGGTCGCGGCCTGGGGCTCTATCGTCGGCGATGCGGAAAAAGCCAAAAGCTACAAGGTGGCGCGCGGCCGCGGCGGTTTCGTCCGCTCCAGCTGGCAGGAGGTCAATGAACTGATCGCCGCAGCCAACGTCTATACCGCCAAAACCTTCGGCCCGGACCGTATCATCGGCTTCTCGCCGATCCCGGCGATGTCGATGGTGTCCTACGCCGCCGGCGCCCGCTACCTGTCGCTGATCGGCGGCGCCTGCCTGAGCTTCTACGACTGGTATTGCGATCTGCCGCCGGCCTCGCCGATGACCTGGGGCGAGCAGACCGACGTGCCGGAATCCGCCGACTGGTACAACTCCTCCTACATTATCGCCTGGGGCTCCAACGTGCCGCAGACGCGCACCCCGGACGCCCACTTCTTTACCGAAGTGCGTTACAAGGGCACCAAAACCGTGGCGGTGACGCCGGACTATGCCGAAGTCGCCAAGCTGTGCGACCACTGGCTGAATCCGAAGCAGGGCACCGACAGCGCGATGGCGCTGGCGATGGGCCACGTAATGCTGAAAGAGTTCCATCTCGATCGCGAAGTCGGCTACTTCCGCGACTACGTGCGCCGCTATACCGACATGCCGATGCTGGTGCTGCTGGAAGCGCGTGAAGGCGGCCATTACGCCGCCGGCCGCCTGCTGCGTGCCGCCGATTTGGTGGACGGGCTGGGCCAGGAAAACAACCCCGAGTGGAAAACCGTCGCTATCGACAGCCGCAGCGGCGATCTGGTGGCGCCGCAGGGCTCCATCGGCTTCCGCTGGGGCGAGAAGGGCAAGTGGAACCTGGAACAGCGCGAGGGCAAGTCGCAACAGGAAGTCGAGCTGCAGCTCAGCCTGTTGGGCATGCATGACGACGTTGCCGAGGTGGGCTTCCCGTACTTTGGCGGCGCCGACAGCGAGCATTTCAACAGCGTGGCGCTGGACGAGATCCTGCTGCACAAACTGCCGGTGAAACGCCTGCAGCTGGCGGACGGCAGCGAAGCGCTGGTGACCAGCGTGTACGACCTGACGCTTGCCAACTACGGCCTCGAGCGCGGGCTGGGCGACGCCAACTGCTCCGCCGACTATGACGAAGTCAAGGCCTACAGCCCGGCCTGGGCCGAACAGATCACCGGCGTGTCGCGCCACAACATCATCCGCATTGCCCGCGAGTTCGCGGAAAACGCCGAAAAGACCCACGGCCGTTCGATGATCATCGTCGGCGCCGGCGTCAACCACTGGTATCACATGGACATGACCTACCGCGGCCTGATCAATATGCTGATCTTCTGCGGTTGCGTCGGCCAGAGCGGCGGCGGCTGGGCGCACTACGTCGGCCAGGAAAAACTGCGGCCGCAAACCGGCTGGCTGCCGCTGGCGTTCGGCCTCGACTGGCAGCGCCCGCCGCGCCACATGAACAGCACCTCGTTCTTCTACAACCATTCCAGCCAATGGCGCTATGAAACCGTTGGCACCGACGAGCTGCTGTCGCCGCTGGCGGACAAATCGCGCTTCGGCGGCAGCCTGATCGACTTCAACGTGCGCGCTGAGCGCATGGGCTGGCTGCCGTCGGCGCCGCAGCTGGGCACCAACCCGCTGCGCCTGGCGGAGCAGGCCCGCGCGGCCGGTCAGTCGCCGGTCGAGTTCACCGTCGACAGCCTGAAAAATGGCTCGCTGGGCTTCGCCGCCGAGCAGCCGGACAATCCGCAGAACTTCCCGCGCAACCTGTTCGTCTGGCGCTCCAACCTGCTGGGCTCCTCCGGCAAGGGCCATGAGTACATGCTCAAATACCTGTTGGGCACCGAAAACGGCATTCAGGGGAAAGATCTCGGCCAGCAGGGCGGCGTGAAGCCGCAGGAAGTGGAATGGCGCGAGCAGGGCGGCGAAGGCAAGCTGGATTTGGTGGTGACGCTCGATTTCCGCATGTCGAGCACCTGCCTGTACTCCGACGTGGTGCTGCCGACCGCCACCTGGTATGAAAAAGACGACATGAACACCTCCGACATGCACCCGTTCATCCATCCGCTGTCGGCGGCGGTCGATCCGGCCTGGGATTCGAAGAGCGACTGGGAGATCTACAAGGGCATCGCCAAGGCCTTCTCCGAGGTGTGCGTTGGCCATCTGGGCCAGGAAACCGACGTGGTGACCCTGCCTATCCAGCACGATTCCGCCGCCGAACTGGCGCAACCTTACGGCGTGCAGGACTGGAAGAAAGGCGAATGCGATCTGATCCCGGGCAAAACCGCGCCGCACATCATCGCGGTGGAGCGCGATTACCCGGCCACCTACGAGCGCTTCACCTCGCTGGGGCCGCTGCTGGACAAATTGGGCAACGGCGGCAAGGGCATCAGCTGGAACACCCAAACCGAGGTCGACTTCCTCAAGCAGCTTAACTACGTCAAGGCCGACGGCCCGGCGGCGGGGCGGCCGAAGATCGAGAGCGCGATAGACGCGGCGGAAGTGATCCTGTCGCTGGCGCCGGAAACCAACGGCCAGGTGGCGGTAAAAGCCTGGGAGGCCCTGAGCAACGTCACCGGCCGCGATCACCGCCATCTGGCGCTGAACAAGGAAGACGAGAAAATTCGCTTCCGCGACATTCAGGCGCAGCCGCGCAAAATCATCTCCAGCCCGACCTGGTCCGGTCTGGAGGACGAACACGTATCCTACAACGCCTGCTACACCAACGTGCACGAGCTGATCCCGTGGCGCACCCTCAGCGGCCGTCAACAGCTGTATCAGGATCACGAGTGGATGCGCGCCTTCGGTGAAAGCCTGCTGGTATATCGGCCGCCGATCGACACCCGCGCCGCGCAGCCGTTGCTCAACAGCAAACCGAACGGCAACAAGGAGAAGGCGCTGAACTTCCTGACGCCGCACCAGAAGTGGGGCATTCACTCCACCTACAGCGACAACCTGTTGATGCTGACGCTGTCGCGCGGCGGCCCGATCGTCTGGCTGAGCGAAGACGACGCCAAAGATCTGGGCATCGCGGACAATGACTGGATCGAGGCCTTCAACGCCAACGGCGCGCTGACGGCGCGCGCGGTGGTCAGCCAGCGTATCCCGGCCGGCATGACCATGATGTACCACGCGCAGGAGCGCATCGTGAACCTGCCGGGCTCGGAGATCACCAGCCAGCGCGGCGGCATCCACAACTCGGTGACCCGCGCCTGTCCGAAGCCGACCCACATGATCGGCGGCTATGCGCAGCTGGCCTACGGCTTCAACTACTACGGCACCGTCGGCTCCAACCGCGACGAGTTCGTGGTGGTGCGCAAGATGAACCGCATTGATTGGTTGGACGACGAAGGCAACGACTACGCGCAGGGCAGTCAGCAGGAGAACAGCAAATGAAAATTCGTTCGCAAGTCGGCATGGTGCTGAATCTGGACAAGTGCATCGGTTGCCACACCTGTTCGGTCACCTGCAAGAACGTCTGGACCAGCCGTGAAGGTATGGAATACGCCTGGTTCAATAACGTGGAAAGCAAGCCCGGCGTCGGGTATCCGCACGCCTGGGAAGATCAGGAAAAATGGAAGGGCGGCTGGATCCGTAAAATCAACGGCAAGCTGGAGCCGCGCATGGGCAACCGCGTCGGCGTGCTGGCGAAAATCTTCGCCAACCCGGACGTGCCGGCGCTGGACGACTACTACGAGCCGTTCGATTACGACTACCAGCATCTGCACACCGCCAAACAGGGCAAGCACCAGCCGGTGGCCCGCCCGCGCTCGCTGATCACCGGCCAGCGCATGAACAAGATCGAAAGCGGCCCGAACTGGGAGGAGATCCTCGGCGGGGAATTCGAAAAACGCTCGCAGGACAAGAATTTCGACAACCTGCAGAAGGCGATGTACGGCCAGTTCGAAAACACCTTCATGATGTACCTGCCGCGCCTGTGCGAGCACTGCCTCAACCCGGCCTGCGTCGCCACCTGCCCGAGCGGGGCGATCTACAAGCGCGGCGAAGACGGTATTGTGCTGATCGACCAGGACAAGTGCCGCGGCTGGCGCATGTGCCTGACCGGCTGTCCGTACAAGAAAATCTACTTCAACTGGAAGAGCGGCAAGTCCGAGAAGTGCATCTTCTGCTACCCGCGCATCGAAGCCGGGCAGCCGACGGTCTGTTCGGAGACCTGCGTGGGCCGCATTCGCTACCTCGGCGTGCTGCTGTACGATGCCGACCGCATCGAGCAGGCGGCGGCGGTGGAGAACGACAAGGATCTGTATCAGAGCCAGCTCGACATCTTCCTCGATCCGCATGACCCGAAGGTGATTGCTCAGGCGCTGGCGGACGGCGTGCCGCAGGGGGTCATTGAAGCCGCCCAGCAGTCGCCGGTGTACAAAATGGCGATGGACTGGAAGCTGGCGCTGCCGCTGCACCCGGAATACCGCACGCTGCCGATGGTCTGGTACGTGCCGCCGTTGTCGCCGATTCAGTCCGCCGCCGACGCCGGCGAGCTGGCGCACAGCGGCGTGCTGCCGGACGTCGAGAGCCTGCGCATTCCGGTGCAGTATCTGGCGAACCTGCTGACCGCCGGCGATACCGAACCGGTGCTGCTGGCGCTGAAGCGCATGCTGGCGATGCGCCACTACAAGCGGGCGGAAACCGTCGACGGCGTGGTGGACACCAGCGCGCTGGAGCAGGTCGGGTTGAGCGAAGCGCAGGCGCGGGAGATGTATCGCTACCTGGCGATCGCCAACTATGAAGATCGCTTCGTGGTGCCGTCGAGCCACCGCGAGCTGGCGCGCGAAGCCTTCCCTGAAAGCAAAGGCTGCGGTTTCAGCTTCGGCGACGGCTGCCACGGCAGCGATGGCAAGTTCAACCTGTTCAACAGCCGCCGCATCGACGCCATCGACGTGACCGCGAAAACCGCGCGGCCGGAGGATGCCTCATGATCAGCCTGAAAGTGATCGCCCGCCTGCTGGATTACCCGGAACAGGTACTGTTTGACCATCAGCAGGCGCTGATCGAGGCGCTGGAGCCGGCCAGCGAGCTGGATCTGCACCACAGCGCGCAGCTGATTCTGTTTATCCGCCGCCTGTGCGCCCGCCCGCTGCTGGACGCGCAGGCCGACTATTGCGAGCTGTTCGATCGCGGCCGCGCCACCTCGCTGCTGCTGTTTGAGCACGTGCACGGCGAGTCGCGCGATCGCGGCCAGGCGATGGTCGATCTGATGGCGCAGTACCGCGCCGCCGGGCTGGAGATCGACAGCCGCGAGCTGCCGGATTTCCTGCCGCTGTATCTGGAGTATCTGGCCAGCCGCAGCGCAGCGCAGGCGCGGGAAGGGCTGCAGGACATCGCGCCGATCCTGGCGCTGCTGGGCGCGCGCCTGCAACAGCGCGAAAGCCCGTATGCGGTGCTGTTCGATCTGCTGCTATTGCTGTCCGGCAGCGAGGTGCAGGCCCAGACGCTGGAAACCCAGGTGGCGCAAGAGGCGCGCGACGATACGCCGCAGGCGCTGGATGCGGTGTGGGAAGAGGAGCAGGTCAAGTTTCTCGGCGAACAGGGCTGCGCCTCCGCCCAGCAGACGGCGCACCAGCGGCGCTTCGCCGGCGCGGTGGCGCCACAGTATCTGGACCTGACGGATGCGTTAACCGGAACCAAAGGACGCTAATCATGCAATTTTTGAATCAGTTCTTCTTCGATATTTACCCTTATCTGGCTGGCGCGGTATTCCTGATTGGCAGCTGGTTGCGTTACGACTACGGGCAGTACAGCTGGCGCGCCGGCTCCAGCCAGATGCTGGATAAAAAGGGCATGCGGCTGGCGTCCAACCTGTTTCACATCGGCATTATCGGCATCTTCGCGGGCCACTTCCTCGGCATGCTGACGCCGCACTGGATGTATGAGGCCTTCCTGCCGATCGACGTGAAGCAGAAGCTGGCGATGATCGCCGGCGGCGCCTGCGGCCTGATGACGCTGATCGGCGGTGCGCTGTTGCTGAAGCGCCGGTTGACCAATCCGCGGGTGCGCGCCACCAGCAGCTTCGCCGACATCATGATCCTGACGTTGCTGGTGGTGCAGGTGTGCCTCGGCCTGCTGACCATTCCGTTCTCCGCCCAGCATATGGACGGCAGCGAAATGATGAAGCTGGTGGCCTGGGCACAGGCGGTGGTGACGTTCCACGCCGGCGCCTCTGCGCACCTGGAAGGGGTGGCGATTATCTTCAAACTGCACATGGTGCTGGGCATGACGCTGTTCGTGCTGTTCCCGTTCTGCCGCCTGGTGCATATCTGGAGTGCGCCGGTAGAGTATCTGACCCGCCGTTACCAGCTGGTGCGCAACCGCCGCTGAGCCTGACCCCGCCGCCGCCGCCGATCGCCAGCGGCGGCGCTATTCCGATAATTCCCCTGCCGTCTGCCCATTCTCGCCGCCTTGTCGTAAACTAACTATCTCAGTCATGTTACGCTTATGCTTGCGCCGACGGAGGTCGGCCCGTGGTAGCCGATAACAAGAGATAGCGCCTTGATGAAAGGCCTTTTGGGACATAAAAACCGGGGATGATCCGCATGGCCTTCGCGCCGCGCGGGAGAATCGCTTTATGGATAGTCAGGTTAATCAATAACAATAATGACCACACAATGTCGCTCACCCGAGCTATTGCCTCTGAAAATCATCGCCACCGGGGCCGCGTTGCCGCCCAACCGCGTGGCCTCCTCTACGCTCGATGCCCGCCTGGGGAAACCGGCCGGCTACGTTGAAAAGCGCTCGGGCATCGTTTACCGCTATCACGCCGACGACGACGCCAGCCAGGCCGAGCTCGCCGCCGCCGCACTGCAAGACGCGCTGGCCCGCAGCACTATTCCGGCCGCTTCGATTGACCTGCTGATCTCCGCCTCGGCGATAGCGGTACAGGCGCTGCCGTGCTCTGCCGCGCATATTCTCAAGATCGCCGGATTGGCGCCGGGTACGCCGGGCTTCGACATCAACAGCAGCTGCGTCAGCTTTATCTCTGCACTGCAGGTGGCGGCGGGGCTGTTGAACGCCGGGACGTATCGGCGTATCGCCATCGTCTCGGCGGATCTCGCTTCGCGCGGCATCGACTGGCAGCACGAAGAGTCGTCGCTGATTTTCGGCGACGGCGCCGCCTGCGCCATCGTGGAGCGCGGCGACGGCACCGGCGGCATCCTCGCCAGCCTGGTGGAAACCTATCCCGCCGGCAGCGAACTGTGCGAGATCCGCGCCGGCGGCACGCGCCGCAACCCGCGCGCCGGCATGTGCGAGCAAGACTTCCTGTTTCATATGCAGGGCAAACCGCTGTTCCGTCAGGCGTCGGCGCTGATTGAGGACTACCTCGACCGGCTGCTGAGCGCCAGCGGCTTGACCCTGGCGCAGATCGCCACCGTGGTGCCGCACCAGGCCAGCCATTTGTCGCTCGAACATATGCGCAAACGGCTGCACGTCTCCAGCGAGGCGCTGGTGGACATCTACCGCCATCACGGCAACCAGGTGGCGGCCTCTATCCCGACCGCGCTGCATGCCGCCGTGACCAGCGGGCGCTTCAACCCCGGCCAGCCGGTGATGCTGATCGGCACCGCCGCCGGGCTGGCGCTGGCCGGCATGGTGTTGCTGCCATGAGGGTGCTGGTGACCGGGGCGACCAGCGGGCTGGGGCGCAACGCGGCGCAGTGGTTGCTGGAGGCCGGGCATCAGGTGCGCGCCACCGGCCGCGATGAGCGGGCCGGCGAAGCGTTGCGGCAGATGGGCGCTGAATTTTACTCGCGCGATCTGGCGCAGGCCACGCCGCAGCAGTGCCGGGAGCTGGTGACCGACTGCGAGTGGGTGTGGCACTGTGCGGCCAAGTCTTCCCCCTGGGGCGGCAAAGCGGAATTTCACCGCATCAACGTCGCGGCGACGGAGAAACTGGCGGAGGCGGCCGGGCGCTGCGGCGTGCGGCGCTTCGTGCATATCTCCACGCCGGCAATCTACTTCGATTTTCAGCCGCATTACGATCTTGATGAGGGTTATCGCGCCCGGCGCTTCGCCAATCACTATGCCGCCAGCAAGCACGCCGCCGAGCAGCGGCTGTTGGCGCAGGCGAAGATCTACCCGCAAACCACCTATATTATGCTGCGGCCGCGCGGCCTGTTTGGCCCGCACGATCGGGTGATCGTGCCGCGGCTGTTGCAGCAGCTCGAACGCGATCGCGGCGTGCTGCGGCTGCCCGGCGGCGGGCAAGCGCTGCTGGATCTGACCTTTGCTCCCAACGTGGTGCACGCCATGGAGCTGGCCAGCCGGCAGCGCGGATTGCCGTCCGGCGCCGTGTATAACATCACCAACCATCAACCACAGCGGCTGGCGGAGATGCTGGATGCACTGCTACGCCAGGAGCTGGGGCTGCGTTACCAGCTGCAGGCCGTGCCGTATCCGCTGCTGCAGGCGCTGGCCGGCGGCATGGAGCTGTGGGCAAGCCTGAGCGGCAAGGAACCGCTGCTGACGCGCTACAGCGTGGCGGCGGTGCATTTTGACATGACCCTGAGCCAGACCCGCGCGATCGAAGAGCTGGGCTATCGGCCGCGTTACTCGATGGAAGAGGGGATCCGCCTGACCGGCGAGTGGCTGCGGCAGCAAGGAGGCATACAGCATGGCTAAGGTCACCGTTTTTGAAGTGGGCTATTGCACGCATATCGGCTGTATGGCGCTGCGCGGCGCCGGGTTCCGGGTGTGCAAATTTCCGGCACGCGCCTATCTGCTGGAGGTGGGAGAGCGTCGCTGGCTGTGGGATACCGGCTATGCGCATTATTTTCAGCAGCACACGCAGTCGGGGGTGTTCAGCCTTTACCGCCGCATGACGCCGGTCTACTTCGACCCCGCCGAGTCGTTGGCGCATCAGCTGCGCGAAGCCGGTTACGCCGAAGGCGACATCCAGGCGCTGATCGTCTCGCACTTTCACGCGGATCACATCGCCGGGCTGCAGGATTTCAGCCGCCTCGATTTTATTTGCTGCGGCGAAGGCTGGCAGCAAACCCGTGGGCTGCGCGGTTTCGCGGCGCTGAAACGCGCCTTTATTCCTGGCCTGATCCCGGCGGATTTCGAGAGCCGCCTGCAGTTTATGGAAGCTTTTCCCTCGGTGGCGTTGCCCGCGCTGCTGGCGCCGTTCGATCGCGGTTACGCGCTGCCGGGCAGCGAAGGGCAGATCGTGCTGGTGCCGCTGCCGGGGCATGCGGCCGGCCATATCGGCGCCTTTATTCTCACCGACGCCGGCTGGACGCTGTTGGCCAGCGACGCCGCCTGGTCGCCGCAGAGCTACCAGACGCTGCGCGGGCCTTCGCGCCTGGCCAATCTGGTGATGGACGACGCGGTGGCGTACACCCGCACGCTGGAACGGCTTAACCAACTGTGGGCGGGCGGCCAGGTCAACATTTTGCTGTGCCACGAGGGGGACCTGTGATCCCTTTCATGACCCTGTGGCACTACTTCCGCGCCCGGCGCCTGCGCTTTGGCGATCGTGCGGCGCTGGAGGCGCATCAGGCTCGGCAGCTCGCGGGCTTTGCCCGCCGGGTGCTGAGCAAGAGCCCCTATTTTCAGCGCTTCAGCCGCCGGCCGTTCGCCGAATGGCCGCAGATGGACAAGGCGCTGATGATGGCGCAGTTCGACCGGATGAATACCGCCGGGCTGAGCCGGGAGGCGGTGCTGGCCTGCGCGCAGCGCAGCGAGGCGGATCGCGATTTCACGCCAAAGATCGGCCGCTACAGCGTCGGATTGTCGTCCGGCACCTCCGGGCAGCGCGGCGTGTTTGTCGTCAGCCCGCGCGAACAGCAGGTGTGGGCCGGCGGCATGCTGGCGAAGATGCTGCCGGACGGGCTGCTGGCCGGCGAGCGCGTCGCGCTGTTTCTGCGGGCGGACAATAATCTCTATCACAGCGTAAACAACCGTTGGCTGAGCCTGGCGTTTTACGATTTGCTGGCGCCGTTCAGCGAGCATCTGCCCGCGCTGGAACGGCAGGTGCCCAGCATCATCGTGGCGCCGGCGCAGGTGCTGCGCGCCCTGGCGCTGGCGGTGCTGGCCGGGCAGGTGAAGCTGCCGGTCAAAAAAGTGATTTCGGTCGCCGAGGTATTGGAAGAACAGGATCGCCGCCTGCTGATGCAGGTGTTTCCGGCGGTTGGCGAAGTGTATCAGGCTACCGAGGGGTTCCTGGCCGCGACCTGCGCGCACGGCACCCTGCATCTGAACGAAGAGTTTTTGCATATCGAACCGCAGTGGATCGACGAACTGCGTTTCACGCCGCTGATCACTGATTTCACCCGCGGCACGCAGCCGATCGTGCGTTATCGGCTGGACGATGTGCTGGTACTGCGCAAGGAACCCTGCCCGTGCGGGCAGCCGACGCGCGCGATCGCGCGTATCGAAGGGCGGCGCGACGATCAGCTGATGCTGCCCGATGCGCAGCGGCAACCGCAGGCGGTGTTCGCCGATGCCTGCAGCCGGACGATCGCCAATGCGCTGCCGCTGACCAGCGATTACCGCCTGATCCAGCGCGGCGAGCAGCGGCTGGAGTTGATCGCCGATTGCAGCCCGGCGGCGTTGGCGCACTGCCAGGCGCAGCTGATCGCGCTGTTCGCTCGCCAGGGCATCGCCACCGATCGGCTCGAATGGCGGTTGACGGCGCAGGCGGTGTTGCCGCAGTTCGATCGCAAGCGGCGGCGCATCGTGCGCCAGGCGGAGGAAGCATGAAAAATACGCTGTTCAGGCTAGGGCACATGTTGCTCGGCTGGGGGACGGTCGGGGTGGTGTATAGCCTGACCGATCGCCTGCAGGGGACGGGAACTTTGTTGCCGCCGTCGGCGCTTGATCGGGCGATCCCGTTCAGCCCGGCGGCCATTTGGCTTTACCTGTCGTTCTTCCTCATCGTCCCGGCGGGCTATTTGCTGGCGCCGCTGCAGCGAATCAAATGGCTGACGCTGGCGATGCAGCTGACGGCGCTGGGCGCCGGGGCAGTTTACCTACTGTGGCCGACCACCATGGCCTATCCGCGGAACGATGGCGTTGGGATCAGCGCGCAGCTGCTGGCGGCGTTAACCCAGGTGGATTCGCCGCAGAACTGCCTGCCTTCGTTGCATATGGCGCTGACGGTGCTGGCGGTGTGGGCGTTGAGCGACGGCGAGCGCAAAGTGCGGACGGCGCTGTGGATGCTGTGGGGCGTGGCGATCGCGTTCTCCATTCTGCAACTGCGCCGCCATTTGTTTGTCGATCTGGCCGGCGGCGCGCTGCTGGCGCTGTGCGCCGGGTGGTTGGCCCTGCGCATCAAGACCCTGCGCCGGCGGGTGGTTAAAGGAGAAATGGGATGAGCGATCTGGCGTTGCCGATAGTGTTCATGCTGTTCATCGTGGTGGCCGAGGCGGTGGCGCTGCAGTGGGGGCGCCGTGAGCCGGTCAACTGGCACGATCTGGTGTTTAACCTGAACTCCGGCCATATCATGCTGTGGCTGTTCCGCGGGCTGGAGATCACCTGCTACGGCTACGTGGCCGCGCATTTCAGCCTGGGGCTGCTGGACGCCTGGCCGCCGCTGCTGATGTGGCTGTTCGCCCTGCTGGCGTGGGACTTCGGTTTCTACTGGCTGCATCGCCTGCACCACCGCTTCCGCGTGCTGTGGGCGGTACACGTGGTGCACCACCAGGGGGAGCACTTCAACCTGTCGCTGGGGGTGCGCAACTCCTGGTATTCGTCGTTGACGTCGATCCCGTTCTTTTTGCTGCTGGCGCTGGCGGGCGTGCCGTTGTCGGTGTTCGTCACGGTGTCGATTTTTCACTACAGCATTCAGCTGTTTAACCACAATGCGCTGACGCCGAAGCTGGGCGTGCTGGAAAAAATCCTGGTCACGCCGGCGCACCACCGGGTGCACCACGTCAAGGACATGGCGTATTCCAATAAGAACTTCGGCGGCAGCTTTATCTTCTGGGACAAGCTGTTCGGCACGTTCTGCCCGGCGTTGCCGACCACACCGTTCAGCTACGGCGTCAGCGGCGATCGGCCGTCCGCCAACCCGTTCTGGGCGAGCAATCTGCCGTTTCTGCGCTATTTCCGTCTGGCATGGTGCCCGGCGCCGGGCCGGCCGCGCGACCGCCGTTCGGCGCTCAGCGTCTTCAGCGGCGCCATGCTGCTGTTCTCGCTGGTGGTCGGTTACGTCTACCAATACGGTTACGGTTACGGCGACATCAGCTGGCCGCAAATGGCGCTGCTGGTGCTGTTGGCGTTGGGTTCGGTGGCGCTGGGCGGCATGACGGAAGGGCGGCCGTGGGCGAGCGCCGTCTGGCTGCTGATCGCGCTGGGCATGCCGCTGCTGTTTATCGGCTATCTCGGCTGGCCGCAGCGCTATTGGCATATCGGCATGGCCGCCGTGGCGCTGCATGCCCTGTGCGTGGCGCTGGGCTGGGGGCGAGTGGCCGCACCGGCCGCCGTGGAGGAACCGCATGGCTGACTTATTGCCACCGCTGCGTTTCCCTGCCGATGGCGAGCAGGCGTTTCACCGCGATCTCAAGCGCGCGGCGCATGCCTGCCTGGCGGGCGATCATCGCTATGCCGATGCCGCGCGATTGGCCAAGGCCGCGCTGTTGCTGGCGCTGTGCGTCGGGTTTTATGCCCTGAGCCTGCTGCAGCATCAGCCCTGGGCGTTTTTCCTCTGCTATTTCCTGTTCGTGGCCATGGGCATGCTGCTCAACGTCAACGTCAACCACGATGCTTCGCATAACGCCTTCTTGCGCGCGCCCTGGGCCAATCGCCTGGTGGGGCGGCTGGTGACGCTGCCGCTGGGTGTCGATCCGGACTACTGGCGCACGCGCCACGTGGATTACCACCACGTTTACGCCAACGTCGAACACTACGATCTGGACACCGAAGAGAACGGCTTTTTCCGCCAGACGCCGTTCCAGCGCTGGCGGCCGCATATGCGCTATCAGCATCTGTACTGGCCGCTGATCGCCGCGCTCTCGCTGCCCTACATCGCGTGGATTTTCGATTGGTCCGATCGGCTCGATAAAACGCCGCTGCGGGAAAAACGCGTGCTGGCGGGGCGGGGCGGTTGGACGCTGTTCGTGCTGTGCAAATTGCTTCATGTGGCGCTGGTACTGGTGGTGCCGCTGATCCTGTGCCAGCTGCACGGCATCGGTTGGGGCTGGGTGCTGTTGGCTTACGCGCTCAGCCAGATGTTTGCCTCGCTGCTGGTGGTGTTCCTGCTGCTGGGCACCCACTGGGCGCAGGCCGAGTTTTACCCGGCGCCGGCGGGCGACAGCATGCCGCACGGTTGGTACCGGCACAATTTCGCCACCGCCTGCGATTGGCAGCCCGAGCCGCGCTGGCTGGAGCACCTGACCGGCGGGCTGAACTATCACCTGACCCACCACCTGTTTCCCGGCTGGAATCACCGCCACTATCCGGCGCTGGCCGCCGCGCTGGCGGAAGTGGCGCAGCGGCACGGCATGGCGTATCGCTGCATCGGCTATCGCGAACTGCTGGCGCAGCAACAGCGCTTCTTGCGCCTTATGGGGCAGCCGTGAAACCGCTGCGTCCGTTAGCCTATCGGCGCGACGACGGCGGGTTGCATCGCGCGCTGATGCAGGCCGCCCAGCATTATCTGGCGGCCAACGGCGATCACCGCTTCGCCGACGGCGGCATGCTGGCGAAGGTGGCGCTGCTGCTGGCGCTGTGCGGCCTGTGTTACGGGCTGAGCCTGCAGCAGCAAAACGGCTGGGCGTTTTTTGCTTGCTACTTCGGTTTTATCTTTATCGGCATGTTCCTGACGGTGAACGTGGTGCACGATGCCTCGCATAACGCGTTTTTCCGTCGGCCCTGGGCCAACCGCGGGCTGAACGCCCTGGTGAGCGTTCCGCTGGGGCTGGATCCCGACTGCTGGCGCGTGCGCCACGTGTTGTTTCACCATGCCCATAACAATATCGAACATTACGACCCCGACATCGACGCCAATGGCGTGCTGCGGCAAACGCCGTTCCAGCGCTGGCGACCCTTTATGCGCGCCCAGCGTTACTATTGGCCGCTGGTGGCGGCGCTGACGTTCCCGTACTACATCTGGCTGTTCGACTGGCTGGACCGGGCGGGACGCACCCGTGTGGCGGCACGCATGGCGCAGCAGGGCGTGCGCGGCTGGTGCGGATTTCTGGCGGGCAAGGCGGCGCACCTGCTGCTGGCGCTGGCGATCCCGTGCTGGCTGCTGCCGCCGGCCATCGGCATCGGGCAAATTCTGCTGGTCTATTTGCTGAGCCAGATGCTTTCTTCATTGCTGTTCGTGATGTTGATCATCGGCACCCACTGGGCCAAGGCCAATTTTTATCAGGCGCCGGCGCAGGGCGCGATGCCGCACGGCTGGTATCACCATGTGTTCGCCACCACCTTCGACTGGCTGACCCGGCCGCGTTGGCTGGGTTACTGGCTCGGCGGGGCGAACCTGCATTTGACGCATCATCTGTTCCCGCACTGGAGCCACCGCCATTACCCGGCGCTGAGCCGCATCATCGGCGAGGTAGCGCCGCGTTTCGGCATCGACTACCGCCTGCTGGAGTTGGAGGAGCTGTTGCGCCTGCAGCAGCGCTTCCTCAGCGCGATGGGGCGCAAACCGCATTAGCGTTGCATGCGGATTGTGCGAGGCGTTACGCAGTTCACTAATTGAACGATAGTTGCCCTTCCAGTAGACTTTCCTCCTGTGAATCAACGGCCACAGGAGGTGGACTATGCGCAGCTTGCCGATTCGGTTATCGAACAAAATTGATGATGATCTGAACGATATTGCCCGGCGTCATGGGATGGAAAAAACCGAGGTAATCAAAATGGCGTTTGCACTGATTACCCTTGCCGATAAGTACTGGATGAAACAGGATGGTACTTCTCTTGGCATTGTACGGGAGAAGGGTGAACAGCTTGAAGCGGTGGGGCGGGTCGTGGAGATCTTCCCATGAACATCGAAAGCCGTAATCTGCGCGATGAGGCCAGCCAGGTTTATCTGGAGCAGGTGTTGGTCTTCGACGAAATGGAGCGTCTGCGCTTGGCGCGCCAGGTATTGTGCGGGATATTCGCGGTCAGCGTGGGCGTATTCGCCGCCCACGCGTATTGGGACAAAAATGAAGCGCTCGGACAAACGTTCGAACTGGTGAAGATCGGCGCCTTGCCGCTGGTCACGCTGGTGGTTTCCTTCTACTTTCCCACCAGCGCGGCCAGATAAGGCGCCGCGTCAATGCGACTTCATGCCCGCCGCGGTCATCAGCAGGCGGAACAGCGAGGCGACCACGAACAGCCCCAGCACGCTGGCGCTCCAGATGATCACCAGCCAACCGATGCGTTTCCACCAGGGCGCCGGCGCGGCGGTTGCCGTTTTATCTTGCATAGCGTCCTCCCTTCTCAGTGATAGCCGTGTTCATGGCTGATCTTGCCGCGGAACACGTAGTAGCTCCAGAAGGTGTAGACCAGAATGATCGGGATGATGAACAGCGCGCCCACCAGCATAAAGCCGAGGCTCTGCGGCGGGGCGGCGGCGTCCCAAAGGCTGATGGCCGGTGGGATCAGGTGCGGCCAGATGCTGATGCCAAGCCCGCTCAGGCCGAGGAACACCAGCAGCAGCGTCAGCATGAACGGCGAGTAGTGCGCGCCGCGTTTCACCCCGCGCTGAATTCCCCAGGCACTGAGCAGCACCAGCACCGGCACCGGCAGCAGCCAGAACAGATTCGGCAGCGTAAACCAGCGGGCGGCGATTTCAGGATGCGCGATCGGCGTCCAGATACTGACCGCGGCCAGCACCAGCAACAGGATCGCCAGCAGCGGCGTCGCCAGATGATACATGCGCGCCTGCAGATCACCGGCGGTTTTCATCACCAGCCAGGTGCAGCCTAGCAGGGCGTAGGTCACCACCAGCCCCAGCCCGCAGAACAACGCGAACGGCGTCAGCCAGTCCAGTGCGCCGCCGGCGTAGGTGCGGCCTTCGACCGGGAAGCCGTTGATCACGGCGCCCACCACCACACCCTGGCTGAAGGTGGCGAAGATTGAGCCCCAGATGAATGCCTTGTCCCAGATATGGCGTTTCTCCGGCGTCGCCTTGAAGCGAAACTCGAAGGCCACGCCGCGGAAAATCAGCCCGATCAGCATCAGCGTCAGCGGGATCGCCAGCGCGTCGAGGATCACCGAGTAGGCCAGCGGGAAGGCGCCGAACAGCGCGGCGCCGCCCAGCACCAGCCAGGTCTCATTGCCGTCCCACACTGGGGCGACGGTGTTCATCATCAGATCGCGGTCGCCGCTCTCTTTCACCCACGGAAACAGGATGCCGATGCCCAAGTCGAAACCGTCCATCACCACGTACATCATGGTGCTGAACACGATGATCACAAACCAAATCAGCGGAAGATCGATGCCCATGTTCAGCTCCTGTCGTCCAGAGTGTCGTTGACCGCGGACAGCGGACGCGCCGGCCGGCCCTCGGTATTGTCTTCTTGGTGTTCATGCGGCTGCGGCCCTTTGCGGATCAGGCGCATCATGTAGGAATAGCCCACGCCGAACACCGAGCAGTAGACGATGATGAACGCCAGCAGGCTGATGCTCATGTGCAGATCGCCGTGCGCGGAGACCGCGTCCTTGGTGCGCAGCAGGCCGTACACCACCCACGGCTGGCGGCCGATCTCGGTGGTGAACCAGCCCGCCAGCAGCGCCAGCAGCCCGGAAGGGCCCATCCACAGGATGAAGTACAGGAACGGGCGCGACTGATACAGCCCACCGCGCCAGCGCAGCCACAGGCTCCACACCCCGGCCAGGATCATCAGCATGCCCAGCCCGACCATGATGCGGAACGACCAGAACACCACGGTGGAGTTGGGGCGATCTTCCGGCGGGAAGGATTTGAGCGCCGGTACCTGTTCGGTCAGGCTGTGGGTCAGGATCAGGCTGCCGAGGTACGGTACTTCCAGCTTGAAGCGGGTCTCTTCGCGCTCCATGTCCGGCCAGCCGACCAGGATCAGCGGCGTGGCTTCGCCCGGCGGGTTTTCCCAGTGGCCTTCGATGGCGGCGATCTTCGCCGGCTGGTGTTTCAGCGTATTCAGGCCATGCGCATCGCCGATCAGCGCCTGCACCGGCGCGACGATCAGCGCCATCCACATCGCCATCGACAGCATTTTGCGCATCGCCGGGGTATCGCGGCCGCGCAGCAGGTGCCAGGCGGCGGAGGCGCCGACGAAGAACGCCGAGGAGAGGAAGGCGGCGGTGGACATGTGCAGCAGGCGGTACGGGAAGGACGGGTTGAAGATCACCTTCAGCCAGTCGACCGGTACCACCTGGCCGTTGATGATTTCATGCCCCTGTGGCGTCTGCATCCAGCTGTTGGAAGCCAGGATCCAGAAGGTGGAGATCAGCGTGCCGAGCGCCACCATGCAGGTGGCGAAGAAGTGCAGGCCGGGGCCGACGCGGTTCCAGCCGAACAGCATTACGCCGAGGAAACCGGCTTCGAGGAAGAAGGCGGTCAGCACTTCATAGGTCAGCAGCGGCCCGGTAATGCTGCCGGCGAACTCGGAGAAGAAGCTCCAGTTGGTGCCGAACTGATAGGCCATCACCAGCCCGGACACCACGCCCATGCCGAAGTTGACGGCGAAAATCTTTGACCAGAAGTGGTAAAGCTCACGGTAGGCTTCATTGTGCGTTTTCAACCATAACCCTTCCAGCACCGCCAGATAGCTGGCTAAACCGATGGTGATGGCGGGGAAGATGATATGGAAAGACACGGTGAAGGCGAACTGTATTCTGGCGAGTTCCAGTGCATCAAGACCCAGCATGGCGCCTCCTAGGGTTGAACATAAATTAACCTCTTGAGTATAGCTGTCATTTTTATGTGAAATACTTGGCGTTAAGTTAAGCACGGAGTACAGTGACTATAATAGTGACAGTTATTTTACTTTTTCATATAACAGTTAATGGTTATGACCCGATACGAGCAGCTTGCGCAGCAGATTAGAGAACAGATCCAGAACCGGGTGTGGCGGGCGGGCGACAAACTGCCTTCGCTGCGCGAGAGCGGCAAACGCGCCGGATTGAGCCTGATGACGGTAGTGCAGTCTTACCAACTGCTGGAGAGCCAGGGGTGGATCGTCGCCCGGCCGCAGTCGGGCTACTACGTGGCGGCGCGCCCGCAGCCGCTGCCCCAGCCTTCGCGCGGCGAGAAGCTGTTGCTGAGCGAGCAGGTGGACATCAACGCCTTTATTTTCGACGTGCTGCAGGCCTGCAAGGATCCGGATATCGTGCCTTTCGGTTCGGCCTTTCCCGACGCCACGCTGTTCGCCCAGCCGAAGCTGGCGCGCGCGCTGAGCAGCGTGGCGCGCAAGTTCACGCCGCACAGTTCGCTGGCCAACCTGCCGCCGGGCAACGACGCGCTGCGGCGGCACATCGCCCAACGCTATGCGCTGAGCGGCATGCAGGTCGCGCCGGACGAAATCGTCATCACCGCCGGGGCGATGGAGTCGCTCAGCCTCGGCCTGCAGGCGGTGACCCAGCCGGGCGACTATGTGGCGATCGAATCGCCGGCGTTTTACGGCGCGCTGCAGGCGCTGGAACGGCTGCGGTTAAAGGCGGTGGCGATCGCCACCCATCCGCAGGACGGCATCGATCTGGACGCGCTGCAGCAGGCGGTGGACCAGTATCCGATCAAAGCCTGCTGGTTGATGACCCATTTCCAGAACCCGCAGGGCGCCACCCTGCCGGAGGCCAACAAGCAGCGTCTGGTGACGCTGCTGCGCGAACGGCAGATCTCGCTGATTGAAGACGACGTCTACGGCGAACTGTACTTCAGCGCGGAACGGCCGCTGCCGGCCAAGGCGCTCGACAGCGGCGGCCAGATCCTGCACTGCTCGTCGTTTTCCAAATGCCTGGCGCCGGGCTTTCGCGTCGGCTGGGTGGCGGCGGGGCGTTATGCGCAGCAGATCCAGCGTTTGCAGCTGATGAGCACCGTTTCCACCAGCGTGCCGACCCAGATGGCGCTGGCGGATTATCTGCTGCACGGCGGCTACGATACCCATCTGCGGCGGTTGCGGCGCCTGCTGGCCCAGCGGCAAAGCGCGATGCGTCAGGCGATCGCCCACCATTTCCCGCCGACGGTGAAGGTCAGCCAGCCCGACGGCGGCTACTTCCTGTGGCTGGAGCTGGATCCGGCGCTGTCGTCGATGGAACTGTACCGGCGCGCGCTTTCCCGGGGCATCAGCATCGCGCCGGGGCGCATGTTTACCACCGGCGACCATTTCAACCACTGCTTCCGTCTCAACGCCTCTTTTGAATGGAACGACCGCTTTGAAGAGGCGATCAAAACCTTAGCCAAGCTTATCCGGGGGCTGGCGGCGGCAGGTTGAACGGCACACCTGGCGTCAGGACAGATAGTGCTTCAACGCGCGCCCGGCCTGGTGGATCGCCGAATGCACCGCCGGGACGTGGGCGAGCGGATTCAACAGACCGTAGTCGTGGATCAGCCCGTTATAGCGGGTGGAGGTGACCTCGACGCCGGCGGCATCGAGCAGACGCGCGTAGGCTTCGCCCTCATCGCGCAGCACGTCCAGCTCGGCGGTTTGCACCAGCGCCGGCGGCAACCCCCGTAGCTGGTCCGGCGTGGCGTTGAGCGGCGAGGCGTAGATATCTTTGCGCTGCGCCTTATCGGGCGCGTAACTGTCCCAAAACCACTTCATCATGTTGCGGGTCAGGAAATGGCCTTCGGCAAACTGATGATAGGAATCGGTATCAAACTGGGCGCGGGTGACGGGCCACAGCAGGATCTGGCAGCGCAGCGCCGGTATGCCTTTCTGTTTGGCCATCAGGCTGACCACCGCCGCCATATTGCCGCCAGCGCTGTTGCCAACCACCGCCAGCCGCGAGCCGTCGACGTTGATCTTCTCGCCGTACTCGGCCACCCATTCGGTGGCGGCGTAAGCCAGGTTGATCGCCTCAGGGTAGCGCACCTCCGGTGAGCGGGGATAATTGACGAACACCGCCGCCGCACCTGAGCTGTGCACCAGATCGCGCACCAACCGTTCATGGGTGGGAAAATCGCCCAGCACCCAGCCACCGCCGTGGAAGAACATGAATACCGGCAGCGCCTCTTTGACCCTGGCCGGCCGCACCAGCTGCAGCAGAATATCCTGACCTTCTACGTGAATGGTTTTCTCGCTGATCTCGACCTCGCGCAGCGGCACCTCGACGCTGCGTTGCGCGTCCTCCAACACCCTGCGCGCCTCTTTGGGCTTCATCTGTTCCATAGGTTTACCGCCGCCGGCATTCAGCGCGTCGAGAAACGCGCGGATGTCGTGTTGGGCGTGCGGCTGGCTGAGATCGACGGTTTTCTTGGGCATGGGGACTCCTTGTGCGCAAAAGAGAAGGGGCGGTCAGGATCACAGTGTAGTCGCTGGCGCACAAAGCAGGAGCCGCGGCCAGCGTGGCCCCTTTTGGCCGGTGGGGTCTCGCGTCGCTGCCGCGATGCACCATTCTGGCGCACCGCTGCACCCGCTGGGGGCAAAAAGTGTGATAGCGAGCAAATCGGGCGAAATTATTTTTGCGAGCCCGATCAGAAATCCTGAAGTTTTTCGCAATTGAATAGGATTTCGCGCGCAATGATGATTTTAGGCCTTATTTTTTAATTTATGCATTACCAATGCATAGAAAATGAATAACTATGCAATATAAGCCGTTGTTTTAACGCCAGAAATAGCAAAATCCGGTAAAAATCCCGTTTTGGCACGATAGCTGCTCTACACTCTTTATCAAACGACATGTATTTTAACTGCTCGTTAACATTTACTCCCCGCTCAGGGACCGGATATACGCCATAAATAGTGAAAAACCGATTTTATGTAACAGATTTGTTTCTAAATCAGCGGTGAGGGGCAGCATTTTCTCCGCCGTGAAAGTCGGTTTTGAACAACGGTTTTTTTGCAATGTGGCGGCCTAGCCGGGCCTGAGCGGCCCTTACAGTCAAAATTCAGCCTTTGCTGAGATTATGAGGTCACTATGGAACAGCCAATCGCAGTTACCCGCCAGTCTTTCGATGACTGGATGGTCCCGGTTTATGCCCCTGCCGATTTTATTCTGGTGCGGGGAGAAGGCTCGCAGGTGTGGGATCAGCAGGGTAAGTCTTACATCGACTTCGCCGGCGGCATCGCGGTTAACGCGTTGGGGCATGCGCACCCGGCGGTCAAGGCGGCGCTGGTGGAGCAGGCGGGCAAACTGTGGCATCTGGGCAATGGCTATACCAACGAACCGGTGCTGCGCCTGGCCAAAAAATTGATCGACGCCACCTTCGCCGACAAGGTGTTCTTCTGCAACTCGGGCGCTGAAGCCAACGAAGCGGCGCTGAAACTGGCGCGCAAGCATGCGCACGACCAGCACGGCGCCGGTAAAGATCAGATTGTGGCGTTCAACAACGCGTTCCACGGCCGCACGCTGTTTACCGTGTCCGCCGGCGGCCAGCCAAAATACTCGCAGGACTTTGCGCCGCTGCCGGGCGGCATCACCCATACGCCGTACAACGATCTGGCCGCGGCGGCCGAGCTTATCAACGATCGCACCTGCGCGGTGATCGTCGAGCCGATCCAGGGCGAGGGCGGCGTGCTGCCGGCGGAAGCCAGTTTCCTGCAGGGGCTGCGTGAGCTGTGCGATCGCCATAATGCGCTGTTGATCTTCGACGAAGTGCAGACCGGCGTCGGCCGCACCGGCCATCTGTATGCCTACATGCAGTACGGCGTGGTGCCGGACGTGCTGACCACCGCCAAAGCGCTGGGCGGCGGCTTCCCTATCGGTGCCATGCTGACCACCGATGCGCTGGCGAAAACGCTGGGCGTCGGCACCCACGGCACCACCTACGGCGGCAACCCGCTGGCGACGGCGGTGGCGGGGACGGTGTTCTCCATCATCAACACCCCGGAAGTGCTGGAGGGCGTCAAACAGCGTCACCAGTGGTTTATCGACGGGTTGAACGACATCAACCGTCAGTACCCGATCTTCGCCGACATTCGCGGCGGCGGTTTGCTGATCGGCTGCCAATTGACGAAAGACTATGCCGGCAAAGCGAAGCAGATCACCCAACTGGCCAACGAAGAAGGCGTTATCGCGCTGATCGCCGGCCCGGACGTGGTGCGTTTCACGCCGTCGCTGATCATCCCTGAGCAGGATGTGAAAGAGGGGCTGGCGCGATTCGCGCGCGCCGTGGCGCGCATTTGCAGCTAATCAGCGGGCTGCGCCTTCACCGGCGCAGCCTGATTCAGAAGAGGTTCGCATTATGATGATTATTCGCCCTATAGAGCGTCGCGATTTGGCGGATTTATTGACGCTGGCCGGTAAATCCGGCATCGGTCTCACTTCACTGCCGCAAAATGAAGATACCCTGTCGGCACGCATTGAGCGGGCGTTAAAAACCTGGCAAGGCGAACTTCCGCAAAGTGACCAGTGTTATCTGTTCGTGTTGGAAGACAGCGAGCGCCGTCAGGTGGTCGGGGTCTGCGCGATCGAAGTGGCCGTCGGCCTGGCGGAACCCTGGTACAGCTTCCGCGTCGGCACGCAGGTGCACGCTTCCAAACAGCTGAACGTCTATAAATCGGTGCCGACGCTGTTCCTCAGCAACGACCATACCGGCCATTCGGAGCTGTGCACGCTGTTCCTCGATCCGGATTATCGTCACGGCGAGAACGGCAAGCTGCTGTCGAAGGTGCGTTTCCTGTTTATTGCCGCGTTCCGCGAACGTTTCTCCCGGCGCCTGATCGCCGAGATGCGCGGTTTCTCCGATGAAAACGGCCGTTCGCCGTTCTGGGAGAGCGTCGGGCGCCATTTCTTCTCCATCGAGTTCGCCAAGGCGGACTACCTGAGCGGCACCGGGCAAAAGGCGTTTATCGCCGAACTGATGCCGAAACACCCGTTGTATGTCGATTTCCTGGCCGAAGACGCGCAGAAAGTGATCGGCGAAGTGCATCCGCAAACCCTGCCGGCGCGCCGGTTGCTGGAGGCGGAAGGCCTGAGCTATCAGGGCTACGTCGATATCTTCGACGGCGGCCCGACGCTGGAAGCCGAGATCGACCACATCCGCGCGGTGAAGCAGAGCCGCCTGGTGAAAGTGGTGCTGGATGACACGCCGATGCGCGCCGATGCGCCGGTGCATCTGGTGGCCAACGACAACTATCAGCACTACCGCGCACTGTTGGTCAATGCCGATCTGTATGACGACCGCCTGCATATCAACGCCGCCACCGCCGCGGCGCTGGGCGTCGAACAGGGCAGCCCGGTGCGGGTGCTCCCCCTTATTGCACAGGAGAAAGCATGATGTCTCATCCTGCACTGTTGATTAACGGCGTCTGGCGGCAGGGCCGCGGCGCCGAGTTCGGCAAGGCCGATCCGGTCGGCAACCAGCCGCTGTGGCGCGCCAACGCCGCCGATACCGACGACGTCGCCGCCGCCTGCGAGGCCGCGCGCGCCGCGTTCCCGGCCTGGGCGCGTACGCCGTTCGAGCAGCGCGAACAGCTGGTAAGACGCTTCGCCGCCTTGCTGGAAGAACACAAGCAGTCGCTGGCGGAAACCATCAGCCGCGAGACCGGCAAACCGCGCTGGGAAACGCTGACCGAAATTCAGGCGATGATCGGCAAGGTGGGCATTTCGCTGCAGGCCTATCAGACGCGCACCGGCTTTAGCCAGACGGCGATGGCCGACGGCGCTTCGGTGCTGCGCCATCGTCCGCACGGCGTGCTGGCGGTGTTCGGGCCTTACAACTTCCCCGGCCATCTGCCGAACGGCCATATCGTGCCGGCGCTGTTGGCCGGCAACTGCGTGGTATTCAAACCGAGCGAGCTGACGCCGCTGACCGCCGAGGAGACCCTGAAGCTGTGGCTGCAGGCCGGCCTGCCGAACGGGGTGATCAACCTGGTGCAAGGCGGCCGCGAGACCGGCGAAGCGCTGGCGTCCAGTGCGGATATCGACGGCCTGCTGTTCACCGGCAGCGCCGGCACCGGCTATCACCTGCATCGCCAATTGGCGGGGCAGCCGGAGAAGATCCTGGCGTTGGAGATGGGCGGCAACAACGCGCTGATCGTCGACGGTTTTGACGATCGCGATGCGGCGGTCAACCTGGCTATCCAATCGGCGTTTATCTCCGCCGGCCAACGCTGCACCTGTTCACGCCGTATTCTGGTGAAGCAGGGGGCGGAAGGAGACGCCTTTATCGAACGTTTGGTCCAGGTGGCGGGTGAACTGCGCGTCGGCCGCTGGGATGCCGAACCGCAGCCGTTCATGGGCGGGGTGGTGTCGGCAGCCGCGGCGGAAAACATGCTGAACGCGCAGCAGCGCTTGCTGGCGCTGGGCGGCAAATCGCTGCTGAGCATGCGCCTGCTGGAACCGGGCAGTTCGCTGCTCAGCCCGGGCATCGTCGATCTGACCGGCGTGGCCGGCGTACCGGACGAAGAGTATTTCGGCCCCTTGACCACCATCGTGCGTTACCGCGATTTCGACGAAGCGCTACAGCTGGCCAACCGGACGCGCTACGGCCTGTCGGTGGGGCTGGTATCGCCGCAGCGCGAGTTGTTCGAGCGGCTGCTGCTGGAAGCGCGCGCCGGCATCGTCAACTGGAACAAGCCGCTGACCGGGGCGTCCAGCGCGGCGCCGTTCGGTGGCGTGGGGGCCTCCGGCAACCATCGCCCAAGCGCCTTCTATGCGGCGGACTATTGCGCCTGGCCGATGGCGTCGCTGGAAAGCGAAAGCCTGTCGCTGCCGGCGACGCTCTCGCCGGGCTTGTCGTTCCGTTAATCGTCTGCGGCGGCGCGATGGCGCCGCCGCAGGCCATCCCCAGGGGATAGCCATGTCAGGATATGAAGTCAATTTCGACGGTTTGGTGGGGCCGACGCACCACTATGCCGGGCTGTCGTTCGGCAATGAGGCCTCGACGCAGCACCAAAACAGCGTATCGAACCCGAAGCTGGCGGCGAAACAAGGTTTGCTGAAAATGAAGGCGCTGGCCGATCTCGGTTTCCAGCAAGGGGTATTGCCGCCGCAGGAGCGGCCGCACTTGCCGATGCTGCGGCGCCTGGGTTTCAGCGGCAGCGATGAGGCGGTGCTGGCGCAGGCGATGCGTCAGTCGCCGCGCCTGCTGTCGGCGCTCAGCTCGGCATCTTGCATGTGGACCGCCAATGCGGCCACCGTGTCGCCTTCGGCGGACAGCGCCGACGGCAAGGTGCATTTCACCGCCGCCAACCTGAACAACAAATTCCACCGCGCCATCGAAGCGGAAACCACCACCGCCGTATTGCGGGCGATGTTCAGCGACGATCGGCATTTCGCCCACCATGAGGCGTTGCCGCAGGTGGCGTTGTTCGGCGACGAAGGGGCCGCCAACCACAACCGTTTGGGCGGCGACTACGCCAGGCGCAGCGTGCAGGTGTTCGTCTACGGTCGGCAGGAGTTCGGCGGCGAAACGGCGCCGGCGCGTTATCCGGCGCGCCAGACGCGCGAAGCCGGCGAGGCGATCGCTCGCCTGCACCAGTTGGACGAGCAGCATACGGTCTTTGTGCAGCAAAACCCGGCGGTGATCGATCAGGGCGTGTTCCATAACGACGTGATTGCGGTCAGCAACCAAAATGTACTGTTCCACCACCAGCAGGCGTTTCACCGCCAGCAGCAGGCGCTGGATGAAGTGCGCCGCAAGATGGCGTCGCTGGACAGCGAGCTGGTGGCGATCGAGGTGCCGACCGAGCGCGTTTCGGTGGCGGACGCGGTGGCGACCTACCTGTTCAATAGCCAAATTCTTACCAAACCGAACGGCAGGATGATGATCGTGGTGCCGGAAGAGTCGCGTCAGCACGCCGGCGTGTGGCGTTATCTGAACGACATGGTCGGCAGCGGCGGCCCGATCGATGAAATCCGCGTGTTCGACCTGCGCGAAAGCATGCGCAACGGCGGCGGCCCGGCCTGCCTGCGGCTGCGGGTGGCGCTCAACGAACAAGAGTTGAGAGCGGTCAATCCGCGCGTGATGATGAACGAGCGGCTGTTTGCGACGCTGAACGAATGGGTGGATCGTCATTACCGCGATCGCCTGACGCAGGATGACCTGGCCGATCCGCTGCTGCTGCGCGAAGGGCGCGAGGCGCTGGATGCGCTGACGTCGATCCTCGGCCTCGGTTCCATCTATCCATTCCAACGCTAACGGAGGCGGCATGATCGATCTACTGCCCCTGACGCTGGAAGGGAACGAACCCGTCGAATGGCAGGGTGAAACACCACAGCTGCGCTGGCGCTGGCAGGGGGAAGGGGTGCTGGAGCTCACGCCGCGGCAGCCTTACCGCCAGGCGATGGTGATGTCGGCGGGCGTGCACGGCAACGAAACCGCGCCGATTGAACTGCTCAATCAGCTGGTCGGCGATCTGCTGGCCGGCCGGTTGCCGCTGAAGGTGCGGCTGTTGGTGGTGCTGGGTAACCCGGCGGCGATGCGGGCCGGCAAGCGTTATCTGCACAGCGATATGAACCGCATGTTCGGCGGCCGCTACCGCAACTTCGCCGCCAGCGGCGAAACCGTGCGCGCGCAGCAGTTGGAGCGTGCGCTCGCCGCCTTTTTCGATGGCGAGCAGGCGGCGCGTTTCCACTACGATTTGCACACCGCCATCCGTGAATCGCGTTTGCCGCGCTTCGGCATTCTGCCCTTCCAGAAACGCCCGTACAGCGAGCCGATGTTGCAGCTGCTGGATGCCGCCGATCTGGATGCGCTGGTGGTGCACAGCGCGCCGGGCGGTACCTTTAGCCACTACTCCAGCGAACATCTCAATGCGGCGAGCTGTACGCTCGAGTTGGGCAAGGCGCGGCCGTTCGGCAGTAACGATCTGCAGCAATTCGCCGCCATCGATCGCGCGCTGCGGGCGGCGGTCAGCGAAGGGCCGCCGCCGGTGCGTGCGGGCGCCGAGATTCGGGTTTTCCGTGTGATGCACTCGTTGATCAAGCACAGCGAAGATTTCAAGCTGCACCTGGACGATGACACGGCCAACTTCACCGAGCTGAAACCGGGGATGTTGCTGTGCGAGCAGCCGCAGGAGGAGTATCGCGTGGGCCAGGAGGGGGCGTGGATACTGTTCCCTAACCCCGGTGTGGCGTTGGGCCTGCGTGCCGGTATGTTGTTGAGCGAAGTTTCCCGTTCTACGCTGTATTGATTTATCCACGGCGGCGCCCTCAGCGCGCCGCCGTTATTCCCTTCATTATTTTAGTCTGCTATTTCCCGCTATTTTAATTGCCGTAAGGCGAATTTTATTCGTTCCGAAGAGATTCCCTTATGTGAATGAATAAAAGGCGGTGTCAGATGATTAGCTGAAAGTCTTAATTGCCTGGTGAATATGTTAAGACAAAAATGTGAAATAAGTAACGTTTTTAATAACCATGCTAATTTTGTTGTTACATTTGAATCGCGCAGAAAGCACGCAAAACGAAACCTAAATGCACCATATTGGTGCGTTGCACCATTTTGGTTATAACTTATGTGGCAAAATATTCATATATTCAATGGGTTGTGTGAGGCTTTCTTTGTAATGTTTAGTTACAAATAAACATGCTTTCTCCTCGTTGTTTCATGAACTTTTTGATTTTAAGTTTTGATTCATGATGCTAATGTCACATCACCCCCGTATTAGGGGTGCTCATAAAATACCAAAAGATAAAATCACAGCCCAAATTATAAATGGGCGTGACGGGCAGGGTTCTAATTATAATATCTAGGAAAATAAATGATGAAACGCAGTGTATTAGCCTTAGCTGTCGCCCTCGGGGCGATCACCTCCTTCGCCAACGCGGCTGAAATCTACAATAAGGATGGCAATAAACTCGACCTGTACGGCCGTGTTAACGCCAAGCATTATTTCAGCGACAGTAAATCCAACGACGGTGATATGACCTATGTTCGCCTGGGCTTCAAAGGCGAAACGCAAATCAATGATCAGTTGACCGGGTACGGCCAGTGGGAATACAACGTCCAGGCCAATCACGACGAAGCGCAGGGCACTACCGGCACCAAAACGCGTCTGGGCTTCGCGGGGCTGAAATTCGGCAACTACGGTTCTTTCGACTACGGCCGTAACTATGGTGTGGTCTATGACGCCGAGGCTTACACCGACATGCTGCCGGAGTTCGGCGGCGACTCCTACAGCTATACCGATAACTTTATGACCGCCCGTTCCAACGGTTTGGCCACCTACCGCAACCGTGATTTCTTCGGTTTGGTGGACGGCCTGAATCTGGCGGTGCAGTACCAGGGTAAAAACGATGGCGACGGCCGCAGCGTGACCAAGCAAAACGGCGACGGTTACGGCCTGTCTCTGGACTATCAGGACATCGGCGGTTCCGGCATCGGCGTAGCGGCGGCGTTCTCCGACTCCAACCGCACCAGCGCTCAAAAAGCGCTGCAGTACGGTAAAGGCGACAGCGCCACCGCATGGACCACCGCGGTGAAATACGATGCCAACCAGGTTTACCTGGCTGCGATGTATGCCGAAACCCGCAACATGACGCCGATCAGCGTCAACGGCACTTCCGGTTTCGCCAATAAAACGCAAAACTTCGAAGTTGTGGCCCAGTATCAATTCGAGAACGGTCTGCGTCCTTCCGTGGCTTACGTGCAGTCCAAAGGCAAGGATATCGAAGGGATCGGTGATGCCGACCTGGTGAAATACGTGGAAGTGGGGGCGACTTACTACTTCAACAAAAATATGTACACCTACGTTGATTACCAAATCAACCAGCTGAGCGACGATAACAAACTGAAATTGGCCAACGATGATATTGTTGCCGTCAGCCTGACGTATCGCTTCTAATCTGCAATTCCCTTACCTTCATCCTGTGTCGGGATTGGTAATCAGGCGGGGCGCAAGCCCCGCCTTAGCTCGTTGACAAAGGCGGAAAAAGCGTGGTTTTTCCTTCTTTGTGGTGAGCAACCGAAAATCAATGAATTGATTTCCCTTATTTTAAATGCTGTTTTCGGTAAACCTGGCAATGTCATCAGGCTTGTCATTCACCTCAGGCGGGGCGCAAGCCCGGCCTTCGTTTTATCGGGATCTCAGCCTTTGGGCGCCAGCCCGACCAGCTCAATGGCGGAACGCAGCGCGGCGAAACGTTGCTGATCCTGCTCACGCTCTATTTCGTTCACCAGCTGTGAAAGAATATTGCCGCCGGAGACCTTTTTATGGTTTTGGATTAACTGCAACACTGCGTCGCCTAACGCCAGGCTGACGTCGTGCAGCAGAGTTTCATATTGCTCGTTGGAGTGAGCCGATGCTGGCATGACCTTTCTCTGTCTCTTTCTTCTTCGGGAGCCGCAATTTAGCAAAACAGCGGCCTTATGCCTCGGAGGAAGACGCAGTTTCCGATGAAATCAGAAATTCCTCAGCGTCGCGCGGGAGGGCGTTAAAAATCCGAATATTCGCTGGCTGGCAACCAGAAGCCGTCGATAAACTCTTCCATGGGATAACAGCCGGCGTGTCGCAAGTTCTGTTCCTTCATTGCGACCAGGCATTGCGGCTCGTCGCGCAATATGTCGACCACCATTTCACTGCAGCCACCATCCAGATAACAGACAAACATCACCAATGCGTACATCGTTGCACGCCTCCTTCGTCGAGTTGCTCTGTCTGCAACAGTGTAGGTAAAAAAGCGCGATTTTTCAGCATCATTGCGCGATTAATCGCCACCGAAACGCCGCTGACGACACTTTCGGAATACTCTAACCGTTTCTGACGCCGTGAGCGGATGGCATATCCTTTTGTCGATGCTAAGCTTAACTAGCCTTACTTAAACGCATTAGTGAAACCATCAAAAGGAGTGAATATGGGCTTGTTTAACTTCGTCAAAGAAGCGGGCGAAAAACTGTGGGACACAGTCACCGGCAATGCCTCCGCCGAAGATCAAGGCGCCAAACTCAAGGAGCATCTAGATAAGAGCGGCTTGCCGGGCACCGACAAAGTCAATGTGCAGGTGATCGATGGTAAAGCCGTAGTGACCGGCGACGCCGTCAGCCAGGAGTTAAAAGAGAAGATCCTGGTGGCTGTCGGCAACGTGGCGGGCATCAGCGGCGTGGAGGATAAGGTGGCGGTGACGCAACCCGACGCCGAGAGCCGCTTCTATACCGTGAAGAAGGGCGATACGCTGAGCGCCATCTCTAAAGAGATGTACGGCAACGCCAATCAGTACAACAAGATTTTCGAAGCCAACAAGCCGATGCTGTCGAGCCCGGACAAGATTTATCCTGGGCAGGTGTTGCGTATCCCGCAATAACGCGTCGGTCTGCCATAGCCCGGTTGCGTACCGGGCTTTTTTTTGTCCTCTGCAATAGGTGTCTCTTATTTCCCTGCGATCTTGATGCCGGTTACATTTCCCCTGTGTACCCGCTCGCTTGCCGGCAGGCGCGGTGTTGACCCTGATGGGGAAAATTGATAGCGTCATCCCCCGGTTGAGCCGGAACGACCAAGGCGGCAACGTTGGCGCCTTATTCTGAGGGGATGTTTTGCCCCGTCAAACAGCAATGCAGCAGTTGAACGAGTGAAACCGATTTAGTGAAACAACAGCGTAACGCCTCAACGGATAAAAACTATCGAGAAACCTTGGGTGATGCGCAATTTGCGATCGTCGTGTTGGCGGTGGCGTCCTGCTCACTGATTATCTTTACGCTGGCGGTCACGCTGTGGGTGACCTGACGCGATTAACTAGGGGAGATAAAATGGAGCCTAATCTCCATGATGAGACCAAACTGCTGGCGATTATCGGCCTGTTGGTGTCCGTGCTGCTGGTGGTATCAATTCTCTTTGGCGTGACCTATTTCTCCGATCTCAGGCACGCGCAGGACGATATAGACATCATGAGCTGCTATATCAAAGCGTCCTGACCGCGCAACTGCGCCTGAGCGTCGCCGCTCTGTGGGGAAGCTGTCCTGTGTTAAGCTTGGGCGGTTACCCTTGGCGAATCGGCGCCATTCAGGAGGTCTTTGCGATGAGTCAGTCACGTCCTACGCTCTCTTCACCTGCACGCGAATGCCCTGTCGTTGACGGCGTGCGCCAGATACAACGTATTGCCGTGCGTAACGCAGAAGTGGGGGGCATCCCGATCAACCGTGCGTTACCAACCCGGGAGCGGCGCACCGTCGGCGCCTGGTGTTTTCTCGATCACGCCGGGCCGACGGTATTCAACGGCACCTCGCCCGGCATGGATGTGGGGCCGCATCCGCACATCGGGCTGCAAACGTTCACCTGGATGATAGAGGGGGAGGTGCTGCACCGAGACAGCCTCGGCAGTGAGCAGGTGATTCGCCCGGGCCAGGTTAATCTGATGACCGCAGGGCGCGGCATTGCGCATACCGAACAGTCGGTGGGTGAGCAACGGCGATTGCATGCCGCACAATTATGGATCGCGCTGCCGGCCGAACATGCCGACATGGCGCCACGCTTCGATCATTATCCTGACTTGCCGCAATGGCAGAATAACGGCGTGAATCACCGTTTGCTGGTGGGGGAATTTGGCGCTTATCGTTCACCGGTGTTTACGCTTTCGCCATTAATCGCCATTGATCTGGAATGGCAGGAAGCGGCGAGGATCGAATTGCCGCTGCGCGATGATTATGAAATCGGCTTTTTGCCCCTTATTGGTGCATTTGAACTTAATGGTGAAACTTTTTCACCTGATGAGTTCGCCTATTTGGGCATGAAGAATAACTCTATTGGGTTAAATGCGCAAAAGGGCTGCCGGGGATTATTAATCGGTGGGGCGCCATTAAACGAAGAGGTCCTTATCTGGTGGAATTTCGTTGGCCATAGCAAGGCTGAAATTACTCGGGCTCAGCATGATTGGGAACAAGGGGCGCCGCGCTTCCCGGCGGTTAGCGGTTATTCTGGTGAGCGCATGACCGCGCCACGCCTGCCCTGGAGCGATGTTTGATAGCGTTAGGATATAATCGCCGCGATTATTCGGCTTATTTCGCTCTAATAAGGCGCAATTAATGTGATCGCGGCTCCAGCTTTACGACAATATAAGGTTTATCGGCGGAAAAGTGATCTGGCGCATATAATGACAGCGAGAAGAAGTTTAGGATAATCCTCAGGAAGTAAGGTTGTCTCCCGTTAGTCAGATGTCAGTGAGGTCATTATGAGCCAGGTACTCTATCGTGCAAGACTGTCCCATGTCGTGGTTGCCACGGCGCTGTTTTGGGCCTCTGTCGCGGCATTGTTGGTCGCCGTATTAAACTAACCTCAAAAAATGACTCCTGCATAAACCCGCCTCGGCGGGTTTTTTTATCTCCGCCGGTGGGAAGATGAGAGGCGGAGTTTATAATTGATGGCATCTTCAATAAACGACCGGGATCCTCATGAAGTTCTTTGCCGATATTTTGCTGCTGCTCATCGCAGCGCTCCATCTTTATATCCTGGTGCTGGAAATGTTCCTGTGGCGTACGCCACTCGGCAGGCGCGCATTCGGCACGACGGCGGAGTTCGCCGCCGCCACCCGGGTGTTGGCCGCCAATCAGGGGTTGTACAACGGCTTTCTGGCGGTGGGGTTGGCATGGAGCTACTGGCGTGGGGATATGGCGCTGCAGCTGTTCTTTCTCGGGTGCGTGTTAGCGGCCGGCGTGTTCGGCGGGCTGACCGCCAGCCGCAAAATTCTGTGGGTGCAGGCGCTGCCGGCCGCGATCGCGATACTGGCGGCATGGGCGGCGCGTTAACCCGCCGGTTTGCGGCGGGCTTCAGGCGGATTTTTGGTGAATGACGTGCAGCGGCGGATCGATATGCAGATCGACGCTCAAATCCTGGCGGAAATCATAGGGCGTGATATTAAAACGCTTTCTGAACATGTACGTGAAGTGAGACTGTGAACCGAAGCCAAAGTCCAGGGCAATATCGAAGATCGACGCTTCACTGCTGCGCAGTTGGTAGACCGCGCCGGCCAGACGGCGTTCGCGAATGTATTTGCCGAGCGAAATCCCCGTCGCTTCTTTGAACAGCTTCTGCATGTGCCACAGCGAGTAGCCGGAGTACTCGGCCAGCTCTTCGAGATGGATCACTCGTCCGAGGTGAGTTTCGACCCATTTGCTGAGGGCGCAGACCAATGAGAGGTGGTGTTCTTGTATCATCAGTGCGTCAGTGTGAGACCTACATAGCGGTGAAGTATACACAACTTGCCGCCGTGGACAAAAACGCCGCCGGCGTCGGGCGGCAATTATTCGGAAAAACCGCTTAACCGCCGCTTGTCAGCCGAAAGGAAAAACGGCTAATCTGAGACGGTCACCGCCTCGGTGGGGGACGCAAAGAAGGCCGCAGCAAGTAACCGCCAAAACAGAGTCAGCCGTAACAACTCAACGTTGATGGGGTGATCGCATGTTAATGACAGTGATTATTACTCTGGTTGTAATCGTGGGCGTCGGCGCTTTTATGGCGATGCCGGTGATGAGCATGAAAAACGCGGAAGGTGTGGGAGGTGAAGAACCGTGAGAGCAAGAGATATTGCACGCCGCTGAGCGGGGCGAACGCCAATCGGGAAAGCCTGGGTCAGAAACCCGGGCTTTTTGTTGCGCAGGCGCTCAAACGTTTTTCCGCTCGACGGTTTCCTCTCCCCAATAAAGCTGGTCGGCGGTGGTTTTGGCAAAGGCTTTCTCCAGCGCTTCGTCGCTGCCTTCTTCCCAGATTTTCTGCGCCAACACTTCGTCGTTCCCTGCCAGTTCAAAAATGGCTTCGGCGATCTCCACCGAAGTTTCACGCACTGTCGCCCAGGATTTCACATTGTGATTCGCCATAACTTTCTCCTGTTGGTTGTGGCTTGGGGGTGGTTTTTGCCACCGTCATGCTGCAAGTATAGGCTAATCCGCCGCGGGCTTTTGCCCGGCGGTGCGCAGAAGGGGGAAAAAGACGGGGAGAGCGGGCAATGGCGCGGACGCCATGCTATTCTGTGCGGCGTTTGAATCAAGAAGGAAAGTTATTATGTCTGACATGCTGAGCAACGAGCAGGAATTGGCTTCCGATCTGGTCGCTTGCCAACTGGTCATCAAACAGATTCTGGACGTTATCGACGTGATTGCGCCGACCGAAGTGCGCGACAAGATGGCGGGTCAGCTCAAAAGCATCGATTTCTCCACGCACCCTGCTGGCGCCGATCCGGTGACCCGCCGAGCGATTGACAAGGCGATTGCGCTGATCGAGATGAAGTTTACCCGCAACTGAGGCGGGGCCGCCGCAGAGCGGCGGCGTCGGGCGGTGGCGGTTAATCCACCACCGTTTCGATTTTCTTGAACAGCGGGCAGTCGGCTACGCCGATGAAACCGTTGTCGCCATTCACGTACTGGGCGATCGCCACGTTACGCGCCGTCAGGTATTTGCACTGCAATCCCAACCCGCCAACGTTTTTGTTGCTGCCGATCAGCACGCCGTAGCCCGAGATCAAAAAGCCGCCGTAAATGACCGCCAACACCAGTACCCACTTAATCAATTTACTCATCGCATTTCCTCGTTGTCCCTGAGGGAGCATCTAGCCACGGCGCGCATGCGAGGGCAAGGGTAACAGTCTGAAAACCGGGCGATAGCCAGAAATCTAAACGAAAAGTTAAACTTCGTTTAACTTCGCTGTGATAACATGCGCGATAGATTACCCAGATAACAATGAGGCTGCTAAATTTGTTGCGAAAAAAAATCCTCGTGATAATGACGGCCGTCGCTGCCTGCCTGTTTTTCTACCTGCTGGCGCTGGACAGCTATTGCGACGATGGTGGAAATTTTGCGTTGGGCATCTGTTCGGTGACCCGCTTCGTGCCCTGGTAAGCAATTTTCGGCAGGGATGTTCGCACGGCCGCCGCGAGTGTTAAGATGGCGGCCTGAATGTCGCAGTAGATAGGGTTTTTCATGTACGATTTAGGTTTTGGCCAGAACGGCCTGTTGTCGCTGGCCCTCGCCGCCGTGGCGTTGCTGGCCGGGCTGTGGGTTTGGTTCCTGGTGAACCGCGCCAGCGTGCGCGCCAACGAGCAGATTCGCCTGCTGCAAGAGATTGCCGAGCAACAGCGTCAGCAAACGGCGCTGTTGAAGCGTATGGCGCACCGCGCTGGCACTGACGGCGCTGCTGCTGACGACGACGATCTCAGCCCCGCGCTGGATTTCAAAGGTTTTATCCCCGAACGTTGAGCATGATGCTCCGGCTGGCGCTGCCGCCGGGGCGCCTCAGTAAAACACCATGCCCTGATAAGGTTTTTCCCGGCATGCCGCCAGGCGGCTGGCCAAATCGCCGGCATGGATCTCCAATTGATGCCCATCAGGATCGAGAAAATAAAGTGATTCGCCTTCGCTGCGATTGCTTTTCCACTCTTCGACGCCGGCCTGGCGCAACCGCTGGCTGGCCTGTTCAATGTGTTCCGGCGCTACGCTGAAGGCGTAATGGGTGTAATCGCGCTCGCGTTGTTGCGTGCGCCTTTCATCCAGCGACAGGCATAGCCACAACGGCCCCAACGAAAGATAGGCGCCGCCTTGCCAGCGGGCGTGCGGGGTAAAACCCAACAGATGACGATAAAAATCGAAGCTGCGATCGAGATCGCTGACGGCAAGCGTCAGATGGTTGAGGCCGGTCAACATGCATGCGTTTCCTGGGCGCAGAACAGAGAGAAAAGTGTACGCAGGCGCTCAGGAAAGATAAAGGGGGCAAAGCATTAGTAGAGATAATGTGAAAACCGGCGGCGCTGTCATAAAACTGTCGTACAGACATCGTAATGTAGCGCGAACCTTACGAAAGATGGATGAAGCCGATGATTAAATGGTACGAAGAAAGCGATGCCGAAGTGAACCGCAGCATCGCGCTGCTGACCGGAGAGAACCCGGACAAGTGGTATCCCTACGGTGGTGTGAAAGGTAAAGATTACTGCAAGAATCCCTCCGATGCCTGGCCGATCATTTGCGCCAACAAAATCAGTCTGAACCCCGATAACCAAAGCGACAGCCCGCAATGGCAGGCGCGCATGAGCACCCAGGGCGGTGAATGGCAGGCGGACAGCGCCAGCCCGCTGCGCGCGGCGATGATCTGCTTCCTGATGAGCCGACAGGCTAACTGAGTCGAACAATACCGGTGATTGGTAAGAGTTTCTCCTTTTTCTAATAACAGAGCTGTCGTTGGCGGAGGCTGTTTATGAAGCGCATTATCAAAGGTGATAAAAACTTGTCTCATCTGGTGATTGCCCATGCGGCGATCGATCGTCATGCCGAAAGCTTCGGCCAGCGCCGTCAGGGCTGGCCCTCGACCTACCTGATAAAATATCAAAACGATCGCGTGGCGGTGGAAGTGGTCACGCGTAGCCAATCCTATGTCGCCACGCTGATGATCGGCGCGCGCAACCTGACCAAACTGTGCGGAATGCCGGGCTAAACGCCGCTCTTATCCGCTTTCTCACGGTAAAAAAATCGCGCTCCGGCCTGCCGTCTCGGGGCGCTTCTCCTTGATGCTCACGGGGTTAAGTGTTAAAAAGCCGCCCGCAGATACATTTATTGATTGGTGAAATCTTGGCCGATAGCGGCAAGGGTGTACGCCATATGAGGATAAGATGGGCGGTCAGCATCAGGATACTCCGCTAAAACGCGGCTTAAAAAACAGACATATACAGCTTATTGCCCTCGGGGGCGCCATCGGTACCGGTTTATTTCTCGGCATTGCGCAAACCATTAAAATGGCCGGCCCCGCCGTGCTGTTGGGTTACGCCATCGGTGGTTTTATCGCGTTTTTAATCATGCGCCAGCTGGGCGAAATGGTGGTGGAGGAGCCGGTCGCCGGATCGTTCAGCCACTTTGCCTATAAATATTGGGGCGACTTCGCCGGCTTTCTTTCCGGCTGGAACTATTGGGCGATGTTCATTCTGGTCGGCATGGCGGAACTGACCGCTGTCGGCATCTACATTCAGTACTGGTGGCCGGAGATCCCCACCTGGGCCTCCGCCGCGCTGTTTTTCGTGCTGATCAACCTGATTAACCTGGTGAACGTGCGCCTGTACGGCGAAACCGAATTCTGGTTCGCCATCATCAAAGTGGTGGCGATTGTCGGCATGATCGTGTTCGGCGCCTGGCTGTTGGTCAGCGGCAACGGCGGCCCGCAGGCCAGCATCACCAACCTGTGGCAGCAGGGCGGCTTTATGCCGCACGGCTTCTCCGGGCTGGTGATGGCGATGGCGGTGATCATGTTCTCGTTCGGCGGCCTGGAAATGGTCGGCATCACCGCGGCGGAAGCCGCCGATCCGCGCCGCAGCATTCCCAAAGCCACCAATCAGGTGGTGTACCGCATTCTGATCTTCTATATCGGCTCGCTGACCGTGCTGCTGTCGCTCTATCCGTGGGGGCAAGTGGTGGAAGGCGGCAGCCCGTTCGTGCTGATTTTCCATGCGTTGAACAGCAATCTGGTGGCGACCGTGCTCAACGTGGTGGTGCTGACCGCCGCGCTGTCGGTCTACAACAGCGGCGTTTATGCCAACAGCCGCATGTTGTTCGGGCTGGCCAGCCAGGGCAATGCGCCGCAGGCGCTGACGCGGGTTAACAAGCGCGGCGTGCCGGTGCTGTCCATTGCGCTATCAGCGTTGATTACCTCGATTGGCGTGCTGATTAACTACCTGATGCCCGGCAAGGCGTTTGAGCTGCTGATGGCGCTGGTGGTTTCAACGTTGGTGATCAACTGGGTGATGATCTGCCTGGCGCACCTGAAATTCCGCGCCGCCAAGAACCGCCAGGGCGTCATTCCCAGCTTTAAGGCGCTGTGGTACCCGTTCGGCAACTACCTGTGCCTGGCGTTCCTCAGCCTGATTCTGGTGATTATGTATTTCAGCGAAGGGATCCGCATTTCGGTGTTGCTGATGCCGGTGTGGATTGCGGTGCTGTGGTGCGGGTTTATGCTGACGCGCCGTAAAGGCACCAAGCGTTAATCGGTATGCTGCGGAGGCGTATTGCGCGCCTCCGCTTCTCTTCTCGTTAGCCGCGCGGCATAAAGGCGCGCCCCTCACTATGCCCCCGCCCCAGCAGTTTCCGACACAGTAGCAGCAGGGTGCTGATCACGTCGATGGCGACCACGCTGAGCATCAGCAGGGCCAGCATGAAGAATCCGAGCAGCGAACCGCCCAGCACCACCAGCGGGGCAGGTACGCGCAGACGGCGCAGCTTCATGGCGAAATACATTTTCCAGTATTGCTTCTGTGCCAGCAGCGCGCTGCGAATACGGCGCCCCAGGCCGATGCCTGATTTGCGGGATGTAGAACGACTCATAACTTCTCCTTTTCTGTATGCCCTACAAGTCAATCACAAAGATCTTAAGAGAGTCTTAACGGGCTCTTGGCGGCCCTGGCTGTCTCACCGGAGTGAGACAACAGCATACGGCAAAAGGTCCCGAGATGCAGCGCACGGCTGACAAAGTGCGAGCTTCATCGGGTTTGTTACACTGAAAGTCATGCCCGTGCAGGGCGCAGTGGTCGGGAGAAAAGGCAGGATGAAGAGAATCAACCGTTATTACGACGCGGCCAAGGCGCATCACACGCCGGAGGGATTTCGCAACCCGGAACCCTCGCAGCGCCAGGAGGGCGACCTGCAGCGTTGGCAGGATGAACGCAAGCGGCAGGGGCTGCCCAGGCCGCCGCAGCAGGGCTACGCGCAATTTACCGAGCGTTGGTGGCAACCCGCAGATCTCAGCGGCGGCGATGACAGCATTTGGTGGCTTGGGCATGCGTCAATGCTGCTGCGGCTGGGCGGGCGCTATATCCTGATCGACCCGGTGTTGTCCGAACGCGCATCGCCGCTGAGCTTCTACGGCCCGAAGCGCAGAACGCCGACGCCGCTGACGGTGGAGCAACTGCCGGCGGTGGATGCGGTGCTGATCTCCCATAATCATTATGATCATCTCGACAGGCGCACGGTGCGGCAGCTGGCGCGGCGCTTTCCACAGGCCGAGTTTATCGTGCCGCTCGGATTGAAGCGCTGGTTTCGCCGCTATCGGCTGAAGGTGCATGAACTGGACTGGTGGCAGAGCCTGTCGCTGGGCGAACTGACGGTCTACGCCACGCCGGCGCGGCATTGGAGCATGCGCACGCTGTGGGATCGCAATCGCTCGTTGTGGTGCGGCTGGGTGATCCACCATCCGGCGCTGCGGTTTTATTTTTCCGGCGACAGCGGCTATTCGGAACGGCTGGCGGAGATCGGTCAACGGCTGGGGCCGTTCGACGTGGCGGCGCTGCCGATTGGCGCCTATGCGCCGCGCTGGTTCATGCAGGAGCAGCATATGGATCCGCAGCAGTCGGTGACGTTGTATCGCGAGCTGAATCAGCCGCGCGCCATTCCCATCCATTGGGGGGTATTCGAATTGGCGGATGAATCGCTCGACGAGCCGCCGCAGCAGTTGAACCTGGCGCTGAGCGAGGCGGGGCTGGATCAGCATCAATTCCACCCGTTGAAGATTGGCGAGCGCATCGCGTTGCAGGACTCGCAGCAAGCGTTCTCTCTTCGCCCTGCGGTACCGGGGAAAGAATAAGATCAACGGTTTGAAAGCGTGGCGGTAATTAGCAGAATCGATAAGCACGGGTGGTGATTCAAATAACCACCCGATCTTCAAGATTTAATTCCATGCCACACTTTCGCTATTCATAAGATTATTCCGGTTATTCAGACTCGTGGCTTTCGGATTATTTAGGATGAAACAACTGGCCAGCGGGAGAGGCGTCTGGAGGTTGCATGCTTATGCAACCGTTGCCCGTGGTACCCGCTTCACTTGCGCCTTCCGACGCTATGGGGTTCTCACCCTGTGGCGGCAGGGTTGAAGACCGACGATGAATGCGCTTTCCGGCGCTAAAGGGTCGGAGGAGCATTGAATAAATTGGCCCCCGTTCATCGATATTCAAATGTTGCATATGACATTCCATAAAGATTCAAATTTTTTAACGCTATAAGCGGCAAAAAAGCGAAAGTGCCGAGAAGGAGAGGCGTCAAAACGATGAAAGTTTTGTTAAAACGCTATCAGAATGCGGGGTCTGGCGCAGTGATTTTGGCAAGCAGAAAATAGCCGATGCTTCAACATCTTTTGGGCTATTTAAGCAAATGCGGCGCTCGACCGTTTCAAATATGTGCGACATGTCGTTCAGTGATTAAAAATGGCTTGCCATCGCATACAGAGTATGTGATAACGCATCTGGGTAAAACGAGGTACAGTTCTGTATATGTGTGGCATTTTCAGTAAAGAAGTTCTGAGTAAAGACGTTAGCGTTGAATACCGCTTCTCTGCCGATCCTTATCTTAGTGCCTCAAGCAGTAACGACTCTAGTTTGTCTATGTAACGCCCACGGGCGGTTTAAACAATCCAAAGGAAATACTCAAGATGGCAAAGATCAAAGGTCAAGTTAAGTGGTTCAACGAGTCTAAAGGTTTCGGTTTCATCACCCCGGCTGACGGCAGCAAAGACGTGTTCGTACACTTCTCTGCAATCCAGGGTAACGGCTTCAAAACCCTGGCTGAAGGCCAGAACGTTGAGTTCGAAATCCAAGATGGCCAGAAAGGCCCATCTGCAGTAAACGTTACTGCTATCTAATCAGCGTCAGCTGTACAAAAAGCCCGCCTCCGCGCGGGCTTTTTCGTTTCCGTCATCCGGCGGCGATGATGATGCCGGCATACTGGTTGCGGCCTTTGATCCCCGGATGCGTCGGATCCTGCGCGCGCCGGTGGCTGTTGCGGCGATAGCTGGTGTACTTGAAGCGCTGCGGCCGCTGCGGGTCGACGTCGGGCGTGCAGATGGTGCAACTGCCGGCGCGGTCAACGGCGGCGAAGCCCAGCGCCGCCAGCTTGTGTTCGGCAATCGCGGCCAAATCCAGATGCCGGTAATGCGGGCTGATCAGCGTGGCGGGCAGCGGCAGGCGCTGTTTAAAATTCTCCACCAGCGCTTCGTCGACTTCGTAGCAGCACGCGCCGGCGGCTGGGCCGATAGATACCACCCAGTCGGCGGTGTCGCCGTCCTGGCGAATGCGCGCTGCCATCTGTTCCAGAATGCCGTCCAGCAACCCGCGCCAGCCGGCATGAACCGCGGCGATGGCGCCGCCGTCGCGGCGGCTGAACAGCACCGGCAGACAGTCCGCCGTCAGCACGCCGAGCAGAATGCCGGGCTGGCGGGTGTAGAAGCCGTCGGCTTCACCGCACGCCTGCGCCGGTTGCAGCACCTCGACGATACGGGTGCCGTGCACCTGCTTCTTTTCCGGCAGCGTGGCGCTGTAGGGCAGCAGATGCCCCGGCAGCAGCGCGAGTTTGCTGCCGAAGCCGTGCTGAATGTGGGGCACCGCATCGAGCAGCGCGGAACGATCGCTCATAAGTTATTTTCACCTGCGTGAGAAAACAGACTCACAGTGTAGCCAGCTTTTTCCCCGCTTGACCAGGCGTTGTTGGCGGCGAAAGCGAGCGGGGATGCGCCTTGCATCGAGCCGACGCCTTCTTTAGACTAGCCGCGCCCTGTCTTTCTGGAAGCCCATTCATGTCTTATCAATGCCCCCTGTGTCATCAACCGCTGCATTTCTCATCGCAACACTGGCGTTGCGACGGCAATCATCAGTTCGATCAAGCCAAAGAAGGCTACGTCAATCTGCTGCCGGTACAGCACAAGCGATCGAAGCAGCCGGGAGACAGCGCGGAAATGATGCAGGCGCGGCGCGCGTTTCTCGACGGCGGTTTTTATCAGCCGCTGCAACAGCAGGTGGCAGAGTGGCTGGATTTGGCGCTGGCGGCCGATGCAGGCGCGTTATTGGATATAGGCTGTGGGGAAGGGTATTACACCGCCGCCGTGGCCGCACGGCTGGCGCAGCAGCGCAATATGGCGGTTTATGGGCTGGACGTCGCCAAGGTGGCGATCCGCTACGCTGCCAAGCGTTATCCCGCGGTCTCGTTCTGCGTCGCCTCCAGCCACCGCCTGCCGTTCGCCGACGGGGCGCTGGATGCGGTGTTGCGCATCTATGCGCCCTGCAAGGCGGCGGAGCTGGCGCGAGTGGTGAAGCCGGGCGGCGTGGTGGTGACGGTTTCGCCGGGCCCGCGTCATCTGTACCAACTGAAAGAGCAGGTGTACCAGCAGGCGCAGCTGCATGCCGAACAGGACGAACAGTTCGACGGATTCGAGTGCGAGCGTAAAGAGGCATTGGCCTATACGATGACCTTGCCGGGCGCACAGGCCGCCAACCTGCTGCAGATGACGCCGTTCGCCTGGCGCGCTACGCCGGAGGTGCAGCAGAGGCTGGCGCACGGCGGCGAGTTTGAGTGCGAAACGGATTTCGTGCTGGCGTTGTACCGGCGCCGTGCTTAACAGGCGCAGTGAGCCCAGAAACAAAAAAACCTGCCGCGGCAGGTTTTTTTGTAGCGCGAGCGCCTCAGGCCAGGTAGCCGAGATGCTCCAGCAGAATGTTGACGCCGATACCGATCAGCACCACGCCGCCGAGGATCTCGGCGCGTTTTCCCAGCAGCGGGCCGATAAAGCGGCCGATCATCATGCCCAGCGTCGCCATGATCATGGTGGCGCAACCGATGGCCATGGCGGTGTGCACGATATTGACCTGCAGGAAGGCCAGGCCGACGCCGATAGCCATGGCGTCGAGGCTGGTGGCGATAGCGGTAGCCACCAAGATCCAGAAGCCGTGGCGTTTGACCTTCTCTTCTTCATCGGGCTTGTTGCGCACCCCTTCGACAATCATGCGCATGCCGAGAATGAACAGCAGCGAGAAGGCGACCCAGTGATCCCATTCCATGATGTATTGGCTGGCGAACAGGCCGATGGCCCAACCGATGAGCGGGGTGATCGCTTCGACCACGCCGAAGATCAGGCCGGTGCGGATAGCTTCGCGGAAACGGGGTTGATGCAGGCTGGCGCCTTTGCCGATCGAAGCGGCGAAAGCATCCATGGACATGCCGAAAGCGAGAATGAGTGTTGCTGAAAGGTTCATGTGAAATAGCCTCGGCCGGGTGGCTCCATATACACGTAACCCACCCCCAACCAAACGACGGAGTTACGTGTCTATGGTCTCGCCAACCTTACCTGGCTGCCCGCACCACGTTTCATACGGCGAAACGAGTATGTTGATACGGGCGTTTCTGGCGTTTTATTCTCCAGAAACCGGCTACTCCCCAATGACGGCGCAACCATACCATATTATTTCCGCCACCGACAACTTTATTCTGGCGTGATGTTCGCGCTTAATTGAGACTCGTTTTCATTAATCTAATTTCATGTGGGAATATAATGTAGACGTGGGTAACAATGTTGCGGAAATAATAGTCAGAGTGAAAGTGACGCAGCCCATTAATTACCCACAGGCCGCGCAAGGTTTGAGCGGTAACAAGGCGGTAATTTATTTATCTATTGATTATCAACGAAAAACTGATAAATCTTCTCCAGGTCGTCCAGGTGTGTCACCTGAACCAACAGCCGGCGCTGTTCCAGGTCGATGGCCAGAATACCGTCCTCCGATAAATTCATGGCTTTAATGCGGTTATATTCAACAAACACATTGGCGAAGAAAAAACCCTGCGCTTTAAACACCATCTTGGGAGCGCGAATATAAGAAACATAGATAGCGAGCAGCGCCAAGGAAATAAGCAGGTAGGTGGTTAATACCGCACCATTGTCGGTGACATTGCGGTAAATCAGAATGGCGATCAGGCCGACGAAAATCAGGCTGTCGAGGCGGTGGCGGCGTTTGAGCAGCACCTTGAGGCGCGTTTTGCCTTTCAGCAGATCCATGCCGAATTCGTCATACAGCGAGTACAGCAACAGCAGGGTGATAAACAGCATCAGTACGGCGTCGGTCAGTGACATCTCTTGCTCCACACATAAAAAAGCCGGGGGTTGCCCCCCGGCCGTTTCGAACGATTATAGGCCCAGCAGGCCAATCCAATAGCCAAAGATACCGATGACGAAGAAGCCGATGATGATCCACAGCGCGTTGACTTTCTTGCGCAGCAGCCACATACAGGCGAAGGTCAGCAGCAACGGCACCAGGCCCGGCATCAATTGGTCGAGGATGGTCTGCACCGTGGTCACGTTGGTATGCCCGGTCTGGTCAGTGATCTTGGACACCACCAGCGGGATATTCACGTGCGTCCACTTGTTGACCAGCGCCCCCATGACAAACAGGCCGAGAATGGACGCCCCTTCCGTCAGTTTCTGCAGGAAGCCGCCGCCCATGTCGTTGACGATATCCACCCCTTTACGGTAACCGTAGGCCACGCCGTAGTAGCGGGTCAGCAGGCGCACCAGGTTGAACAGCACGAAGAACAGGATTGGCCCGAGCAGGCTGCCGCTCATAGCGATGCCCGCGCCGAGCGCGGCGAACACCGGCCGCACGGTGCCCCAGAAAATCGGGTCACCGACGCCCGCCAATGGCCCCATCAGACCGACCTTGATGCCGTTGATCGCGCCGTCGTCGATCGGCGCGCCGTTCGCGCGTTGCTCTTCCATCGCCATGGTTACGCCGAGCACCGGCGCCGCCACGTAAGGGTGGGTGTTGAAGAACTCGAGGTGGCGCTTGATCGCCTGTTTGCGATCGTCATTGTTTTCCGGATACAGGCGACGGATCACCGGCACCATCGAGAAGCAAAAACCCAGCGCCTGCATGCGTTCGAAGTTCCACGAACCCTGGAACAGGTTCGAGCGCAGGAATACGCCGCGAATATCGGCCGGCGTGAGTTTCTTTTGAGCAGTTGTATCAACCATTTCTCTCACCTATTCCTAGTCGAGTTCGTTATCGAGATCGTTCGCGTTAGCCGGGCCGGCCTGGACAACCTGAGACTTGTTGTATTTCGGGCTGAGCTGGATATACAGCACGGCCATCACCACGCCGATGACGCCGAGCGCCACCAGGTTGAAGTTGGTGAAGGCGGCGGTCACGAAACCCAGGTAGAAGAACGGCATCAGGTAGCCGGCGCGCATCATGTTAATCACCATCGCGTAACCGACCACCACGATCATGCCGCCGGCGATGTTCAGGCCGCTGGTGACCACTTCCGGGATCGAGTTGAGCAGGGCGTGTACCCCGGCGGTGCCGACCGAGATGGCGACGATGACCGCCGGGATGGCGATACGCATCGCCTGCAGCAGCAGGGCGCCGATGTGGATCCAGGTGATGGCCCGCAGGCTGCCGCGCTCCGCCGCGCTGTCCGCCGCGTGCTGGAAGGCCACGGTGAGGGTGCGCACGATGATGGTCAACACCTGGCCAGCCGCCGCCAGCGGAATGGCCAGGGCGATACCGGCGCCGACGCTTTGCCCGCCGGCGATGACCAGAATGGTCGAGATGATGGACGCCAGGGCGGCATCCGGCGCGACCGCCGCGCCGATGTTCATCCAGCCCAGGGCGATCATTTCCAGCGTACCGCCGATAATGATGCCGGTTTTCATATCGCCGAGAATGAAGCCGATCAGGGTACAGGCGACCAGCGGACGGTGGAACTGAAACTCGTCGAGGACGGAACCCATCCCGGCGATACAGGCAACGATAAATATCAGCACAATCTGAAGAGTGGTGATCTCCATTGCACTTCTCCTATGACCAAAAAAGCTCTGAGTAAAATAATCAGCGGCTGGCGCCACTAATTGAGTTTGTTAATCAGGTCCATCATTTTTAGCCGGCTGTCGGACGAGACCTTGCGCACCTCCAGCTCGATACCGCGATCGTTCAGTTTCTTAAACGCTTCGATATCTTTTTCATCGACGGAAACGGCGTTGTTCACCTGGGTTTTCCCCTGACGGAACGCCATGCCGCCGATATTGACAGATTGAATATCCACGCCGCCCTCCACCAGACGCAAGACGTCGGTCGGGTTGGTAAACAACAGCATCACGCGGTCGTTGGCGTATTTCGGGTTGTTCCAGACGCGGATGGCCTTCGCCACGTCCACCACGTGGGCGGTGACGCCCGGCGGGGCGACCTGGGTCAGCAGGGTTTTGCGCACATGGTCGGCGGCGACTTCATCGCTGACGACGATAATGCGGCTGACGTTGGTCTCTTTGGTCCAGCGGGTAGCGACCTGGCCGTGAATCAAGCGGTCATCGATGCGCGCCAGGCCGATTTTCATGTGGTCATTCGGCCCCAGCGGCGCCTGAGGGGCAGCGGCTTTGGCGACGGGTGCTGCGGGTTTTACGGGTTCTTCCTGCGGTTTTTTCAGCGCTTTCACGCCTTCGCGGCCGGTTTCCAACGCCAGCGCCACCAGTTCATCGAAGGCGGGGTTGTCGTCCCGCGCCATGAAGGTTTCCACCAGCATCGGAATGTTGACCCCGGTGACGACCTCATAGTTTTCCTTGTCGACCGCAATGCGGCTGGCGGCGTTGAACGGGCTGCCGCCCCAGGTATCCACCAGGAACAGCACGCCGCCGCTGGTATCCAACCCACTGATTTTCTCGTTGTACTTGACGATTAACGTCTCGGCATTCTCACCGGGAACGAAGTCTATAAAGGCGACGTTGTCCTGCTCGCCCAATAGCATCTCCGCCGTTTTCAGCAGTTGTTCCGCTGCAGCCCCGTGTGTGCCGATGATAATAGCTATTGCCACTCGCTACCTCCTCGTTGAACTCCAGGCGCGGTTTGTGTCGTTTCTCCGCGCCGTCTTGGCAGTCACTTCCGCGGTTCAGATACATTATGGTAGAAAAAAAGAAACGCACGCCTAACATTTCTCACGCAGTTTCAAATGCCTGTGCGCAATACTTCACGAACGCGACATTTATTTTAGTGAGTGAAAAAATATTTTTTGTGACGCTGCTCCGCTATTGAATGCTCGGAGAAATCTTAGCTGTCGCAGATGACATGGCGGGGGCGTCACCCTAAACCGCCGTTGAAAAAGCCGCTTTGTCCCCCAGAAAAATCCTGATACAGTAATTCCTTCTTTCATTACTAAGGAGTGAAGGGCCTCAGCCCTCCCTATGGACTGTCACCGAAGTTACTGTTTTTCCAGGTTTCACCCGCCACCCGCTGGCGTTGCATATGCTGTTCGGCCCTTCGGCCATCTCCCGGCAATCCCATCCCGTCACCTTGCTATTGTCGACTGCACCCATGCAGCGGCGGCATCGTCACGTCTGAGCGGCGTGCGCTCATTCCCACTTTTCTCTGGAGTCTGATATGGAATTTTTAATGGACCCCTCTATTTGGGCGGGGTTGCTGACGCTGGTGGTGCTGGAAATCGTGCTGGGCATCGACAACCTGGTGTTCATCGCCATTTTGGCCGACAAGCTGCCGCCGAAGCAGCGCGATAAGGCGCGCATTATCGGCCTGTCGCTGGCATTGCTGATGCGTTTGGGCCTGCTGTCGGTGATCTCCTGGATGGTAACCCTGACCACGCCGCTGTTCAGCGTCGGCGATTTCAGCTTCTCCGGCCGCGATTTGATCCTGCTGTTCGGCGGGGTATTCCTGCTGTTCAAGGCCACCATGGAGCTGCATGAACGGCTGGAAGGGCAGACGCATCAAGACGGCGCTAACCGCGGTTACGCCAAGTTCTGGGCGGTGGTGGTGCAAATCGTGATCCTCGACGCGGTATTTTCGCTCGATGCGGTGATTACCGCCGTGGGCATGGTGAACGATCTGCCGGTGATGATGGCGGCGGTGGTGATCGCGATGGCGGTGATGCTGTTGGCGTCGAAGCCGTTGACCAACTTCGTCAACGCGCACCCGACCATCGTGGTGCTGTGCCTGAGCTTCCTGTTGATGATCGGCCTGAGCCTGATCGCCGAAGGCTTCGGTTTGCACATTCCTAAAGGCTACCTGTATGCCGCTATCGGCTTCTCGATTCTGATTGAATTGTTCAACCAGATCGCGCGTCGCAACTTTATCAAGCATCAAGCGCGTCGTCCGATGCGCGAGCGCACCGCGGAAGCGATCATGCGCCTGATGGGGCAGCAGCGTGCGCAGCAGACGGACGATGCGGTCGCCTTGCCGCGGGATGAAACCTTTGCGGCGGAAGAGCGCTATATGATCAGCGGCGTGTTGACGCTGGCCTCGCGTTCATTGCGCAGCGTGATGACGCCGCGCACCGACATTTCCTGGGTCGACTGCGAGCGCTCCCGCGAGGAGGTGCGCGCACAGCTGCTGGATACGCCGCACAGCCTGTTCCCGGTGTGCCGCGACTCGGTGGATGAAATCGTCGGCGTGGTACGTGCCAAGGATCTGCTGGTGGCGCTGGAGCAAGGGGAAGATATCGCCGAGTTCGCCGCCCGCACGCCGCCGATCGTGGTGCCGGAAACCATGGACGTCATCAAGCTGCTGGCGGTGCTGCGCCGCGCCAAAGGGCGTCTGGTGGTGGTCACCAATGAGTTCGGCGTGGTGCAGGGGCTGGTAACGCCGCTGGACGTGCTGGAAGCGATTGCCGGTGAATTCCCGGACGAGGACGAAACGCCGGACATCGTGGCGGAAGGTGACGGCTGGCTGGTGAAGGGCGGAACCGATCTGCACTCGCTGGAACAGGCGCTGGCCTGCGATGACCTGGTCAGCCCCACCGCCGACTACGCCACCCTGGCGGGGCTGCTGTTGGCCCACTACGGGCAGATGCCGGTGGCGGGAGATAGCATTGAGCTGAACCACCTGCGGTTCGATATCGTTGAGGTGTCCGAATACCGTATCGAACTGGTGCGCGTTACCCGCGTCGTCCTGGACGAGACGGCGCACGCGTAACCCTCCCACCGGGGGCTCAGGCCTCCGGCGGATCCTCTTCCGCTTTCCTGACGCGCGATTCGTACTGTTGCAACCACAGTGGGAAAACGTGGATCGGCATCGGCTTGGCGAAATAATATCCCTGCAGGGCATTGACCTCGCGTGAGCGCAGATAGTCGGCCTGTTCCTCCGTTTCCACCCCCTCTGCCACCAGTTTCAGCTTCAGGCGCTGCGCCAGCGTAATGATGGTGTCGGTCACCGTGGCGTTGACCGCGTCGGTGCCGATGGCGGCGGTAAACCCGCGATCGATCTTCAAGACGTCCGGGCTGAGGTTCTTCAGGTAGCTCAGCGAGCTGTGGCCGGTGCCGAAATCGTCGATGGCCAGCATGATCCCCATGTCTTTCAGCGTGCGGATCTGGTCATACTGAATTGCCGACAGCGCGGTGCGTTCGGTCAGCTCCAGCATCAATGAGGGCATCGGGTGCGCCGGCAGCCAAATCTGGCGAATATCGTCGATGATATTGAGCGTTTTAAAATGCTCGGCGGCGACGTTGATGCTGATGTAGAACGACGGCCGGGGCGGGAACAGCTGCAGATTTTCCGTCACGGTGCTCATCAGGTAGCGGGTGAGCGGAATGATCAGCTCATGCTGCTCGGCCAGCGGAATAAACACGTCGGGCGAGATCCACCCTTGCCGTTTCTTTTTCCAACGCAGCAGCATCTCGACGCCGGCGCAGCGCCCGGTATCGCTGTGGATGATCGGCTGGCAGTAGACGCGGAACTCGCGATGGGTGATGGCATGGCCGATGTGATAAGACAGGCTCATGCGGTTGGCGGTGAGCAGATAGACCACATAGGCGGCCAACAGGCTGATCAGCAGCGCCAGCGGAATATGGCGCGGCAGGGCGGAAAGCGCCAGCATGCCGATCTGCGGGCCGAACAGCGAAATCGAGAACGGATACAGCGCGGAGCCAGCGGTGTAGCGCAGATCGTTGGTCAGGGTATCGCGACTCAGGATTTCGCGGCGGCCGTATTCCAGGCTGCTGTCGGCCACGTTCAGCACCACGCGCTGAACGTAAGGCTCCTGCGGCTCGAGTAAAAAGTTGGACAGCAGTTCGATATTAAACACGTGCAGCACGCCGCTGGTTTTATCGCGGGGAGATGGCGTCCACAGCACCAGCGTAGGCAGACCTTTGCTCACCGCCAGCGAGGGGCGCAGCGCCAGCCTGGCGTCGCTGTTGACGAAGGAGGGCATCACCGCGGCCAGCTGATAATGACGGGCGCCAAACAGGCTGGAGCAATAAATAATGCCGTTCTTCACCAGCAACATGGCGCGCAGCGCCTGATTTTGCGCGGCGCGAAAGCGCAGGGTAGATGACACGTTCTCGCAGGACTGGTTCAGCATGTCCATGCTGCGTTCCGCCTGCAGCTGCGCCGGCGTCAGCAACTGGTTGAGCTTGCCGACGGTGCGGGTGGCCAACGTGTGTTGGCTCAACTCGATGCTTTTGACCTCTTGATAGTAACGGGTATACAGCGATACCAACAGAATAGCCGCGCCCACCGCTCCGGCCAGCAGCCAACGGTAGTAACGATATCGGGACGCGGCGAGGTGGGTCATCAACATCCGGTAAATCCTTGTTCGGTAATCCAGCTCCGAGTCACAGTCAGGCCATTGATCCTTAAGTTGCGCTCGGCTAATTCTAGCCTGAGGTTATACAAGATTGATGGTAACTCAGTAAATTATTTCAGTTTGGTAAAACAGAAGGCCAATTTGCAGGCTAACCGCCGGATCGATGAGAAAAATGCAGGATTTTTTCTGGTGACATTGTCACTAAAACGTTCAATGAATTGATTACCCATAAAAAACCCCGCCGGGCGGCGGGGTTATCTGTCAGTCGCATTGCACCTTGATTGCCAGGCCGCCGCGTGACGTTTCGCGGTACTTGGCGTTCATGTCTTTGCCGGTTTCGTACATGGTCTCGATCACCTTATCCAGCGAAACGCGCGGCTCGCTGGTGCGGCGCAGGGCCATGCGGGCGGCGTTGATCGCCTTGACCGAGGCGATGGCGTTGCGCTCGATGCACGGCACCTGCACCTGGCCGGCGACCGGGTCACAGGTCAGACCCAGGTTGTGTTCCATGCCGATCTCCGCCGCCACGCACACCTGCTCAGGGCTGCCGCCCAGCAGTTCGGCCAGGCCGGCCGCCGCCATGGAGCAGGCTACGCCGACTTCACCCTGGCAGCCGACTTCGGCGCCGGAAATGGAGGCGTTCATCTTGTACAACGCGCCGATGGCGCCCGCCGCCATAAAGTAGCGGATGTAGATGTCCGGGCTGACGGACTCGATGAAGTGATCGTAGTAAGCCAGTACCGCAGGCACGATGCCGCAGGCGCCGTTGGTCGGCGCGGTAACCACGCGGCCGCCGGCGGCGTTTTCTTCGTTAACCGCCAGCGCGAACATGTTGACCCAGTCGATCACGTTCATCGGATCGCTGGACAGTTTGTCCGACGCCACCAGCATGCGGCGCAGCGCGGAGGCACGGCGCGGCACGCGCAGCGGCCCCGGCAGCACGCCTTCGGTGTTCAGACCGCGATCGATACAGGCGCGCATGGTTTGCCAGACGTTGCCGAAGTAGGTCTCGATCTCTTGCTTGCTGTGCAGCGCCAGTTCGTTTTGCATCACCATGCCGGACAGCGACAGGCCGGTCTCGCGGCAGTGATCGAGCATTTCGCGCGCGGAGTTGAACGGATAGGGCATTTGCAGCTCTTGCTCGGCGTCCTTACCGAAGTTCTCCTCGTCGACGATGAAACCGCCGCCGATAGAGTAATAGGTCTTGCTGTACACTTCTTTATCGCCGGCGAAGGCGTGGATCTGCATGCCGTTTTCATGCAGCGGCAGGTTGTCGCTGCGGAAGACCATGCCGCCGTCGCGCGGGAAATCGACTTCATGCAGGCCGTTGGCCAGCATCAGGCGTTGACGTTGTTCTACATCGCGAATAAAACCCGGAATGCTATCGATATCGACGGTGTCCGGCATGTTGCCGGCCAGGCCGAGAATGATGGCGATATCGGTATGGTGACCTTTTCCGGTCAATGAGAGTGAGCCGTAAACGTCTACGGCAACACGCGTGATAGAAGGCATCAGGCCTTTATTTACCAGATCGTCGACAAACTGTTTGCCGGCTTTCATCGGTCCAACCGTATGAGAGCTGGACGGGCCGATGCCGATCTTAAACATGTCGAAAACGCTAATCACGCTAAAACTCCTTAAAGAGACGTATTGTTATGGCTGCGGCGGTTAAAAACCGCGCAGGGAACAGCGATATTGTAAAAGGGCCGTGCGGGTTCGGCTGCCTTTTTCGCATGAAATTAAATAATCCGTGGTGTCGCTTTTTTTCCTGATTACCCGGGGCGAACCCTTAAGCGGGGTATCCGCTTTCGCCCAAGCTCCATTAGCGGTAATCGCGCCAGCCTTCCGTGCTGAACGCCGCCGGCTTAATCCCTGTTTCTACAGTGGTTTATCTCGGACGGTGGTATTTTACAGGTATTTCGTAAGGTTTAAGAGAGGGTTTACAGTTTTTTTAAAACCATTCAACCGGAACGGTAGTTGAAAAAGCGATCAAATGAAGTGATTTCGATCGCTTTACCTGCAGCTGACGCCGACGGCCATGCCAGATTGCGAGTCAGATCACGCAATGCGGGCTAAATACTGACCTGCTGCGCCAGGCGGCGAATGATGGCGGCGGTCAGCCCCCAGATAAACTGGCTGTGATACCAGGAGAGATAAATGCGGTGCGTGCGGCCGGCGCGGTGAATATCCAGCGGGTAGTAACGCGACAGGGTCAATGCTTCCCGCAGGGGCATCTCGAACACGTCCGCCACTTCGCCCTCGTTGGCGCGGAACTGCACGTCCGGCGGGATCAGGCCGACGATAGGCGTGACCTGAAATCCGGTGCTGCTGTCGAGCGGCGCCATTTGGCCGAGGACGGTCACCGCGTGCGGCGGTATCGCCACTTCTTCCTGCGCTTCCCGCAGCGCCGTGACGATCGCCGATCCATCTTCGGCGTCGGTCTTGCCTCCGGGGAAGGCCACCTGGCCGGCATGTTTGCGCAGCGAGTCAGCGCGGCGGGTCAACAGCAGCGTCGGCTCGGCGCGGCAGACGATCGGGATAAGCACCGCCGCCGGGCGCACATTGTGCGAGATCTGCGCCGCCTGCGGCAGCTGCAATTGAAAACGGCTGATAAAGGCGTGCAGCGAGGCCGGTGAGTTCGATGGGATCACGACGGGGCATACTCCCCAAGCTGCGGCAGAATACGGCCAACCTTGTCGAAGGTCTCCTGGTATTCCGCCTGCTCCTGGCTGTCCGCCACGATGCCGCCGCCGGCGGAGCAGTGGATGCGGCCGTTTTCGGTGACGAGCGTGCGGATGGTGATGTTGGTATCCATGGTGCCGCAGGCGCTCAGGTAACCGATGCTGCCGCAATAGGCGTTGCGCCGCTGCGGCTCCAGCTCTTCGATGATTTCCATCGCGCGCACCTTGGGCGCGCCGGTGATCGAACCGCCGGGGAAGCAGGCGCGCAGCAGCTCGGTGGCCGAGGCCTGCTCCGGCAGGGTGGCGGTAATGGTGCTCACCAGGTGGTGCACGGCGGGGAACGGCTCCACGACGAACAGTTCCGGCACCCGTACGCTGCCGGGCTGGGCGACGCGGCCGATATCGTTGCGCAGCAGATCGACGATCATCAGATTTTCAGCGCGATCCTTGGGCGAATCGGCCAAGCGGCGCGCCTGTGCGGCGTCCTGTTCCGCGTCCGCCAGCCGCGGCAGCGTGCCCTTGATCGGGCGGGTTTGGATGCGCTGCTGCGCCAGCCACAGGAAGCGCTCGGGAGAGACGCTCAGCACGCTGTTGTGCGGCAGCCGCAGGAAAGCGGAGAACGGCGCGCGGTTGCAGGCGCTCAGTCGGCAAAACGCCTGCCATTCATCCCCCTGATAGTCGGCGGAGAACCGCTGCGCCAGATTAATCTGGTAACAGTCGCCGCTGCGCAGGTAGTGCTGAATACGTTGGAACTTCTCGCCGTATTGCCGGCGGCTCATATTGGCACGCCAGCCGCTTAGCAGCGTGAAGGGGCGCTCCGTCGGCGCGGTTTGGCTAGTAAGCCAGCGCCAGCGCTGCTCCACATCGCCATAGCTGAGCAGCGTCAGGGTTTGCAATTGGTGGTCGGCGATCAATGCCCAGTCATAAATGCCCACCGCCATGTCCGGCAGAGCGAGGTCGGCTTCAGCCAACTGCGGCAAGGTTTCCACCCGGCGCCCGAGATCGTAGCCGAACAGCCCCAGGGCGCCGCCCTGAAACGGCAGATCCGGGTTAAACGCCGGCTGCCAGCCTTGCGCCGCCAGCTGCTGCTGTAGCAGGGAGAACGGATCTTCCTGAGACTCAATGGTGACGCCGTCACTTTCGATTGTCGTGCCGGCGCCCTGGGTGGTGAGCGTAACGCGCGGCTGTGCGACCAGGATATCGAAGCGGTTATGCGAATGGTCGGCGAAGCCAGAATGCAGCAGCATCGCCCAGGGCTGTGCTGAAAGCGGGGCGAAAAGCGTCATCAGGGCACTGCGGCTGTAGGGCAACGATTTTATGTTTGGGGCGGTTACGCTCATGAACGTCAATAAACCTGGCTGTGAGGGCGGCGATATCTGGCGGCTAGTGTGCCATAGACGGTCATGTCATGCATGTTTTGCCATGCGCGGCATGCAGCACAGTTCACATAAACGGCAGTTCAATAAACCTGAAATAAGGCATTTTTTGCGCCATTGATTATACTTCGATATGTTAAAAATTTAACGTCAAATGCACTGGAAGCCTATTTATCGCGGGCGCAAGGCTCGAAAAATATAAAAAAAGATTCGTTAATTTCATAAATTTATTATTTCTGCTTGTTATTAGATGCGGAGCGGCGTGGTTTTGCCTGATTTTAGCCAGCGTCGCCGCCCTTTGGAATTAATGGGTTAATTACTCAGCGCTTTCTGGCGCTGGTTTGAATAAAGAAAAGCAGGTTCGGTTCCATTAGCCGCTGCGGGAATTTGCAGGCGTCACGCTATTTCAGCGTGCGCTGAACCCTATGCGTCTTTTAGAAAAGTAAAATTATTATTTTGTTACATTATCATTAAAGAGCTGCCTATGTCGTTAATGCTGAGCGTGATCGTCCCGATGCACAATGCGGGGGAATTATTGGAGCCTTTCCTGGCCTCGCTGCTGGCCCAGCGTGAGCAGCGGTTGGAGGTGATCATCGTTAACGATGGTTCCACCGACGGTTCGGGGGAGATCGCACACCGTTACGCGGCGGCGCATCCGCATATTCGTGTGATCGATCAAGCCAATGCCGGTGTTTCTAACGCGCGCAATGCCGGGCTCGCCGTTGCCCGAGGCAAATATGTGGCGTTTCCCGATGCCGACGATGTGCTGGCGCCGGACATGTATTCCACGCTGCTGGAACAGGCGGAACAACACCAATTAGACGTGATGCAATGCAATGGCGAACGCTATTTCACCAGCCAGGATGAATTGCAGCCGATTTTTCCCGAGGCGCGTTTGCGCACCACCGACGTTATCACCGGCGTACAGTGGTTTGAACGTGCGCTGAAATCGCGAAAGTTTATTCACGTTGTATGGCTGGCAATATATCGCCTCGACTTTATTCGCCAGCATCGGCTTTATTTCGAGCCGGGATTGCATCACCAGGATATTCCCTGGACAACGGAAGTCATGTTTAATGCCAAACGGGTCAAATATTTAAGCACGCCGCTGTACCGTCAACGGGTGCACGACAAATCGATCAGCAACCGCCGTCGCACCGGTCAGGCGAACGTGGATTATCAACGCCACTATATGAAAATCGTCGAGATGCTGGAGCGGCTCAACCGGCGCTATGCCGGCACTGTCGCCATTCGTCCGGCTTTCCATTGGCAAATCACCCGCGAAGCGCTGGGCATTTGCCACAGCATTCGTCGTGAACCGGATCCGGCAGCCCAGAGTCAGATCACCGAAGAGTTCTATCAGCGCGGCATCGACAGAGCGATGTTCGCCAATGCGCGCGGCTTGAAACAGGGGTGGCATGTCATGCTGTGGCGGCATCGGCTGAAGCAGTGGCGCAGCGATAACGGCTGCTCGCAACCGGCCTGAGCCACAAGACGTTGGGATCCGCCGCGTTAGCGCGTATACTCCTTCTCCCTTTTGCCGGAGAAAACGACACATGCATGCAGGTATGCCATTACTGAGTCACGCGGAGCAGCAGGAAGCGGCGGATCGCATCCATCAACTGATGGAGCAGGGCATGAGCAGCGGTGAAGCCATTGCTCGCGTTGCGCAGGAAATTCGCGAGAAGCATCAGGGCGCTCAGGTTGCGGTACTGTTCGATGACGATGATGAAGACGAGCAGCATGAGGCCGCCCCGGAGGCGTCGCGGAATGACGATGCTGAAGAAGACGAAGACTATTGACGTTATCGGGGCCGCGCAAGCGGCCCCGTGAGTATCAGCCGTTGACCGCCACGGCGGCAGCGGCTTGTTTCGCTTGCTCCACCGCCTGTTCCGTCGTGTCCGCCGTCGCCAGCGCCACGCCCAGGCGACGCTGCCCGGCGATCTCCGGTTTGCCGAACAGGCGCAGCTGGCTGTGCCCGCGCAGCGCGTGTCCCAGGCCGCTGAAGCGCACATCGCTGCTGGTCAGCTGGGGCAGGATCACCGCCGAAGCGGAAGGGCCGAACTGGCGGATGGCGCCAATCGGCAATCCGAGAAACGCGCGAACGTGCAGGGCGAACTCTGACAGATCCTGTGAGATCAACGTGACCATGCCGGTATCGTGCGGCCGCGGAGACACCTCGCTGAAGATCACGTCGTCACCACAGACGAACAGCTCCACGCCGAACAGGCCGAAACCGCCCAGGGCCTTCACCACCTTCTCCGCGATAGCCTGAGCACGGCTCAACGCCGTGGTTGACATGCGCTGCGGCTGCCAGGATTCGCGATAGTCCCCATCCTCCTGACGATGGCCGATCGGCGCGCAGAAATGTACGCCGTCCACGGCGCTGATGGTCAACAACGTAATTTCAAAATCAAATCTTACCAGCCCTTCGACGATCACCCGGCCGCCGCCGGCGCGGCCGCCCTGTTGGGCGTAATCCCAGGCGCTTTGCAGCTGTTCAGGCGTGCGGATCAGGCTTTGTCCTTTGCCGGAAGAACTCATCACCGGTTTGACGATGCACGGGTAGCCGATGTGCTCGACCGCCTGCCGGAAAGTCGCCTCGCTGTCGGCAAAGCGGTAGCTGGAGGTGGGCAGGCCAAGCTCTTCCGCCGCCAGACGGCGGATGCCTTCACGGTTCATGGTCAGGCGCGTGGCTTCGGCGCAGGGCACCACGCGGTGGCCCTGGCGTTCAAGCTCGACCAGCATGGCGGTGGCGATCGCTTCGATTTCGGGAACGATATAGTCCGGCCGCTCTTGTTCGATAACGGCTTTCAGCGCGTCACCGTCCAGCATATTGATGACGTGACTGCGGTGCGCCACGTGCATGGCGGGGGCGTCGGGATAGCGATCGACGGCGATCACTTCCAGGCCGAGGCGCTGGCATTCAATGGCGACTTCTTTGCCCAGCTCCCCGGAGCCGAGCAACATAACGCGGGTGGCGGAAGGGCGCAGGGCGGTTCCAATCGTTAACATAGTTTCGTACCTGGATCGGTGAAAGTAAGCGGATTGATGATCGGCGGGCAGTATATACGAAAACGATTGCGTGCGCAGCCGCTGCGCCAAGTTTGTTGCTAACTTGCTGTTTTTATAACAAGCAGAAATATTTGCCCTGCATGGGCGATTATGCGTTAATAACCGACGACGAAAGAAGACCCACATATCGCATGGTTTTCGCGTCTCGTGCCGTCAAGGCAGGTTTATCAAGTAAAGGAAACACAAATGAGCAAGATCACTGGTCACGTTAAATGGTTCAACGAAAGCAAAGGTTTCGGCTTCATCACGCCTGCCGACGGTTCTAAAGACGTTTTCGTTCATTTTTCCGCTATCGTTAGCGATGGTTTCAAGACCCTGGCTGAAGGCCAGCAGGTTGAGTTCTCCATCCAGGACAGCCAACGTGGCCCTGCCGCAGCCAACGTCGTCGCCATTTAACGACGGAGCCGTCAAGAAACCCGCCGCCGGCGGGTTTTTTTATGCCCGCTGCCCGTAACGCCGCCCATCTCTGTTATCATTTGCCGCTGATTCGGCGCCAACCTGCGGGCGCGCCGCCATTCCATTCGTCATATAAGAGTTATCGCCGTGAGCACAGTTTCTTTTTCTTCCCTGCCGCTGCCAGCCGAACAGTTGGCCAACCTCAACGAACTGGGGTACGCCAAAATGACGCCGGTGCAGGCCGCCGCGTTGCCCGCCATTCTGCAAGGGCGGGACGTGCGCGCCAAGGCGAAAACCGGCAGCGGCAAAACGGCGGCGTTCGGCATTGGTCTGCTGAATAATATCGTCGTCGCTCAGGTCGCCACGCAGGCGCTGGTGCTCTGCCCCACCCGCGAATTGGCCGATCAGGTGAGCAAAGAGTTGCGTCGCCTGGCGCGTTTCACGCAAAACATCAAAATCCTGACGCTGTGCGGTGGCCAACCGATGGGGCCGCAGCTCGATTCGCTGGTGCACGCGCCGCACATCGTGGTGGGGACGCCGGGGCGCATTCAGGAGCATCTGCGCAAGAAAACGCTGCTGCTGGACGAACTGAAGGTGCTGGTGCTGGATGAGGCCGACCGCATGCTGGACATGGGCTTCGCCGACGATATCGACGATGTGATCAGCTACACGCCGCAGCAGCGTCAGACGCTGCTGTTTTCCGCCACCTATCCGGCGGGTATCGAACGCATCAGCGAACGCGTTCAGCGCCAGCCGCTGAGCGTCGAAGTGGGCGATGACGAAGCGCAGACCGCCATCGAACAACGCTTCTATGAGACCACGCGCGATCAGCGCCCGGCGCTGCTGGTGTCGGCCATTCGTTATCATCAACCTGCGTCCTGCGTGGTGTTCTGCAATACCAAACGCGATTGTCAGACGGTGCTTGAGGCCCTGGAGGCCCGCGGCATCAGCGCATTGGCGCTGCATGGCGATCTGGAGCAGCGCGATCGCGACCAGGTGTTGGTGCGCTTCGCCAACCGCAGTTGCCGGGTGCTGGTGGCGACCGACGTTGCCGCTCGCGGGCTGGACATCAAAGAGCTGGAGCTGGTGGTTAACTACGAACTGGCGTTCGATCCCGAAGTGCACGTGCACCGTATTGGCCGTACCGGCCGCGCCGGCATGAGCGGGCTGGCGATCAGCCTGTGCACGCCGCAGGAGATGGCGCGGGCGCATGCGATTGAAGACTACCTGCAGATGGCCGTCGATTGGGCGCCGGTGTCCGAGCTGAGCGGGGCGGCTAACGGCTCGCTGGAGGCGGAGATGGTAACGCTGTGCATCGACGGCGGCCGCAAGGCGAAGATCCGCCCCGGCGATATCCTCGGCGCGCTGACCGGCGATGCCGGGCTGACGGCGGCGGAAGTGGGCAAGATCGACATGTTCCCGGTGCACGCCTACGTCGCGATCCGTAAAGCCAGCGCGCGCAAGGCGCTGCAACAGTTGCAACAGGGCAAAATCAAAGGCAAGAGCTGCAAGGTGCGGCTGCTGAAATAAGCCGAAGGCGGGCGGCGGTTTGCCTTCCTGCCGTTATCTATTTATACTGTATATAACTACAGTTATTTGAGTATTTGAGGACGCACGCATGGCGGTTGAAGTTAAATATGTGGTGGTGAGAAACGGTGAGGAAAAAATGACTTTCGCGAGCAAGAAAGAAGCCGACGCCTACGACAAAATGCTGGATTTGGCGGATAACCTCGGAGAGTGGTTGCAACAGGCGCCGCTGAACCTGGATGACGAACAGCGCGAAGGGCTGAGCTTCTTCCTGGCGGAGAATAAGGATGCGCTGGGGCTGATCCTGCGCGGCGCATCACCGGCGGAAACCGGCAAGAAACCGACGGAAGCGAAAGCGAAAAAAGCGGTCTCTAACTCAAAAGAGGGATCTGCGTCAGAAAAGCAAGCGGCATAATGGCTTATGTTGCGGTGTTGTGATGAAAAAGGATCTAAAATGAGCCGTGAAATAACTTTCTTCAGCCGCTTTGAGCAAGACATTCTGGCGGGGCGCAAAACCATCACCATTCGGGATGCCAGTGAGTCGCACTTCGAACCGGGCGAGGTATTGCGCGTAAGCCGCAATGAAGACGGCGTATTTTTCTGCTTTATCGAAGTGCTGTCGGTAACGCCGGTGCGCCTGGATGCGCTGACCGAACGCCATGCACAGCAGGAGAACATGTCGCTCGGCGAACTGAAGCAGGTGATCAAGGAAATCTATCCGGGTCTGGATGCGCTGTTTGTCATCGAGTTCGTCAAACGGTAACCCTTTACCGAAACCCTGTTGTGAGCCAGGGATGGGCGCCCGGATAGCGCTAATCACAACGGGAGGAGACATGAAAAAAACGGCTTTGGCTATCGCCTTGTTGGCCATGATGGGAGCATCGACTGCGGTGTGGGCGCAGGTTCAAGAGCAACGCAGCGCCAAGGTGGGGCAGTGTGCGGGGCTGCAGCCGGCGGATATCGCCGCCCAGGTCAAGCGCGACTTCTTGCAGAACCGCATCACGCGCTGGGAGGCGGACAAAAAACTGCTGGGCACCGCAACGCCGATCGCCTGGGTCAGCCCGGATGCCATCACCGGCAAGGATCAGGTGTGGCAGGTGCCGCTGACGGTGCGCGGCACCAAGGCGGATAAAACCTACAACGTGACGCTCAACTGCAACACCGGCGAGATCGCCTACAGCGCGCCGCAGTAATCGTTTTCCGCAATAAAAAGCCCGCCTGGCGGCGGGCTTGATGCATCAAGAGGCGGTCAGTCGCTAAACGGGATCACCAACTCACCCGGCTTCACTTCCAATCCCTTCGCCAGTTTTTTCGCCAGCGCTTCGGTTTTGCTGTTGTCAGGATTCAGCACATAAGCCGGCTTTTGGTCGAAGTAAGACTTCAGCGACTGATTCAGATATGGCGTCAGCGCTTTCATCACCGTCTGCATTTTTTCCGGCTGCACGCTGTAATCGGTCAGTTCCATGTCTTTCAGGTAAATGGCGCCCTGTGCACGGTCGTAAACCGGCTGCGCTTTCAGCGTCAGCTTCAGATCCGCCGCCTGCGGGCCGAGAATCGACGTGATATTGACCTTGGCATCGCCGGAAAGGGTGACCTTGCCCGGCTCGCTGCGGCCAATCTGGCTTTGCAACTGCGTCAGTACGATGTTGGCGTCCACCAGGCCGGGCACGCCGATCTGCTTCTGATAGTCGTTGTGTTTCTGCAGGTAATCATTCACTTCCTGCTCGCTCAGGGTGTACTGGGTCAGTTGATTGCAACCGGCCAATACGCCGGCGAACAGCAGGGCGGCTGCGCCCATCAGGATCTTCTTCATTAATGCCTCATTGCGACTGCTGGCGAAAAGTGCTGCAGATAATTGATTAATCATTATAAACGTTCCGCCTGCGCCTGAAAACGGCAGGCGGCGATGTGCAGGGGATAGTGCGCGCAAAAGTGGGCGACACCTATCGGATAACGCCGAAAGCGTCAACGCCGCAATCGCAGCGCCAAGAGCGCCACGCCGGCCAGGCAGGCCGCGCCCCCCAACAGCGGGAACAGCGGAATGCCCCACAGCCGCAGCGAAGAATGCATCAGATAAGGCGCCAGGCCCAGGGCAAAAGCGGCGGTGACGATAGCGATGGCCAGGGTGACGGCGGCGCGCTCCAGCGCTTTGCTCAACTGACCGAGGTTCCTGACGTTGATATCGGCATTGAGCTGCCCGCGTTTCAGACGGCGAACCAATAGCCGCAGGGTTTGCGGCAGTTCTTCTCCAGCGTCGAGCGCTTCCCCGCCCAGAGCCAACAGCCGCTGGCGCACGGCGTCCGGGGCATAGCGTTGCAGCACCGTTTGTTGCAGCATCGGTTTGAGCGTGGCGACGATGTCGAAGGCCGGATCCAATCGGTGCAGCACGCCGTCGGCGGTGATTAACGCCTTGAACAGCAGCACCAGATCGGGCGGCAGCGCCAGTTGGTGCTCACGCGCCATCACCAGCAGGTCGGTCAGGGCCTTGCCCAAGGTCAGAGTGGTGGCGGCCTGTTTGTCGAGAAAGTTTTGCGCCGCCAGCTCCAGATCCATCAAATCCAGCGGTTCGCTGTCCGACCAGGCGATCAGCGTGTTGACGATGCCTTCGGACTGACGATCGGCGATGGCCTGCAGCAGCAGGAGCAACTGGTTGCGCCGCCGCTCGGACAGCTGGCCCACCATGCCGAAGTCGATAAAGCCGACGCGGTCACCGCTCAGCGCCATGACGTTGCCGGGGTGAGGGTCGGCGTGATACAGCCGATGCTCCAGTACCATGCTCATAAAGGCGCGGGCGCCGCGTTGCGCCAGCAGCGGGCCGTCAAAGCCCGCCGCCGCCAGCTGCTGAGGGTTTTCCGGCGCGGTGCCGGGCAGGTATTCCTGCACTAACAGGCGCGGGGAAGACCATTGCCAATAGATTTTGGGAACGACGACGTCAGGTTGATGGGCGAACATCCCGGCGACGCGGTCGCAGTTATGCCCTTCGTGGGTCAAATCCAGTTCATGATTGAGCGCCGTCGCCAGCGCTCGGACCATCTGCCGCGGCCGATAGCGCGCCAGCGCGGGGCTCTGCTGCTCTACGGTTTCCGCCAGCGAGGCCAGCAGCCGCAAATCGGCGTGGATGGTTTTCGCCAGACCGGGCCGCAGCACTTTCACCACCACCTGTTCGCCGCTGTGCAGGCGTGCGCGGTAGATTTGCGCCATCGACGCCGCCGCCAGCGGCGTGCGATCGAATTCGGCGAACAGCCGCTCGGGTTCGCCGCCCAGGTCGGCAACGATCTGTGGCGCCAGCGTTTCCCATGGCAACACCGCCGCCCGGCTGTGCAGGCGATCCAGTTCGTCGGTCCAGGCCGGATCCAGCAGGTCGGAACGCGTGGCCAGGATCTGGCCGAATTTGACAAAGGTAGGCCCCAGCGCCTCGAGCGCTTCGCGCAGCCGCTCAGGCAGGGTTTGGGCGTCCTGTTGAGCGGATCCAGCGCGGGCGCCGTGCAACAAGGCTCCCAGGCCCAGCAGACGCAGAACGTCTTGCAGACCGTAACGAATCAGAACGGAGGTTATTTCCTTCAGCCGCGCCCGATCGCGAGCGGTGGCGAGCACCATTTTCAGCATCAGTACGCCATATCCTTTTGGTTGCTCAAACGTTATTGTTCCATATCCAGCAGCAACGGCACCTCGCTGCGCTGCGCCATGCGGTTGCGGTAGGCTTCCACGTTATCCGGCAGCGCAACCCCGGCGACGATCGACAATGAGCGCAGCAGCGGGAACAGGTGAATATCGTCCTCGGACAGTTCGCCGTTCACCGCGTCGGCGGAGACGATCAGCGGCGACAGCGCTTGCAGATCGGCTTCCAACTGGGCGATCAGATCGGCGCTATTGGCGAGATGCTCGGCGAAATCCCCGATTGACGCCTGCTTTTTATCGATAAAGTAACGGCGGGCGCTGTCGGTGGCAAACTCTTCGAAATCGGCATGCGCAATTCGCGGCAACAACAATTTCGCGCTGTAACCGCCGACCTGCTGCAGCCACTCGGCGATGGCCGGGTTGGTGCGGCCGGTCAGTACCGGCTTGCCGTCCAGAGCATCGACATAGCGCACGATATCCAGGCTTTCCGGCATCGCTTCACCGTTGTCTTTGACCAAGATAGGCACCATTTTTTGGCCGATCAGGTTAAACGGAGTCGTTTCATCGTCGTTGAGCAACGTGACCAGGCGAATCGGCAGACGTTTCAGGCCGAAAATCATGCGGGCTTTCACGCAGAATGGGCAATGATCGTAAATAAACAGTTTCATGCTTGCTCCGGGTTGTCAGGTTTTAACAGCAATAGTTACCACAGCTTATCGAGGCTGTCTTGACGTGCGTGTGTTGGATGGTGCGTTATTGCGAAATTGCCCGCGCATCGGCGCGGGCCAGGGGGCGTTATTTCTTGGCCGGTACTGAGTTGAGCACATCGATCAGGTGAATGCGAGCTTCATCCAGATCGATTCGGTCACGTTCGTTGGCGGCGGTGACGACCTGCAGCTGTTTGATAATATCGTTTTTCAGGCCGGCGTCGCTGGCGAGGATATGGGCCAGCGCCTTCTCCACCAGGGTGGCGCGCGCATAAATCATGCGCAAGTTCAGTATCATATGTTCGAGTAGTTGCGGTAATTTTGCTTCTTCACTCATGCCGACGGGCTCCTGTGGGTGTTTTTACTAACAGGATAGCAGCTGTTGCCGATTCGGCCGGATTTCTATGGCGTCAACCGCGGCGCAGCATCATCGACGCGCTGCGCCGCGGGCTGAACTGCCAGTACAGCGCCAGCAGCGTAGCGAAGCCTACTGCACCAAGCAGCAACCAGGGCAGCTCCGGCATGTTCATCGTCCGGCCGGTATCGTACATCCAGCCGCCGCCGGTATAACCCAACGCGCCGCCCAGCGCCAGGCCGAGGCGGCTGAAGCCCATATAGCTGCCGCGCGCACGCGGATCGGCCAGCGAAGCGCTCAGCGTTTCGCGCGCCGGTTCGGCGATGATCGATCCCAGATAGAAGCAGCAGATCAGCGTGAATACACCCTGCAAGCTGGTGGCGAGACCGATCGGCAGCAGGCTGAGTGTCATCAGCAACAGGCCCGCCATCAGGCGCTGCTCTAGCCGGAAGTGTTTTTCTCCCCAACGCGCCAGCGGATAGAGCAGCGATAGCGACAGCGCCGCTTCAATCGCATACATCCATTTCACCGCCGCCGGTGAACCGGCGATTTCGTTGACCACGATCGGCATCATCAGCATCACCTGCACCGCCAACATGTAATAACCGGTCAGCGTCAGGACATAGGTGAGGAAGCGGCGATCGCGCAGGACCCGCAACATGCCTTCCTTCATCGGTATGCGCACGGTAGAGATGCGATAAGCCGGCAGTAGCCAGGCGTTCCAGCCGGCGGCCAGCACGAAGATCGCCGCCCCAACCCAGCAGACAAAGTGAAAGTCGTACTGCAGCAGCCAACTGCCGATCAGCGCGCCGACCACCGCTCCGGCGCTGTCCTGCATCATCAGCAGCGAGAAAAAACGGCCGCGTTCGTGTGGGTGGGTCAGCTTGATCACCAAAGCGGTGCGCGGCGGATCGAATAACGTGCCGCCGAGGGCGGAAAGCGCACAGGAGAACCACAGGATCCAGGGGGCATCGGCCATCGCCATGGTGGCGAAACCGGCGGCGCGCAGCAACATGCCGGTGACGATCATCGGCTTGGCGCCGAAGCGATCGGCGATGGCGCCGCCAAAGATGCCGAGCCCTTGTTGCAACAGCTGCCGCAAACCCAGCGCGATGCCGACGATCAGCGCCGCCCATCCTAATTGATCGACAAAGCGGATCGAAATAAGCGGAAAAACGACAAAGAAGCCTAAAACCACCAGCAGATTATCGAGCAACAGAAAATATTTACCCAAGCTGCGTGCTTGCGACACCAGAGACATGCTTCACCATGAGCAATTAAAGAAAGAGGGGGAACAACGCTTCCATTCTCTACCCAATTCCCCTACGGCGACAGGGGGCGTGTAGATAATATTTTTTTATCGTCAAGGTGTTACCTGTGCTGCAAAATGGGCGGAAAAACGCCGTAAAACGCGTATTCGGCGATTTACTGAGCGACCGGGATTTTACCTCGGGGGCGGGCTACGGTTATATTGAATGCGGGGAAGTGCGGTTCTGAGGCGCTATTGGCAAAATAAAGTCATGGCATCAGGTCGGCGCCGGATAATTATCCACGCGGCTTCCCAATAAATACTTCTTATCGAACCGTTTTGACTGCGGGGGAAATGATGTTCGGCTATCGCTCTGCATCGCCAAAAGTACGTCTTACAACCGACCGGATGGTGGTCCGTTTAGTGAATGAACGGGATGCCTACCGTCTGGCGGATTATTATGCCGAGAACCGAGCCTTTCTCAAACCCTGGGAGCCGGTGCGCGACGAAAGCCACTGTTATCCTTCCGGCTGGCAGGCGCGTCTGGGCATGATCACCGAAATGCAAAAGCAGGGCAGCGCCTACTATTTTATCCTGCTCGATCCAGAAGAGCAGGAAGTGCGCGGCGTGGCGAACTTCAGCAACGTGCTGCGCGGCTCGTTTCATGCCTGTTTCCTCGGCTATTCGCTGGGGGAAAAGTGGCAGGGGCAAGGGCTGATGTTCGAAGCCTTGCAGTCCGCCATCCGCTATATGCTGCGCCAACAGCGCATGCACCGCATCATGGCCAACTATATGCCACACAACCAGCGCAGCGGCGCATTGCTGACGCGTCTGGGATTCGAACGCGAAGGTTACGCCAAGGATTACCTGCTGATCGACGGCCAGTGGCAAGACCACGTTTTGACGGCATACACCAATAAAGAGTGGCTACCCCCACGTTGAGGCCAAACGATGAAATATGAATTGAACGCCAGAGAGGCCCGGGTTATCGGCTGTCTGTTGGAAAAACAGGTCACGACACCGGATCAATACCCGCTTTCGCTGAATGCCATTACGCTGGCATGCAACCAAAAAACCAACCGCGAACCGGTGATGGACCTGAGCGAAAGCGAAGTGCAGCAACTGCTCGATCTGTTGCTGCGCAAACATTTCCTGCGCACCCTCAGCGGGTTCGGCAATCGGGTGGTGAAGTACGAACAGCGGTTTTGCAACTCCGAGTTCGGCCAGCTGAAACTCTCGCCTGCCGAACTGGCGGTGATCGCCACCTTGCTGTTGCGCGGCGCGCAAACGCCGGGCGAGTTGCGCACCCGCACCAATCGGATGCACGAGTTCAGCGATGTCAGCGAGGTCGAACAGGTGCTGCAGCAACTGGCCACGCGCGAAGATGGCCCGTTCGTGGTGCGCCTGGCGCGTGAGCCGGGCAAGCGCGAAAGCCGGTTCATGCATCTGTTCAGCGGCCAGATTGATGAAGCGCCGCCGGCGGCGTTCGACGCTGAGGACGACGGCGAACTGAGCGCCAGAGTCAGCGCATTGGAAAGCGAAGTGGCGGAGCTGAAACGGCAGTTGCAACAGCTGTTGGCGAGGGATGCGAATGACTAAATTGCGTGTAGGCGTGGTGGGGTTGGGCAGTATCGCACAGAAGGCGTATCTGCCAATCCTCGGCCAGGCGGCGGATTGGACGCTGGTGGGCGGTTTTTCGCCCAATCAGCAAAAAGCGCAGCCGCTGTGCGACAGCTACCGCATGGCCTGTTTCTCCCGTCTGGACAGCCTGACCGAACAGTGCGACGCGGTCTTTGTTCACAGCAGCACCGCCAGCCATTTTTCGGTGATAGGCGAGCTGCTGAACCGCGGCGTGCACGTTTACGTCGATAAACCGCTGGCGGAGACGCTGGAGCAGGGCGAGCAGCTGCTTGAGCAGGCCGAGCGGCGAGGCAAAACGCTGATGGTGGGGTTCAACCGCCGTTTCGCGCCGCTTTACCGGCAGCTCAAACAGCGAATGAACCAGCCTGCCTCCATTCGCATGGATAAACATCGGGCGGACAGCGTCGGCCCGCACGATCTGCGTTTTACCCTGTTGGATGATTACCTGCACGTGGTGGACACTGCGCTGTGGCTGGCGGGCGGACGGGAGCAACTGCTGAGCGGCAGCCTGCGCGCCAACGCCGCCGGTGAAATGCTGTACGCCGAGCATCACTTCGCCTGCGGCGACACCCAGGTGACGACCAGTATGCATCGCCGCGGCGGCAGCCAGCGCGAAAGCGTGCAGGCGGTGACCGACGGCGCGCTGTATCAGTTGACCGATATGCGCCACTGGCTGCGTGAAGATGCGCAGGGCGAGTTGGAGCAGCCGGTGCCGGGCTGGCAAAGCACGCTGGTGCAACGCGGCTTCGACGGTGCGGTGCGGCATTTCCTTGATGCCGTCGCCAATCAGAGCGCGCCGGAAACCGGCGGCGAACAGGCGCTGGCCGCCCAGCGGGTGGTCGAGCGTTTGCTGCGGGATAACTCTATGTAACATATGGCGGTAGCTATTCTTTTCCGGATGCGTAAACTGAGCCGATTGTTTCACTGACGCCTGCTGTTGCAGGCGTTGATATTTACGGTACCTATCAGACAACCACATGAACCTACTCAAAGCCTTGGCTGCCGTCAGCTCGATGACGATGTTTTCGCGGGTGTTGGGCTTTGCCCGCGATGCGATCGTCGCGCGCGTGTTCGGGGCCGGCATGGCAACGGACGCCTTTTTCGTGGCGTTCAAACTCCCGAATCTGTTACGCCGTATCTTTGCCGAAGGGGCGTTTTCTCAGGCCTTCGTGCCGATCCTGGCCGAATACAAGAGCCAGCAGGGTGAAGAGGCGACGCGCACTTTTATTGCCTACGTCTCCGGGCTGCTGACGCTGGTGCTGGCGGTGGTGACGGTGCTGGGGATGCTGGCCGCGCCCTGGGTTATTTACATTACTGCGCCGGGCTTTACCGATACGCCCGACAAGTTTGCCCTGACGTCGACGCTGCTGCGCATCACCTTCCCCTATATTCTGTTGATCTCACTGGCGTCGCTGGTGGGGGCGATCCTCAATACCTGGAACCGCTTCTCGATCCCGGCTTTTGCGCCAACGCTGCTTAACGTCAGCATGATCGGTTTCGCGCTGTTCGCCGCTCCGTATTTCAACCCGCCGGTGCTGGCGCTGGCCTGGGCGGTGGTGGTGGGCGGCGTGCTGCAGCTGGGTTATCAGCTGCCGCATCTGCGCAAGATAGGCATGCTGGTGCTGCCGCGCCTCAAGCTGGGCGATGCCGGCGTCTGGCGGGTGATGCGCCAGATGGGGCCGGCGATCCTCGGGGTGTCGGTCAGCCAAATCTCGCTGATCATCAACACCATTTTCGCTTCGTTCCTGGTGTCCGGCTCGGTGTCCTGGATGTACTACGCCGACCGCCTGATGGAGTTTCCTTCCGGCGTGCTGGGCGTGGCCTTGGGCACCATCCTGCTGCCGTCGCTGGCCAAAAGCTTCTCGAGCGGCAACCACGACGAGTATTCGCGCCTGATGGATTGGGGGCTGCGCCTGTGCTTCCTGCTGGCGTTGCCGAGCGCCATCGCGCTCGGCATTTTGGCCAAGCCATTGACCGTTTCGCTGTTCCAGTACGGCAAGTTCAGCGCCTTTGACGCGGCGATGACGCAACGCGCGCTGGTGGCTTACTCGGTTGGGCTGATGGGGCTGATCGTGGTTAAAGTGCTGGCGCCGGGCTTCTATTCGCGGCAGGACATTAAAACGCCGGTCAAGATCGCCATCATCACGCTGATCATGACGCAGGTGATGAACCTGGCATTTATTGGCCCGTTGAAGCATGCCGGCCTGGCGCTGTCGATCGGTTTGGCGGCCTGTCTGAACGCCTCGTTGCTGTATTGGCAACTGCGCAAACAGAAGATCTTTCAGCCGCAGCCGGGGTGGGCGCTGTTCCTCACCAAGCTGGTGATCGCCGTGCTGGTGATGTCGGCGGTGTTGATTGGCGCGATGTGGCTGATGCCGGCCTGGGATCAGGGCAATATGCTGGAGCGTTTGCTGCGCTTGGCGGCGGTGGTGGTGGCCGGTGTGGTGGCGTACTTTGGCGTGCTGGCCGGGTTGGGCTTCCGCCCGCGCGATTTTGCGCGCCGCGTCGCCTGAGCCGAAGGCAAGAACAAAAAAAGGTCGCCTGGGCGACCTTTTTGCTTTCTGAGCGGCGCGGTTTACATGCGTTCGACGGTTTCGATGCCCAGCGTATCCAGACCGGTTTTCAGCGTTTTCGAGGTCAGCAGCGCCAGCTTCAGGCGGCTCTGACGCGCTTCTTCGCTGTCGGCGTTCAGGATCTGGCAGTGCTCGTAGAAACCGGAGAACAGGCCGGCCAGATCGTACAGGTAGCTGCACATGACGTGAGGCGTGCCTTCACGCGCGACGGTGGTGAGCACCTCTTCGAACTGCAGCAGGCGGGTGGCCAGCGCAATTTCACGCTCTTCGGTCAGCGTCAGCGGCAGCGTCAGGCTGCTTTCGTCGATCCCGGCGCGTTTGAATACCGATGCCACACGGGTATAGGCGTATTGCATGTAAGGCGCGGTATTGCCTTCGAAGGCCAGCATGTTATCCCAGTCGAAAACATAGTCGGTGGTGCGGCTTTTCGACAGATCGGCGTATTTGACCGCGCCGATGCCGACCACGCGGGCCACGGTTTTCATTTCGTCTTCCGGCATATCCGGGTTTTTGCCGGCGATCAGCTGTTCGGCGCGTTCGATGGCCTCATCCAGCAGATCGGAGAGCTTCACCGTACCGCCCGAGCGGGTTTTGAACGGCTTGCCGTCTTTGCCCAGCATCATGCCGAACATGTGGTGTTCCAGCGAGACGGACTCCGGCACGTAACCGGCCTTGCGCACGATGGTCCAGGCCTGCATCAGGTGCTGATGCTGACGGGAGTCGATGTAATACAGCACGCGATTGGCGCCCAGGGTTTCGTAGCGGTACTTGGCGCAGGCGATATCGGTGGTGGTGTAGAGATAGCCGCCATCCTTTTTCTGGATGATGACGCCCATCGGGTCGCCATCCTTGTTCTGGTATTCGTCGAGGAACACCACGGTGGCGCCTTCGCTTTCCACCGCCAGCCCTTTGGCTTTCAGATCGGCGACGATGCCCGGCAGCATCGCGTTATACAGGCTTTCGCCCATCACGTCGTCTTCGGTCAGCGTGACGTTCAGGCGGTTATAGGTCAGCTGGTTTTGCGCCATGGTGATGTCGACCAGCTTGCGCCACATTTTCAGGCAGTACTGATCGCCGCCCTGCAGCTTGACGACGTAAGCGCGCGCGCGCTCGGCGAACTCGGCGTCTTCGTCGTAATGCTTCTTGGCTTCGCGATAGAACTGTTCCAAATCGGACAGGCCCATGTCGCTGGCGTTTTCGTTCTGCATTTTTTCCAGGTAGGCAATCAGCATGCCGAACTGGGTGCCCCAGTCGCCGACGTGGTTGGCGCGGATCACTTTATGGCCCAGAAACTCCTGGGTACGCGCCGCGGCGTCGCCGATGATGGTGGAGCGCAGATGGCCGACGTGCATCTCTTTCGCCACGTTCGGCGCGGAGTAGTCGATAACGATGGTTTGCGGCTCAACCGGCGCAATGCCCAGTTTCGGTGCGTTCAGCACCTGGTCGGCCTGGCGGGCGACCCAGTCGCTGTTCAGGAAAATGTTGATAAAGCCGGGACCGGCGATTTCCACTTTACCGGCGACGTCGCCGAGATCCAGCAGTTGCACCACTTTTTCCGCCAGCTGCCGGGGCGGCATGCCCAGCTTTTTGGCGACGGACATCACGCCGTTGGCCTGGTAATCACCAAACTGCGCCTTGGCGGAAGGGCGGACCTGCGCTTCGCAATCGGCTGGCGCGCCAGCGGCGATCAGCGCCTGGCTGACTTTATCTGAAAGAAGAACCTGAATATTCACCGGGTTACCTTAATGACGAACGAGGGGCTGAAGCCAGCCCCTGTGGGATTCAACGGTGGCGGGCGCGATGGGCGACCGCCACAAAACAGCCTGCAATTGTAACCGATCTGACGGAGTCCGTCAGCAGTTGGCGCGGCCGCTGCGATGAAACAGTTGTCGGGTGCGGCGCGTTGATTGCCGGAAGGTGAAAAGCGGAATGAGCTGAACAGAATGTACGGAGGGGAGAGTTGCGAAGCTAGCGCTTTTTATTGCGGCGACCGGCATCCAGCGTGTTGACGCTGCGTGATTTGAAATGACGGTAGATGGCGTATACGGCGATAATTATCAACACCAAGGATATCGTCAGCAATAACATAATGATCATCTCGAATTTAAATTTCCTCCAAAGTAGCCGAGTTGTCTTGGTGAATCAATTGTCTGGAGTTAAATTAAGATAATCCTTAGCTTTTAATCAATTAATGCGTTTTATTTTCTTCTTTTACAACGGGTTGTGATTGCGGATTTGTGCGACATTGATAAGTGAGTCGTTTTGATTAAACCCAGCGATTCAATCGGCTTGACCAATGGCCTGCAGAGGATTTTGTGCAAAATAACTTAAATCATAGCGTCATAAAGAAAAGGTATAATGTCTTGCGAAAAATCTTATTTTTTATTTTTCCGTTGATTTAATAAGCTGTCACCTTAATAAAAATCCGGCTTTTATTCTCCCTGTCCGCAACCAAAAATCATGCTGAACTGCCGCCGAAAAACCTCGCAACGCTGGCGAGCGCTGTCGCCAGCGTGTAAATTACGGCGTTTAACTTTGCGCCCCGTTGTTTTGAGGTTCCTATGACCACTCCCTTGCAGGCCATTGCCGAGCTTGACGATCTGAAGCACGACCTGCCGCGTTTCGAACAGGCGTTGCATCAATTTGCCGCCAAATTGCGGCTTGATCTGTCCGCGTTTACCGCCGATCACATCTCACTGCGCTGTCACCAGAACGCCACCGCCGAGCGCTGGCGCCAAGGGCTGATGCAGTGCGGGACACTGCTGTCCGAATCGATGATCAACGGGCGGCCTATCTGTCTGTTCGACTTGTCTCAGCCGCTGGCCGTTGGGCCATGGCGGATAGACTGCATCGAACTGCCGTATCCGGGGGAGAAACGCTATCCGCACGAAGGCTGGGAACACGTCGAATTAGTGCTCAGTGGCGATCCGCAGACGCTGTACGCCCGGGCGTTGAGCCACCTGGCCGATGAAGCGTTGCTGGCGCCGGGGATCAAGCTGAAGCAAAGCTCGCCAAAAGGCGAGGGCGAACGGCTGCCGAACCCGACGCTGGCCATCACCGACGGAACGGTCACGATCAAGTTTCATCCTTATTCCATTCGAGACATCGTCGCCAGCGAACAAGGTTAGCCAGGCAGTGCCGCACAGGCTCGCGCCATGCGATCGAGCGCTTCATCGAGCAGTGCCCATCGGCAACCAAAGTTAAGCCGTACAAAGCGCCGATCGCCAAAGTCCAAACCGGCGCTTAGCCCAACGCCCGCACGTTCGAAGAACTGATGCGGGTTATCCACCGGCAACGCGCTGCAGTCTATCCAGGCCAGGTAGGTGGCCTCGACAGGCAGCAACGTCAATCCCGGCATGGCGTTGATACGCTTTATCAGCCGATCGCGATTGGCGCGCAGATAAATCAACTGCTCATCCAGCCAGGGTTGCCCGTATTGATAAGCCGCCTGCGCCGCCACCAGCGCCAACAGATTGACCTCCGGCACGATACCGCTGCGCGCGCGTTTCAGCTTTTGTCGCAGCGCTTCGTTGGGAACGATCGCCAGTGAAGCGCCCAGTCCGGCGAGATTAAACGTTTTTGACGGCGACATCAGCGTCACGCTGCGTTGGGCCGCATCGTCATTCAGGGTGGCGAAAGGGGTATGCCGCACGCCGGGCTCAAGCAGCAGTTCGCAGTGGATCTCATCGGAACAGACGATTAAATCGTGTTCGCGAGCGAACTGATGGTGCTGCAACAGCTCCTCTCGGCGATAAACGGTGCCACCGGGGTTCTGTGGGTTGCACAGAAACAGGAGTTTCTCGTTGCCACTCAGCCGATCATGCAGCGAGGAAAAATCCAGCACCCAGCGTTGGCCGGTCGCCTTCAGCGGCACCGCGAGGTGCTCGCGCCCGGCGAACTTGGCCGCTTTGCGAAACGGCGGATAAATGGGAGAGGGGGCCAGCGTACTCTGGTGTTCTTCGGTGCAGGCGCGCACGCACAAATTCAGGCCGCACACCAGCCCAGGAAGGAAAATGATCCATTCCGGCTTGATGTGCCAGCCGTAGCGCTCTACCATGCGGCGGGTAAAAACCTCAATAAGATCAGGGGATGGGTGAGTGTAGCCGAATACGCCGTGCGCCACGCGCCGCTGCAGGGCTTCGATCACCGCCGGCGGTGAGGTGAAATCGCTGTCGGCGACCCAAAGCGGGATGATGTCGCTGCCGCGATATTTATCCCACTTAACGCTGTCACTGTGACTGCGGTCTACCCATTGATCAAAATTGAATGCCATAGTTACAACCCTGAGCCGGTTTATGCCTATGCATGAGCCTACGTGAGAAATGAAGAAATGAACAATTGCCGCCGTATGTTGGCCGTTATCTGGGGGTGACAATGATAAAACTGGAAGTTTGTTGCTTTAGCGTCGACTGCGCGCTGACGGCCGAACGGGCGGGCGCCGATCGCATTGAGTTGTGCGCCAGCCAGAGCGAGGGGGGATTGACGCCGAGCTATGGCACGCTGCGTCTGGCGCGCGAGCGGGTTTCGATCCCGGTGCATCCGATCGTTCGCCCTCGCGGTGGCGATTTCTGCTACGGCGCGGTGGATTTCGAGGTGATCAAACAGGATCTTCGCCAGATCCGCGAGATGGGGTTCCCCGGCGTAGTGGTTGGCATGCTGGACGAAGAAGGGCACATCGATCTGCCGCGCATGCGCGAAGTGATGAGGCTGTGCGAGGGCATGGCGGTGACGTTCCATCGCGCGTTCGACATGTGCCAGAACCCGATGGTGGCGTTGGAGCAACTGAGCGAGCTGGGCGTGGCGCGCATTCTGACCTCCGGCCAGCAGCAGAGCGCCGAACTGGGCCTGCCGTTGCTGCGCGATTTGCGCCAGGCCAGTCAGGGCCCGGTAATCATGGCGGGTGCCGGCGTGCGCCTCAGCAATCTGCACAAGTTTGTCGATATTGGCCTGCATGAACTGCATAGCTCTTCCGGTCACCTGGTGCCGTCGACCATGCGTTACCGCAAGGCGGGCGTCACCATGTGTTCCGATAACGAGTTTGACGAATTTAGCCATTATTGCGTGGATGGCGAAATGGTGGAGGCGATGAAAAACGCGCTGGCCTTGGTTGATCCCCTGGCGCAAAGCGCATAAACACGCAGCTAACCGCGTTTGACAACCGGTTTCCGGGCCGTAAGACCCCTTTGCGTGTCACTGAGCCCTCGGCGATCACGCAAGTACCAGGCCCCGGCGTTTTGCCGGGGCTTTTTTTATGTCTTGCGAAGACGCGGTGCCCGTTTCACGCTGTTTCTCTGTCGCACTGCCCCCCATCTCTTCTTGCGCTCATCATGCCCTGCTGATAAGTTTGTGAGTTAAAATCCTTTAAATATCATAATATTAAATGATTTTTTGGTATGCATTTTCGTGGTGAATGATTTGCGCTCTGCCGCTCATCGCCACGTCTGCATTTTCATACCCGTTCATCGCCGGCCTATGACCGGAACATCACAGCATTAATGAGGAGAGCCGTCGATGCAGCCGCGGAGCGCGTTGGCGGCGGACTTAACAAGGAGATAACGATAATGACCCGAACGGCACACTGTTTGACCGCTGCGCTTTTGCTGACCTTGGCCCTGAGCGGCTGCCAGACCGCCAAGCGGCCTGTTTCTGCATTAAGTAAGCCGCCCAGCGCAGAAGACATTGCGGAACAAGACAAGCGGCAGCGTGAAGCCGAGCGTATACAGCAGTGCCAGCGCGAGTTGGATGCCATGCGCGGCATGGATAACGAAAAATACCAAAAATTCAAACGCGAATTCGATACCTTGATGGGGGGGGCGGCGCAGTATGCCGGGGTGCGCCAGCGGGTCAACACGGGCACGCAGGAAACCGTCGATGCCCTGTATCGTTATCGCACCAGCCGTCTGTGCGCGGACATCAGTTCTGCCATGATGACCGGCCTGGCTGAGCGCGGAGAGCGCGCCCAATGACCCCTCGTGCGAGAAAGGCATTACTGAGCCTGATGATACCGCTGGCGTTTGCGCCAGCGATGGCCGCAGCGGATGACGATGTGCCGGCATTACTGCAGTTCGCCGAACGCTACCAGCGGCAGGACGCACCGGCAGCTGACGCCGCGGTTACTCCCTCCCGGGAAACCCAAAAGCCGGCGCCCCGGCCGGTTCAACCGCGTGAAACGAGCTCGCAGAGAAAGCAACTGGCGCAGTTGCAAAAGACGCTGCGCGAGAAAGAGGCTCGATTGGAGCAACAGCAAACCGCTATTCAATCACTGCAGCAGGAGCTGACCGCGTTGCGGGTTGCGTCGTCCCTGACGACTGCCGATAAACCGACAGCTGCTCCCGATCTGAGCGCGTTGAGCGACTTCGCCAGCGGCGTGCGACGGGCGCTGAACCTGACGCCGCAGGAGCGCAAGGCTCAGGCGCAGATCGCCGAGGCGCAGGCAGCGTTAGCGCAGGAAAAACAACAAACCGAGGAGCGCGATCGGCGTATCGCCTTGCTGGAACAACGGCTGGCGGCGTTGCCTGAACAGGCGGATAGCGCCTGGCAGGAGAAACTGACGGCGGCGCAGACCGCCAACGATAAAGCGCGCCAGCGTTATGAGCAGGACAAACAAGCGGCCGCCGCTGAGCTGGCGCAACAGAAGGCGGAAGCCGTCAAGGCGACGGGCGAACTTCAGCAGCAGCTGGCACTGCGGCAGAAAGAGCTGGATGAACAACGCCAACAGGCCGAGCGGCAAGAGAAAAGCCTGAAAACGGCGCTGGAACAGCAAAAGGCCGAAGCCGCCAAGGCGACGGGCGAACTTCAGCAACAGCTGGCGCAGCTACAGGAAAAAAACAAGACGCAAACCGAGCAGGCGAAGGCATTGGCGCAGCGGCTGGCAACGGCGGTGGCGGAAAGCGAAAAATCAACGCTGCAACTGGCGAAAACGACGGAGCAGGCGAAAAAAAACGCATTGGCGCTAGCAGACGCCAACCAAACGCAGCAGGCATTGCGTGAGGAGCTGGATGGGCTGCGCTCTCGCGCCAAATGGCTGCCGGATGCGCAGGCGCTCGAGAAAAAGCCGGCGCAACAGAGCTATGCTGCCGGTGTCGCTTTGGGGCGCGATATTCAAACGATGCTGGCGGAGCGTAAAAATTGGGGTATCAATCCCGATAAAACCGTGCTGCTGGCGGGCGTGATCGATACCTTCAACGGCCATTACCAGCTAAGCGATGCGCAGTTGACCCGCGCGCTGGTGGAGTCGGAAAAAGCGGTGAACGACGCCCGGAACCAGGCAGCGAAGATGCAAACCAGCAAGGGCGAGGCGTTCGTCACCGAGTTTAAAAAGAAAAAGGGCACGCAGAAGTCGCCTTCCGGTTTCTGGTATCGCATCGATTATGCGGGTGATGAAGCCATTAAGGAAAACGCGCGGGTGGACATCGTGGTGAAGGAAAGTTTAACCGACGGCAGCGTGATTCAGGATATGGATCGCAGTGGGAAGGTGATGTCACAGCCGCTCTCTGCCTATCCGCCGTTGTTCCGCGAGGCGATCGGCCATCTGAAAAATCATGGTTCGCTGACGATGGTGGTGCCGCCGGCGTTGGCGTACGGTGAAACGGGCTATGCGCCGCAGATCCCGCCGAACGCGACCATGGTGTATGAGCTGCGGATTGTCGATGTCAACAACGGGTAACGTCGGGCCGGCCCAGGCCGGCCCGATTAGCGAGCGCTAGGGCTTTTTGGCGGTCAGCACGGCGCGCAGGGGCGCCGGATAGCCTTCGATCGTTTTGCTGCGATCGTTCGGATCGAGGAATTCGGCCAGTGATTCGCTGGTCATCCAGCCGGTGCGGCGCTGTTCTTCGAGGCTGGTGACGCACATATCGGCGATCTTCACGTCGACGAAGCCGCACTTCTCCAACCAGCATTTCAGCGCCTCGGCGGAAGGGATGAAATACACGTTGCGCATCTGCGCATAACGATCGCCCGGCACCAGCACCTGGTGGCGATCGCCTTCCACCACCAGCGTTTCCAGCACCAGTTCACCTTCAGCCACCAGCTGGTTTTTCAGCTGATACAGATGATCGAGCGGCGAGCGGCGGTGATACAGCACCCCCATCGAGAACACGGTGTCGAACGCCGCCAATTCCGGCAATTGCTCGATGCCGAGCGGCAGCAGGTGGGCGCGCTGATCGCCGCCTAATAGCTTGCGCACCGCTTCGAACTGACACAGGAACAGCTGCATCGGATCGATGCCGACGGCGAGGTGTGCGCCGGCGCCAATCATGCGCCACAGGTGGTAACCGCTGCCGCAGCCGACGTCGAGAATGGTGCGGCCGGCCAGTGGAGAAATGTGCGGCAGCACGCGATCCCACTTCCAGTCGGAATGCCATTCGGTATCGATATCGATGCCATACAGCGAGAAGGGCCCTTTACGCCATGGCATCAGGGTGCGCAGCATTTTCTCGATGCCTTCAAGCTGGCCCGGCGACAGGCCCGGCTCCATCTCGGTGCGCACGCCGTGCAGCAGATCGAGGCGGGTGGGGGTCAGCGTCGGCAAATGCTCGACCGAGTTGAACCACTGTTTGAATTTGCCGTGCAGCGATTCGCGTTGCCAGGCGCTCAGCTGCGCAGGCAGCGTGTCCAACCAATGGCTGAGGGGGCTTTTGGCGATGCGTTGATAGAAATCACCGAACTCGATCATTGCGCATCCCCCTCTTTCAGGGCGATCAGCGAACCGAAGTTGAAGCATTGGAACCACACTTCGGCATGCTCGAATCCGGCCTGTTGCAGGCGCGCCTTGTGCGCTTCCACTGAGTCGGTGAGCATCACGTTTTCAAGCATGCTGCGTTTTTGGCTGATCTCCAGCTCGCTGTACCCGTTGGCGCGTTTGAAATCGTGGTGCATGTTGAACAGCAGTTCGCCGACTTCAGCGTCCTCAAAGCTGAACTTCTCCGACAGCACCAGTGCGCCGCCCGGGCGCAGGCCACGATAGATTTTCTCCAGCAGACGCAGGCGATCGGCCGGTTCGAGGAACTGCAGCGTAAAGTTCAGTACCACCATCGAGGCGTTCTCGATCTCGATGTCGCGAATGTCGGCTTCGATGACATCGACCGGCGTGTCGGCGCGGAAGGCGTCGATATGGCGGCGGCAACGTTCCACCATCGCCGGCGAATTGTCGACGGCGACGATATTGCAGCCGGGCACCTTGATATTCCGCCGCATCGACAGCGTCGCCGCACCCAGCGAGCAGCCCAGGTCATACACCCGGCTGTCGGGTTGCACAAAGCGCTCGGCCAGCATGCCGATCATCGAGATGATGTTGGAATAGCCGGGAACGGAGCGTTGGATCATGTCGGGGAACACTTCGGCGACGCGTTCGTCAAAGGTCCAGTCGCCCAGTTTGGCGATGGGGGCGGAAAAAAGGGTATCGCGGTTTGGCATAGCGGCAAATCAGTTCAGAATTCGAAGCTGCGTAGTCTAACAGAAAAGCGCAAAAAAGCGGAGCGGAAGCAGGCGGCGCGGCCGCCTGATGATAAAACGAGATCAGTGCAGGCTGAAAATCAGATCCCAGGGCAGATAGAAGATATTTGCCAGAACCATCAACAACAAAGAGATATAGGTCGCGGCCATGCCCGAACGGCGCCAGCGAACCTCGCGGTTGCGCAAACCGTAGTAATGCACCAGTCGCCCGGCCATCAGCATCAGGCCGCAAAGGTGAATCATCCAGATTTCCGCGCCGTTCATTTCCATAATCACCAGCAAGACGGCAGCAATCGGAATGTATTCAACGGCGTTGCCATGCACGCGGATGGCGGTCTGCAATTCGTAGAAACCGCCGTCGCCATAGGCTACTCGGTACTGCATCCTTAATCTGACTACGTCATAAGAGAGTTTGATCAACAACAATGCGCCGAGCACCACATAAAGCGCGCTTACCATTTTTAACTCCGTTCCCTAACCAAAACTGGCAGCCAGCATCATAGCCGTCATTGTATTCACTGTCGCGGGGAAATATTTGATGTTATTGGTCAGATTAATAGGTCAAAACAGTGCATCTTGTTCTGGCCAGTCCGGCGGCGCAGGCAAATCGGGGATCGCCAGCCGTAGCTGCTGCCAAATTTTTTGCGCCTGCTGGGGCGAATCGCCGTTGTCCGGCGTATGAATAAACAGATAGGGCTGATGCTGTTGCTGCCACAGCGGCAGTTTTTGCTGCCAGGCGTCGAACCAGCGCAGGTTGTCGGCCAATTGGTCACCGCCGATAAAGCGCACCAGCGGTTGGTCGGCGGTGACCAGAGCGTGCACCGGCAGCTTCGGCTTTTTCTGCTGGGCATCGCGCACGGCGGCGGTGTTGGGGGCGGCGTGATGCACCGGGCGGCTGTCGAGGATCACCCGATTGATGCCGCGCTGGTGCAATCCCTGATTCAGCGCACGCTCTTCCTCGCCCTTGGCGAAAAACGCCGGATGACGCACTTCTACGCCGTAGGTGAATTCCTTCGGCAGGCTTGCGAAGAACTGCCACATGCGCGGCAGCTCATCGGGGCCGAAGGCGGCGGGCAACTGCAGCCACAGTTGGCCGATGCGTTGATGCACCGGGCTCAGGCAGTGGTAAAACGCCTGCAGCTCGGCGGCGCAGTTGCGCAGGGCGGCCTTGTGGCTGATGTCCGACGGGAATTTGAAGCAGAAGCGAAAATCGTCACCGGTCATGTCGCGCCAGCGCTGCACGATTTCCAGCTTCGGCAGCGCGTAGAAGGTGGTATTGCCTTCCACGCAGTTGAAATAGCGGCTGTAATCCGCCAAATCACGCAGCCCGATGCGATTCCAGGCTGCATGTTGCCATTGCGGCAGTCCGATGTAGATCACGGCGTCGTCTTCCTTTACTTGTCCTTGGCTTATCAGGCTACAACTTAACGTTACCGCTCGAGCGCGGCAAGAATTTCGCCGGTGTCGCGCACCCGCGCCAAACGCGGGAAGATGTGTTCGAACGCGAAACGGTGCATTTCCGCGTTCTGCGCGCTGCAGACATCTTCGGCGATCACCAGCTCATAGCCGTGCTCCCAGGCGGCGCGGGCGGTGGATTCCACGCCGATATTGGTGGATATGCCGCCCAATACCACGGATTTGATGCCGCGACGGCGCAGCTGCAAATCCAGATCGGTGCCATAGAAGGCGCCCCATTGGCGCTTGATGACCAGAATATCGCTGTCGCAGACCGCCAGCGGCGCGGGGAACTCCCACCAACTGGCCGGCAAGCCGCCGGCGGGCGCGGGAGCCGGCTTGTCCACCGGCTGTTTCAGCGCTTCGGCGAAGGAGTCTGACCAGCCGACGCGCACCAGCAGCACCGGCGCGCCCAGCAGACGAAAACGGGCGGCCAGCAGGGCGGCGTTCGCCACCACCTGGTCGGCGCTGTGCGGGCCGCCGGCGTAGGGCAGAATGCCGTTTTGCAAATCGATCAGCACCAGAGCGGTGGTTTGGGCGTCAAGTTTCAGCATGGATTTCATCTCGTTGCGAAGTGGATAAAAACTGTTCGGCGCGCCGGGCGAGCTGCGTTCGGCGCAAAACCGGGGGAGAATCAGGCTACGTGAAAAAACTGTCGCAGGTTAATGGGAAATTTGTTAACCGATGTGTTGATTCGAGCAAAAACGCGCCATTTAGTGCAGTAACAATGCTGTGTTCGCACTTATCGGGCGGATGAATTTCCTTTATAATGACTCCCTTTTTTCAACACTCTTTAATCCAACGACCTATGCCGATTTATGAATATGCATGTGGTGCTTGCAACCATCGGTTAGAGAAATTGCAAAAATTTTCCGATGCGCCGCTGGCAGACTGCCCGGCGTGTGGGCAGCCCGCGTTGACCAAGTTGATTTCATCCTCCGGTTTCCAGCTTAAGGGCACCGGCTGGTATGCGACGGATTTTAAACCGGGTAACAAGTAGAATTTATCAGATAACAGCCGCGCGACAGGGGCGCAGTAGCCCGGCGCGGCATCGGCTGTGTAAAAGGATAGCGTATGCGTACTGAATATTGCGGGCAGTTGAATCTGTCCCACGTGGGCCAGGAAGTCACTCTGTGTGGTTGGGTCAATCGTCGTCGCGATCTCGGCGGCCTGATCTTTATTGATATGCGCGACCGCGAAGGCATCGTGCAGGTGTTCTTCGATCCGGACCAGAAAGTGGCGTTCGATAAGGCCTACGACCTGCGCAATGAGTTCTGCATCCAGATCGTCGGCACCGTGCGTGCGCGTCCGGACAGCCAGATCAATAAAGATATGGCCACCGGCGAAGTGGAAGTGTTCGCCCACGCGCTGGAGATCATCAACCGCTCCGAGCCGCTGCCGCTGGACTCCAATCAGGTCAACAGCGAAGAAGCGCGCCTGAAATACCGCTACCTGGATCTGCGCCGCCCGGAAATGGCCGAGCGTCTGAAGACCCGCGCCAAAATCACCAGCTTCGTGCGCCGCTTCATGGACAGCCACGGCTTCCTCGATATCGAAACGCCGATGCTGACCAAGGCGACGCCGGAAGGCGCCCGCGATTACCTGGTGCCGAGCCGCGTACACAAGGGCAAATTCTACGCGCTGCCGCAGTCCCCGCAGCTGTTCAAACAGCTGCTGATGATGTCCGGCTTCGATCGTTACTACCAGATCGTCAAATGCTTCCGCGACGAAGATCTGCGTGCGGACCGTCAGCCTGAATTCACCCAGATCGACGTCGAAACCTCCTTCATGACCGCCGATCAGGTGCGTGAAGTGATGGAGAAGCTGGCGCGCGAGCTGTGGCTGGACGTGAAGGGCGTGGATCTGGGCGATTTCCCGGTCATGACCTTCGCCGAAGCGATGCGTCGCTTTGGCTCCGACAAGCCGGACCTGCGTAACCCGCTGGAGCTGGTGGACGTGGCTGACCTGGTCAAGGACGTCGAGTTTAAAGTGTTCTCCGGCCCGGCCAACGACGCCAAAGGCCGCGTGGCGGCGATCCGCGTACCGGGCGGCGCACAGCTGACCCGCAAGCAGATCGACGAGTACGGCGCTTTCGTCAACATTTACGGCGCCAAAGGCCTGGCGTGGCTGAAGGTCAACGACCGCGCCGCCGGCATGGAAGGCGTGCAGAGCCCGATCGCCAAATTCCTCAGCGCGGACGTACTGGAAAGCATCCTGGCGCGCACCGATGCGCAGACCGGCGATATCCTGTTCTTCGGCGCCGACAGCGTCAAGATTGTCACCGATGCGATGGGCGCGCTGCGCCTGAAGCTGGGGCGCGATCTGGCGCTGACCCAACTCGACAGCTGGGCACCGCTGTGGGTGGTTGACTTCCCGATGTTCGAAGAAGACGACGAGGGTGGCCTGGCGGCCATGCACCACCCGTTCACCTCGCCACGCGACATGAGCCCGGAAGAGCTGGCGGCAGCGCCGGTCAACGCCATCGCCAACGCCTATGACATGGTGATCAACGGTTACGAAGTGGGCGGCGGTTCGGTGCGTATCCACCGTAGCGAAATGCAGCAGACGGTGTTCAGTATTCTGGGCATTAACGAACACGAACAGCGCGAGAAGTTCGGCTTCCTGCTGGACGCGCTGAAGTACGGTACGCCGCCGCACGCCGGCCTGGCCTTCGGCCTGGATCGTCTGGTGATGCTGTTGACCGGCACCGACAACATCCGCGACGTCATCGCCTTCCCGAAAACCACCGCGGCGGCCTGTCTGATGACCGACGCGCCGAGCTTCGCTAACCCGGCTGCGCTGCAGGAGCTGGCGATCAGCGTGGTAAAGAAAGCCGGTGCGGAACAAGAGAGCGAGTGATGAGTTACAAGCGCCCTGAATCTATCCTGGTAGTGATTTACGCGAAATCCAGTGGTCGGGTGCTGATGTTACAGCGGCGCGACGATACCGAGTTCTGGCAGTCGGTCACCGGCAGCCTGGAACAGGATGAGTCGCCGCCGCATGCCGCGCGGCGTGAAGTCATGGAAGAAGTCGGCATCGATATCGAAGCAGAGCACCTGCCGTTGTTCGATTGCCAGCGCTGCGTGGAGTTTGAACTCTTTGTCCATTTGCGACATCGCTATGCGCCGGGAACCACGCGCAATAAAGAGCACTGGTTCTGTCTGGCGTTGCCCGAAGAGCGCGATCCGGTGATTACCGAGCATCACGCTTACCAATGGCTTGAGGCGGCCGAGGCCGTGAAGTTGACCAAGTCGTGGAGCAATCAGCAGGCGATTGAAGAGTTCGTGATCAATTCAGTCCAGTAGTTTTTTTCGGAGATTTTTTTATGGCAGGTCATAGTAAGTGGGCCAACACAAAGCACCGTAAAGCGGCGCAGGACGCCAAGCGCGGTAAAATTTTCACCAAGATTATTCGTGAGCTGGTCACGGCCGCCAAGCTGGGCGGCGGCGATCCGGATTCCAACCCGCGTCTGCGCGCGGCGATGGACAAGGCGCTGTCGAATAACATGACGCGCGACACCATGAACCGTGCAGTCGCGCGCGGCGTGGGCGGCGATGATGATACCAATATGGAAACCATCATCTATGAAGGTTACGGCCCTGGCGGCACCGCCGTGATGATCGAATGCCTGAGCGACAACCGCAATCGCACCGTGGCGGAAGTGCGCCACGCCTTCACCAAATGCGGCGGCAACCTCGGCACCGACGGTTCCGTGGCCTACTTGTTCACCAAGAAGGGCGTGATCACCTACGCACCGGGCCTGGATGAAGACACCGTGATGGAAGCGGCGCTGGAGGCCGGTGCGGAAGACATCGTGACCTATGACGATGGCGCCATCGATGTGTTCACCGCCTGGGAAAGCCTGGGCGCGGTGAAAGACGCGCTGACCGCGGCGGGCTTCGAAGCCGAAGCGGCGGAAGTGTCGATGATCCCATCGACCAAGGCCGACATGGACGCGGAAACCGCGCCTAAGCTGCTGCGCCTGATCGATATGCTGGAAGACTGCGACGACGTGCAGGAAGTTTACCATAACGGTGAAATCTCCGACGAAGTGGCGGCGACGCTGTAATCCGGTAAAACGGGCGCCGCCGTTCGGCGGCGCCGTGCATGCAAGGTGGATGTAGATATGGCGATCATACTCGGTATCGATCCCGGCTCACGCGTCACCGGCTATGGCCTTATCCGCCAGCAGGGGCGTCAGTTGAGCTATATTGCCAGCGGCTGCATCCGCACGGTGGTGGACGACATGCCGACGCGGCTGAAGCTGATTTATGCCGGCGTCAGCGAGATCATCACCCAGTTTCAGCCCGACTTCTTCGCCGTCGAACAGGTGTTTATGGCCAAGAACCCGGACTCGGCGCTCAAGCTCGGCCAGGCGCGCGGCGTCGCGATCGTCGCGGCGGTGAATCAGAATCTGGAAGTGTTCGAGTATGCGGCGCGGCAGGTCAAACAGACCGTGGTCGGCACCGGCGCGGCCGAAAAGGCGCAGGTACAGCACATGGTGCGCTCGCTGCTCAAACTCTCGGCCAACCCGCAGGCGGACGCCGCCGATGCCCTGGCCATCGCCATTACCCACTGCCACCTCAGCCAGAACGTGCTGCGGATGAGCGAAGGGCGGTTGAACCTGGCGCGCGGGCGTTTGCGCTGACGCAAAGCGATGATTGCTCAGGCTGGATATTCATCCAGCCTTTTTTATGTTATAAGCTTTACCAGCAACGGCATGGCAGGGCGCCATGCCCGGTCATTCTGCAGGAGGGTAAATGATAGGTCGTCTCAGAGGAAATATTCTGGAAAAGCAGCCGCCGCTGGTGTTACTGGAGGCGAACGGCGTGGGCTATGAGGTACACATGCCGATGACCTGTTTTTACGAGCTGCCGGAACTGGGGCAAGAGGCCATCGTGTTTACCCACTTCGTGGTGCGTGAAGACGCGCAGCTGCTGTACGGTTTCAACGACAAGCAGGAACGCGCGCTGTTCCGCGAGCTGATCAAGGTCAACGGCGTCGGGCCGAAGCTGGCGTTGGCGATCCTGTCAGGCATGTCTGCGCAGCAGTTCGTCAGCGCGGTGGAGCGCGAAGAGATCACCGCGCTGGTCAAGCTGCCGGGCGTAGGCAAGAAAACCGCCGAGCGCCTGGTGGTAGAGATGAAAGACCGCTTCAAAGGGCTGAACGGCGATCTGTTCAACAGCAGCAGCGAGATCAGCCTGCCGTCTGCCGCCGCCAACGCGCCGGAAGCGGACGCAGAAGCCGAAGCTGTCTCGGCGTTGGTGGCACTGGGCTATAAGCCGCAGGAAGCCAGCCGCATGATCAGCAAAATTGCCAAACCGGGCGCCGACTGCGAGACCCTGATCCGCGACGCGCTGCGCGCGGCTTTGTAAGGCCGCTAAGAGGTAGATAATGATTGAAGCCGATCGCCTGATCTCCGCCGAACCGATCAACGAGGAAGAAGTCCTCGATCGCGCCATTCGTCCCAAGCTGTTGAGCGAATACGTTGGCCAGCCGCACGTGCGCGAGCAGATGGAGATTTTCATCCAGGCGGCCAAGCAGCGCGGCGACGCGCTCGACCATCTGCTGATCTTCGGCCCGCCGGGTCTGGGGAAAACCACCCTGGCCAACATCGTGGCCAACGAAATGGGCGTGAATCTGCGCACCACCTCCGGCCCGGTGCTGGAGAAGGCGGGCGATTTGGCGGCGATGCTGACCAACCTCGAACCGCACGACGTGTTGTTCATCGACGAAATCCACCGTTTATCTCCGGTGGTGGAAGAGGTGCTGTATCCGGCGATGGAAGACTATCAGCTGGATATCATGATCGGCGAAGGGCCGGCGGCGCGTTCGATTAAGCTCGATCTGCCGCCGTTTACCTTGGTGGGCGCTACCACCCGCGCCGGCTCGCTGACCTCGCCGCTGCGCGATCGCTTCGGCATTGTCCAGCGGCTGGAGTTTTATCAGGTGGCGGATCTGCAGCACATCGTCTCGCGCAGCGCCGGCTGCCTGGGGCTGGAGCTGTCCGACGAGGGTGCCCATGAAGTGGCCCGCCGTGCGCGCGGTACGCCGCGTATCGCCAACCGCCTGCTGCGCCGGGTGCGCGACTTTGCCGAGGTGCGCGCCAACGGCGTGATCAGCGGCGCGGTGGCGGCGCAGGCGCTCGATATGCTCAACGTTGACGCCGAAGGCTTCGACTATATGGATCGCAAGCTGCTGTTGGCGATTATCGACAAGTTTACCGGCGGCCCGGTCGGGCTGGACAACCTGGCGGCGGCGATCGGCGAAGAGCGCGAAACCATCGAAGACGTGATTGAACCGTTCCTGATCCAGCAGGGCTTTATCCAGCGCACGCCGCGCGGCCGTTTGGCGACCCAGCATGCCTACCGGCATTTCGGGCTGGAACGCGAAGCATAAGTTTGCCATCCTCCATACAAAAGGGCCGCATCTGCGGCCCTCGTCATATTTTGGTTCTGGCTTCAATCAAGCCTGCTGTTTTTTGAACAGGCTCAGCGTGAACAGCACGGCGGCGCAGAGCACTACCGAAGGGCCGGCCGGCGTATCGTAACACGCCGAGAAAGTCAGGCCGCCGGTGACGGCCACCATGCCGAGCAGCACCGCGACGCCGGCCATTTGTTCCGGCGTGCGCGCGAAGCGGCGAGCGGTGGCTGCGGGAATGATCAGCAGCGAAGTGATGATCAGCGCGCCGACGAATTTCATCGCCAGGCCGATGGTCAACGCGGTCACCAGCATCAGCACGGTGCGCGCCCGCGCCAGATTGACGCCGTCGACGTGCGCCAGCTCCGGGCTGATGGTCATCGACAGCAGATCGCGCCACTGCCACCACAGCACCAACAGCACCACGGCGACGCCGCCGGCGATCATCAGGATATCGCTCAGCGTAACCGACAGCAGATCGCCGAACAGATAGGCCATCAGATCGACCCGTACGTTGGACATCAGCGCCACCACCACCAGCCCCAGCGACAGGGCGCTGTGGGCCAGAATGCCGAGCAGGGTATCCACCGAAAGCTGCGGGCGGCGTTCCAGCCACACCAGGGCCAGAGCCAGGAGCAGCGTAATGGCGATCACCGCATAGAAGGGATTGATGTCCAGCAGCAGGCCAAAGGCGACGCCGAGCAACGAGGCGTGCGCCAGGGTATCGCCAAAGTAGGACATGCGGCGCCAGACCACGAAAGAACCCAGCGGCCCGGCGGCGCCGGCCAACAACACGCCGGCCAGCCAGCCGGGAAGTAACAGTTCAATCATGCTTCGCGGCTCCCGGTTTTCTTCAAAACAATTCTTCCCTGCAGGTCGTGGCGGTGGTTGTGATGGTGACGATATACCGCCAGTTGCTCTGCGCCGCGGTTGCCGAACATGGCGATGAATTCGGGATGCATCGACACCACCTCCGGCGCGCCGGAGCAGCAGATATGCTGATTGAGGCACAAGACCTCGTCGGTTTTCGCCATCACCAGATGCAGATCGTGCGACACCATCAGCACGGCGCAGCCCAGCTCTTTACGCAGTTGATCGATCAGATCGTACAGCGCCAGTTGGCCGTTGACGTCCACCCCTTGCGTGGGTTCGTCCAGCACCAGCAACTGCGGTTTGTTCAACAGCGCTCGCGCCAGCAGCACGCGTTGGTTTTCACCGCCGGAGAGCTTTTGCATCGGCTGGTCGAGCAGGTGGGCGGCGTGCACGCGCTTGAGCGCCGGCAGAATGTCGGCTTTCTTGACGCCGGGCTTGAGGCGCATAAAGCGGCTGACGGTCAGCGGCAGGGTGGCGTCGAGGTGCAACTTTTGCGGCACGTAGCCGATGCGCAGATCGGGCTCACGCTCCAACGTGCCGGCGGTCGGTTTGACCAATCCCAGCACCACGCGCACCAACGTAGACTTGCCCGCGCCGTTCGGGCCCAGCAGCGTGAGAATACGGCCGGGTTGCAGGCTGAGGGAAATGTTCGACAGCACCTTGCGGCTGCCGAAGGCGACGGAGATATTTTTTAGCGTTATCAGTGTAGACATCTCGAGATTACAGGTTGCAGAACGAAGCGAATGTTATAATATCACGCCTTGTTGATGAAAACGATGGGATTACTGATGATGGCAAAGAAAAATAAATGGCTGCAGCGCACGCTGTTGGCCAGCGCACTGTTGATGGCCGGCCCGCTGAGCAGCGCTTCCGCTGCGGTGGTGACCTCGATTCGTCCGTTAGGCTTTATCGCATCGGCCATCGCCGACGGCGTGACGCCGACCGAGGTGTTGCTGCCGGACGGCGCTTCGCCGCACGATTTTGCGCTGCGTCCTTCCGATATCCAGCGTTTGCGCTCTGCGGACCTGGTGCTGTGGGTCGGGCCGGACATGGAGGCGTTCCTGAACAAGGCGCTGGTGCCTATCTCGGCAACCCGAAAGTTGGCTATCAGCGAACTGCCGGCGGTGAAGCCGTTGCTGATGAAAGGCGAAGATGACGACGATCATGATCATGCAGGCGAAGCGCATAATCATGCCGATGACGATCATGGGCATCATCACGGCGAGTACAATATGCACGTTTGGCTGTCGCCGGAGATAGCAAAAGTGACCGCGATCGCGATTCACGACAGATTGTTGGAACTTATGCCGCAAAATAAGGACAAATTAGACGCAAACCTGCGCCAGTTCGAGAATCTACTGACGCAAACTGACAAAAATGTTGGTAACATGCTTACGCCTGTGCAAGGTAAGGGTTATTTTGTTTTTCATGATGCTTACGGCTACTTTGAGAAACACTACGGTTTGAGTCCGCTGGGCCATTTCACCGTCAATCCCGAAATTCAGCCTGGAGCACAGCGCCTACACCAAATTCGAACACAGTTGGTTGAGCAGAAAGCGGTATGCGTTTTTGCTGAGCCACAATTCAGGCCGGCCGTAATCAATGCCGTTGCCAAGGGTACCAAAGTGCGTTCCGGAACGCTGGACCCGCTGGGCATCGGCATCGCGCTGGGGAAGGACAGCTACGGGAAATTCCTGACTCAGCTGTCAAACCAGTACGTGAGCTGCCTGAAGTAAAGCTTATGAGGATAATATCGAGTGCAGCAGATAGTCCGAACTATCGCTCTGGCGTATAACAACCTGCCACGGCCCCACCGCGTCATGCTGGGGTCGCTGACAGTCGTCACATTGGCCGTCGCTGTTTGGCGGCCTTTTGTTTACCACCCAGAACACAATCCCATCGCCAAGAGCGTCGAGTTAGAATCCAGCCAGATGCGGTCATTGCTCCCCGAAGCCAGTGAACCGATTGATGCCGACCAACCCACCCCCGATGACGAAATCCCGCAGGATGAGCTGGATCAGAAAGATGCCGGCGACGATGGCGTGCATGAATATGTGGTTTCCACCGGCGACACCCTCGGCAGCATTCTGACGCAGTACGGCATCGATATGTCGGATGTCACCTTGCTGGCTTCGCAAAACCGCGATCTGCGTAATCTGAAGATCGGCCAACAGCTGTCGTGGACCGTGAACGATGCGGGCGATCTGCAGCAGTTGACCTGGGAAGTTTCCCGCCGCGAAACCCGCACCTATGACCGCGTCGGCAATAGCTTCAAAGAGTCGAAAGAGGCGCAGCAGGGCGAATGGCGCAACAACGTGATCAGCGGCCGGGTCAACGGCAGCTTTGTCAGCAGCGCCGGCGACGCCGGGCTGAGCCGTAACGAAATCAACTCGGTGATTAAGGCGCTGCAGTGGCAGCTCGATTTCCGCAAGCTGCGCAAAGGCGACCAGTTCTCCGTGCTGATGTCGCGCGAACATTTCGACGGCAAGAAGTCGCAAAGCCAGCTGTTGGGCGTGCGTCTGCGCACCGGCGGCAAGGATTACTACGCGATCCGCGCCGAAGACGGCAAATTCTACGATCGCCAGGGCTCAGGCCTGGCGCGCGGCTTCATGCGTTTCCCGACCATGAAACAGTTCCGCATCTCCTCCAACTTCAACCCGCGCCGCGTGAACCCGGTGACCGGCCGCGTGGCGCCGCACAAAGGCGTCGATTTCGCCATGCCGGTCGGCACGCCGGTGCTGGCGGTCGGCGACGGTGAAGTGGTGATCGCCAAACGCAGTGGCGCAGCGGGCAACTATGTGGCGATCCGTCATGGTCGCCAGTACACCACGCGTTATATGCACCTGAAAAAACTGCTGGTGAAACCGGGCCAGAAGGTGAAACGCGGCGATCGCATTGCGCTCTCCGGCAACACCGGCCGCTCCACCGGGCCGCACCTGCACTTTGAACTGTGGACCGGCCAACAGGCGGTGAACCCGCTGACGGCCAAGCTGCCGCGTTCAGAAGGGCTGAGCGGCAAAGATCGCAGCGATTATCTGGCGCAGGTGAAGGAAGTGGTTCCTCAACTGCAGTTGGATTAACGCCCGCCCTTTTTCCGGCGCTTCGGCGCCGCTAATTTCATCGGCCTGATTGCGGGCCGATGCTGTTTTATCTGGGCGGTTCGCGGTTGTTAATTGCAAAATCGGTGATGGCAATTATGATTAGCCGAATCGCTAAGCTAAGAGCATGTGCATGCAAAACGAGAAGAAATCGAACGTAGAGTTCATCCCGCAGTTTCAAAAAGCCTTTTTATATCCGCGCTACTGGGGCGTGTGGTTGGGAACCGGCCTGATGGCCGGCATTTCGCTGGTGCCCGCGCGCCTGCGCGATCCGGTGCTGGGTGCGGTCGGCAAACTGGCCGGCAAGCTGGCGAAGGGCGCGCGCCGTCGTGCCCGCATCAACCTGCTGTATTGCTTTCCGGGGCTGCCGGAAAGCGACCGCGAGCACATTATCGACCAGATGTTCGCCTGTGCGCCGCAGTCGATGGTGCTGATGGCGGAGCTGGCCTGCACCAAGCCCGAGAAAGTGCTCAAGCGCGTGCGTTGGCACGGTGAAGAGGTGTTGGACAAGATCCGGGCGGAAGGGCGCAACGTGATTTTCCTGGTGCCTCACGGCTGGGCGGTGGATGTGCCGGCGATGCTGATGGCCGCGCGCGGCCAACCGATGGCGGCGATGTTCCACAACCAGCGCAATCAGCTGATCGACTACCTGTGGAACGCCGTGCGGCGTAAATTCGGCGGCCGCATGCACGCGCGCAACGACGGCATCAAACCGTTTATCAGTTCGGTGCGGCAGGGGTATTGGGGTTACTATCTGCCCGATCAGGATCACGGCGCCGAGCACAGCGAGTTCGTCGATTTCTTCGCCACCTATAAGGCGACGCTGCCGGCGGTGGGGCGGCTGATGAAGGTGTGTCGTGCGGCGATCGTGCCTTTGTTCCCGGTGTACGACGGCAAAACCAGTATGCTGGATATTTATATTCGCGAGCCGATGGACGATCTGGCCGAAGCCGACGATCCGCACATTGCCCGCCGCATGAATGAAGAAGTGGAAAATCTGGTGGGCCCGAACCCGGAGCAGTACACCTGGATCCTCAAACTGCTGAAGACGCGCAAGGAAGGGGAGATTGAACCTTACTCGCGCGACGATCTGTATCGTTAATCCTTTCTGCCGCTAACGCCGGCCGGGCCACAACCCGGCCGGCGTCTCTTCAGATGTGCACCCTACAGCCGCGAGCCCGCAGGATGTCGACGACTTTAGGCGTGCGGGTGAAATCATTCCAGCGCAGATCCAGTTTGCGCAGGCGGCTCAGTTCGCCAAGGCTTTCCGGCAGGTCGCTCAGGCGGTTGGCGCGCAGATCCAGACTTCTCAGCGCCGTCAGCTCGCCGATATTTTCCGGCAGGCGCGTCAGCTGATTGAAACGCAGGTTCAGCTCGCTCAGCCGCGGCAACCGACAGAAGGCCTGCGGCAGCTCGGCGATGGCATTGTTAGCCGCGTCGAGTATCTCCAGCTCACCGAGCTGAGCCATTTCCGCCGGCAGCGAGGTCAGGGCATTTTTCATGATATGCAGTTCGCGCAGCGCGTGCAGTTGCCCGATTTCGGCGGGCAGGTTGCCGATGCGGTTGTTGTATAAACGCAGCTCCTGCAATGCCGCCAGCCTCGGTATCGCCTGTGGCAAAACGGTTAAATGGTTGTCGGTCGCGTTGAGGTAAACCAGTTGCTGCAGCTGCGCCAGCGAGCGCGGCAGATCGCTAAAGCCGTTATCGCTCAGATAGAGGTATTTCAACCGATGCAGCTGCCCCAGTTCTTCGGGGAGTTCGTTTGCGCGATTGTGGCCAAAGTCGAACATCTCGAGCTGTTGCAACTGGCCAATCTCCGGCGGCAGGCGGTCGAGCTGATTGCAGGAGATATTCAGCACCCGCAGATTTCGGTGCCTGAAGAGGGCGACAGGGAGGGCCGTCAACTGATTGTCGTACAGGCTAATCTTGCATAGCGCGCGGCCGGCTAACGGCGATTCGTCGAGCTGCGTCAGGCGGTGGCCGTCGAGATCGAGCTCATCACCGCTCGCTGCGGGAGTGTGTTGGTGGAGCATGGTGTTCTCCGTCGTTCATGGCGGTGCAGGGGCAAAAAAAATGCCGGCCAACGTGAGCCGGCCAGCATTTCGTCTGCGGCGTGGATTACTCGACGCGCAGGATACGGCTGGTATTGGTGGTGCCGACGGTTTCCATTACGTCGCCTTGGGTGACGATCACCAGATCGCCGGAGACCAGGAAGCCCTTGTCGCGCAGGCGATTGACGGCTTCATTGGCGGCGATCACGCCGTCTTTGTGGCTGTCGAAATACACCGGCGTCACGCCGCGATACAGCGCGGTCAGGTTCAGCGTATGCTCATGACGCGACATGGCGAAGATCGGCAGGCCCGAGCTGATGCGCGACATCATCAGCGCGGTGCGGCCGGACTCGGTCATGGCGATCAGCGCGGTAACGCCTTTCAGGTGGTTGGCGGCATACATCGAAGACATGGCAATCGCTTCTTCGATGTTGTCGAACTGCACGTCCAGGCGGTGTTTGGACACGTTGATGCTCGGGATCTTCTCGGCGCCCAGACAAACGCGCGCCATCGCCGCCACGGTTTCCGCCGGGTATTGGCCGGCGGCGGTTTCCGCCGACAGCATAACGGCGTCGGTGCCGTCCAGCACGGCGTTGGCCACGTCCATGACTTCGGCGCGGGTCGGCATCGGGTTGGTGATCATCGACTCCATCATCTGAGTTGCGGTGATCACCGCGCGGTTCAGGGTACGGGCGCGGCGGATCAGTTTCTTCTGAATGCCGACCAGTTCCGGATCGCCGATTTCGACGCCGAGGTCGCCACGCGCAACCATCACCACGTCGGAGGCCAGAATAATGTCGTCCATCGCTTCGTCGCTGCAGACCGCTTCGGCGCGCTCAACCTTGGACACGATCTTGGCGTTGCAGCCGGCGTCGCGCGCCAGGCGGCGGGCATAGTTCAGGTCTTCACCGGTGCGCGGGAAGGAAACCGCCAGATAGTCGACGCCAATCTTGGCGGCGGTCACGATGTCCGCCTTGTCTTTTTCGGTCAGCGCTTCGGCCGACAGGCCACCGCCGAGCTTGTTGATGCCCTTGTTGTTGGACAGCGGGCCGCCGACCGTCACTTCGGTAAACACTTTCATGCCCTGAACTTCGAGCACTTTCAACTGAACGCGGCCGTCGTCGAGCAGCAGGACATCGCCCGGCACCACGTCGGCAGGCAGGCCTTTATAGTCGATACCGACTTTTTCTTTATCGCCTTCGCCTTTTGACAGGTTGGCGTCCAGCAGGAATTTATCGCCCACGTTGAGGAAGATTTTGCCTTCCTTGAAGGTGGAGACGCGGATTTTCGGCCCTTGCAGATCGCCGAGTATAGCGACGTGACGTCCCAGTTTTGCGGCGATTTCGCGCACTTTGTCAGCGCGAGCCTGGTGATCTTCCGGGCTGCCGTGGGAGAAGTTAAGCCGAACTACGTTGGCGCCGGCGGCAATGATCTTTTCCAGATTATTGTCGCGGTCAGTAGCCGGACCCAGGGTGGTAACGATTTTGGTTCTTCTGAGCCGTCTGGACATGTATTACTCCGTTGACTGGTGAAGCAAATATTGGTGTTGCGATAACGTCGGATAACGAAACCAGGCGTGAAATGTAATTTTACAACACTGATATTTCACCCGGGTTACCCGCATGAGCATGTTAACAGGGTACCGCCTCTGATGCCGTCATTCAAATGTCTGTTGAACGGCGATTTTTTCTTCGTCGGGTCACGAATCAAAACTGTTGGGAATGACCACGCCTTTATCAAAGCGCGATTCTTTGAGCGCTTCTTTGACCCGCTTCAAGTTATCTCTGAATTTAGCCCCTCGGCGCAAGGTAAATCCGGTGGCGAGCACGTCAATGAGCGTTAATTGCGCGATCCGCGACACCATCGGCATGTAAACGTCGGTGTCTTCGGGCACGTCGAGCAGCAGAGCGAGGGTCGCTGCCTGGGCGAGCGGGGTGTCGCGCGAGGTGATAGCCAATACCGTGGCGTCGTTTTCTCGCGCCAGGTGGGCCATCTCCACCAGATTCTTGGTGCGGCCGGTGTGTGAGATCAGCACCACCACGTCGCCTTCGCCGGAGTTCATGCAGCTCATGCGCTGCATGACGATGTCATCGAAGTAGACCACCGGAATGTTGAAGCGGAAAAATTTGTTCATCGCATCGTGCGCCACCGCCGCGGAGGCGCCCAGGCCGAAGAAAGAGATCTTTTTTGCCTGGGTGAGCAGGTCAACCGCACGATTGATTGCGGCAATATCCAAATTTGCCTTTACTGTATCCAGGCTGGCCATGACCGATTCGAAGATCTTGCTGGTATAGGCATCGACGCTGTCGTCTTCCTCGACATTACGGTTTACGTAGGGCGTGCCGTTAGCCAGGCTTTGGGCGAGATGCAGTTTGAAGTCGGGAAAGCCTTTGGTATCAAGGCGGCGGCAAAAACGGTTGACGGTGGGTTCGCTGACGTCGGCCATGCGCGCCAGCGTGGCGATGCTGGAGTGAATGGCGGTCTGCGGGGAGGCCAGGATCACCTCGGCGACTTTCCTTTCAGATTTGCTCAGGAGTTCCAGATGGCTCTGGATTTTGTCCAGCGTATTCATATAACGAGAGTCACTCATGGTTTTATCCCTGTGGCTTTCAAGCAACAGCGTCGAATCTCGCCCGTGTTCGCCGTGCAAGCAGACGCCAAACGAGCGGCTGTAACCTGGAATCGATAGGGTATGACGATTTCAAACAAAGGAGAAATCAATGCCGGTTTAGTGAAAATATACTACGTGCTGGTAACCGTTGGCAGTCTCGACAGGGCGTATGCAGGCTTTTTTCACCAGAATATGACCTGTGTCTAACTTTCATAATGGTAACAGAGCGTCAAAAAAGACGAAAAATTACAGTTTTGCCCGGGACGAGGGCGCTGGCGCACATTGGCGCTTTCCACTGGAATATTGAGGTCTTTTTTTCTGCTTCTGCACCGGGTTTGCTGGCCGTAGTCAAACAGAGTACATTAGTAATGTAAGAAAATTACAAATATCCTGCAACGAGGAGATGAACATGGCGGTAACCTCTACAGCCCAGGCGTGTGACCTGGTTATTTTCGGCGCGAAAGGTGATTTGGCGCGCCGTAAGCTGCTGCCTTCCCTGTACCAGTTAGAGAAAGCCGGACACATCCACCCGGAAACGCGGATCATCGGCGTCGGCCGCGCGGAGTGGGATAAAAAAGCCTATACCGAAGTGGTCAAGGAAGCGCTTGGCACCTTCATGAAGGAAAAACTGGATGACGAACTCTGGGCCACGCTGAGCGCACGCCTGGACTTCTGCAATCTGGACGTCAACGACAGCAAGAACTTTACCAAATTGGGTAAAATGCTGGATCAGAAACACCGCACCACCATCAACTACTTCGCCATGCCGCCAAGCACCTTCGGCGCCATCTGCAAAGGGTTGGGCGAAGCCAAACTGAACCATGAGCCGGCGCGCGTGGTGATGGAGAAGCCGCTGGGCACCGATCTGGCGTCTTCCCGCGTGATTAACGACCAGGTGGCGGAGTACTTCAACGAATCCCAGGTTTACCGTATCGACCACTATCTCGGCAAAGAGACGGTGCTGAACCTGTTGGCGCTGCGTTTCGCCAACTCGCTGTTCGCATCCAACTGGGATAACCGCACCATCGATTCGGTGCAGATCACCGTGGCGGAAGAGGTGGGCATCGAAGGGCGCTGGGGTTACTTCGACCAGGCCGGCCAGATGCGCGACATGATCCAGAACCACCTGCTGCAGATCCTGACCATGATCGCCATGTCGCCGCCGGCGGATCTGACCACCGACCGTATCCGCGACGAGAAGGTGAAGGTACTGCGTTCGCTGCGCCGCATCGATCAGACCAATGTACGGGAAACCACCGTGCGCGGTCAGTACACCGCCGGTTTCGTCCAGGGCAAGAAAGTGCCGGGTTATCTGGAAGAGGAAGGGGCGAACAAGAGCAGCAGCACCGAAACCTTCGTCTCCATCCGCGTGGATATCGACAACTGGCAGTGGGCCGGGGTGCCGTTCTACCTGCGTACCGGTAAACGTCTGCCGACCAAATGCTCGGAAGTGGTGGTGTACTTCAAAAACCCACCGCTTAACCTGTTCAGCGACTCTTACCAACAGCTGCCGCAGAACAAGCTGACCATCCGCCTGCAGCCGGACGAAGGCATCGAAATTCAGGTGCTGAACAAGGTGCCGGGGCTGGATCACAAGCACCGTCTGCAGACCACCAAGCTGGATCTGAGCTTCTCGGAAACCTTCAACCAGGAGCACGTGGCGGACGCCTACGAGCGCCTGCTGCTGGAGACCATGCGCGGCATTCAGGCGCTGTTTGTGCGCCGCGATGAAGTGGAAGAGGCCTGGAAGTGGGTCGACTCCATCATGGACGCATGGAAAGCCGACAACGAGGCGCCGAAGCCTTATCAGGCGGGCACCTGGGGGCCGGTGGCCTCGGTGGCGATGATCACCCGCGACGGCCGTTCCTGGAACGAGTTCGAGTAATGCGCAATGCCGGCAGCCTGTCTGCCGGCTTTTTTTTGCCTGCGATCTGCGCGTGGGCCACATCACTTACGGTACGGCCGGACGTCCGCGCATTTGCGCGGAGCCCTGTGGCAGGGGCGTGCCATTGTTAACCGCGAGTAATGGAGAAATAACGATGAAAAACTGGAAAACCAGCGCCGAGCAGATCCTGACGGCAGGGCCGGTGGTGCCTGTTATCGTGATCAACAAGCTGGAGCAGGCGGTGCCGCTGGCGAAAGCGCTGGTTGCCGGCGGCGTGCGGGTATTGGAGGTGACGCTGCGGACCGCCTGCGGGCTGGAGGCGATCCGCGCTATCGCCAAAGAGGTGCCGGAGGCCATTATCGGCGCCGGTACGGTGATCAACCCGCAGCAGCTGCGGGAGGTGACCGAGGCGGGAGCGCAGTTCGCCATCAGCCCGGGGCTGACCGAAGCCTTGCTGCAGGCGGCGACGGCGGGGCCAATCCCGCTGATCCCGGGCATCAGCACCGTTTCCGAGCTGATGCAGGGCATGGATCACGGCCTGCGCGAGTTCAAATTCTTCCCGGCGGAAGCCAACGGCGGCGTGAAGGCGCTGCAGGCGATCGGCGGCCCGTTCCCGCAGGTGCGTTTTTGCCCGACCGGCGGCATTAAGCCGAACAACTACCGCGATTATCTGGCGCTGAACAGCGTACTTTGCATCGGCGGTTCCTGGCTGGTGCCGGCGGACGCGCTCGAAAGCGGCGACTACGCGCGCATCACTGAACTGGCGCGCAGCGCCGTCAGCGGGGCCGCGTTGTAACCCGCGCCGCGCCTGGGGTTGGCGCTTATTTGCGCGCCCGCGAATATCGCAAGGCTCAACGCTCCGTTGAGCCTTTTTTAATTTTTATCGTGATTAACGTTCTTATTTTTAACCCGTTTTTTTTCGATTTTTATGAAAACGGCAGTTTGCTTTCTTATTTTGGCTGTGGTAAAAATATCTCAGTCGAAAATTTTACTTTCATGAGGATATTGGGCAAATCGCACGGTGTGCGGCTGATAATAGAGAACGATTATGATGACTATTAACGGAATTACCCTCAGAACCTCTACGTGCCAACTCTTCCTGTCTGCGATCCTTGCCAGTGAGCATCACTGGTGCAGCGAGCTATAGCGTCTTTCTCCCTTAACCGGTGCCGGTAGCGGGCTTTCGCCTTCGCTCTACCGTTCAGCCGGGCAAACATTCTTTTTGCGTTTGGGTCAGTTTATCCCCAGGGATCTCTGCGTCTTGCGCGCCGCAATGCGCCGTTTGACGAGATAAATCGGGATAAATATGCCTTGGCGCGCGTTATTCGCCGTTTGGGAGAAAAATTATGATTTATTGGATCTTTTTAGGTTTGGCCATCATGACCGAAATCATCGGTACCTTGTCGATGAAATACGCCAGCGTCAATGGCGGCATGATTGGGCACATCGTGATGTACGTGATGATCACCGCGTCTTATGTGTTGCTGTCCGTAGCGGTAAAACGCGTGGCGCTGGGCGTGGCCTATGCGCTGTGGGAAGGCATCGGTATTCTGTTCATTACCCTGTTCAGCGTGCTGTGGTTCGACGAGCCAATCTCGGCGCTGAAGGTGCTGGGCCTGGCTACGCTGATCGCCGGCATCATGCTGGTGAAATCCGGTACCCGCAAAGAGCGAAAACAGGTCAGCCCGCGAGGTAACAACCATGCAACAGTTTGAGTTGTACCACATTGGGTTCCTGGGGCTGGCGATCGTGCTGGAAATCATCGCCAACATCTTCCTGAAGATGTCGGACGGCTTCCGTAAAATTTGGCTGGGGCTGTTGTCGCTGCTGTCGGTGCTCGGCGCGTTCAGCGCCCTGGCGCAGGCGGTGAAGGGCATCGATCTGTCGATCGCTTATGCGCTGTGGGGCGGTTTCGGTATCGCCGCCACCATCGCCGCAGGCTGGATCATGTTCGGCCAGCGGTTGAACGCCAAAGGCTGGATTGGCCTGGCGCTGCTGCTGATGGGGATGGTGATCCTTAAACTGTCCTGATAACGGGCAATAAAAAACCGCAGGCGTTGCCGTCTGCGGTTTTTTTTCGTCTGCGCTCAGGCTTACAGCGCGGCGATGATTTTGATTTCCACCTTGTACTTCGGATTCATCAGCTGCGCCTGCACGGTGCAGCGCACCGGCGCGCTGCCGGCGACCACCCAGGCGTCCCAGGCGGCGTTCATCGCGGCGAAGTCGGCGCTGTTGGCCAGGAAGATGGTGGCGTCCAGAATGCGGCTTTTGTCCGAACCTACACGCGCCAGCAGCACGTCGATGGCGGCGAGGGCGTTGGCGGTCTGCGCGGTCGCGTCGTCGTCCAGGTTCTCCGGCACGCTGGTGTAGTAAACGGTCTCGTTGTGCACCACGGCTTCGGACCAGCGCTGATCGGGATCAATTCTTTCGATATTCATTTGCTTATCTCCATATCATAGTCCCGCTAAGGGTAGCACAGCCGGTGATGAAAAAGCGCGGCGATAAAGTGGGTGGTAGCCGGGCGGCAGGCTTGGCATAATCACCGCTGAATGACACCGGCAGAGAGACAGCGTGACAGACGATTTTGCAACAGACGGCGCCTTGGCGCAGGCTATCAAGGGATTCAAACCGCGTGAGCCGCAGCGGCAGATGGCGCAAGCCGTCACCGAGGCGATCAATTTCAAGCAGGAGCTGGTGGTCGAAGCCGGCACCGGCACCGGCAAAACCTTCGCTTATCTGGCGCCGGCGCTGCGCGCCGATCGCAAAGTGATCATCTCGACCGGTTCGAAAGCGTTGCAGGATCAGCTGTATGCGCGCGATCTGCCCACCGTCGCCAAGGCGTTGAAGTACAAAGGTAAGCTGGCGCTGCTGAAGGGGCGCTCCAACTATTTGTGTCTCGAGCGGCTGGAGCAGCAGTCGATGGCCGGCGGTGAGCTGGCGGGGCAGACGCTGATCGATCTGGTGCAGTTGCGCAAGTGGTCGTCGCAGACCAAAGAGGGCGACATCAGTACCTGCAGCGAAGTGGCGGAGGACAGCTTCGTCTGGCCATTGGTGACCAGCACCAATGACAACTGTCTGGGCAGCGACTGCCCGCTGTATCAGGATTGCTTCGTGGTCAAGGCACGCCGCCGCGCGATGGATGCGGATGTGGTGGTGGTAAACCATCACCTGTTCCTGGCGGATATGGTGGTGAAAGAGGGCGGTTTCGCCGAGCTGATCCCGGAAGCCGAGGTGATGATTTTCGACGAAGCGCACCAAATCCCCGACATCGCCAGCCAGTATTTCGGCCAACAGCTCACCAGCCGCCAACTGTTGGATCTGGCGAAGGACATCACCATCGCCTACCGCACCGAGGTGCGCGACGCCGCTCAACTGCAAAAAAGTGCCGACCGTCTCAGCCTGAGCACGCAAGATTTCCGTCTGAATCTGGGCGAGCCGGGTTTTCGCGGCAATCTGCGTGACGTGCTCGGTGAACCGAACGTGCAGCGCGCTCTGTTGCTGCTCGATGACGCGTTGGAGCTGTGTTATGACGTGATGAAACTGTCGCTGGGGCGTTCGGCGCTGCTGGACGCCGCCTTTGAGCGTGCCACGCTGTACCGCGCGCGCCTCAAGCGGCTGAAGGCGGTGACGGAGCCGGGCTACAGCTATTGGTATGAATGCAACTCGCGCCATTTCGTGCTGGCGCTGACGCCGCTGACGGTAGCCGATCGGTTCCGCGAAATGCTGGACGAGAAGCCGGGCAGTTGGATTTTTACCTCGGCCACGCTGTCGGTCAACGAGCGGTTGGGCCACTTCACCGAACGGCTGGGGCTGACCAAGGCCAAAACGCTGCTGTTGCCGAGCCCGTTCGACTATGCCAAGCAGGCGCTGCTGTGCGTGCCGCGCTTTTTGCCTTCGCCGAATCAGCGCGGCGGAGCGCGCCAGCTGGCGCGCATGCTGCGGCCATTAATTGAAGCCAACAACGGCCGCTGCTTCTTTTTATGCACCTCGCACCAGATGATGCGCGAGCTGGCGGAAGAGTTCCGCGCCACGATGACGTTGCCGGTGCTGTTGCAAGGGGAAACCAGCAAAGGGCAGCTGCTGGCGCAGTTCGTCGCCGCCGGTAACGCGCTGCTGGTGGCGACCAGCAGCTTCTGGGAGGGGGTGGACGTGCGCGGCGATGCGCTGTCGTGCGTGATCATCGATAAGCTGCCGTTCACTTCACCGGACGATCCGCTGCTGAAGGCGCGCATTGAAGATTGCCGCCTGCGCGGCGGCGATCCGTTCAATGACGTGCAACTGCCGGATGCGGTCATCACCCTGAAACAGGGGGTGGGCCGTTTGATCCGCGACACCGACGATCGCGGCGTGCTGGTGATTTGCGATAACCGTCTGGTCATGCGGCCCTACGGCGAGGTGTTCCTCAATAGCCTGCCGCCTACGCCGCGCACCCGCGATTTGAAGCAGGCGATCGCCTTCCTGCAGGCTGCCGACACGTCGGCCACGTGAAAGATGAAGGGCTTACGGGGCTGTGCTACAATGCGCGCCCTGTATGAAAAACCCAGTTTTATTCCCGCCAGAGGTTGGCATGTCCACGCGAATTTTAGCGATCGATACCGCGACGGAAGCCTGTTCCGTCGCCGTCTGGAATCAAGGCGAAATCCACGCCCTGTTTGAGCTGTGCCCACGCGAGCATACGCAACGTATTTTACCTATGGTGCAGCAGGTGCTGGCGGAATCCGGCCTGGCGCTCAACCAGCTCGATGCGCTGGCCTTTGGCCGCGGCCCCGGCAGCTTTACCGGGGTGCGCATCGGCATTGGCATCGCTCAGGGCCTGGCGCTGGGCGCCGATCTGCCGATGCTCGGTATTTCCACGCTGCAAACCATGGCGCAGGGCGCCTGGCGCGTCTGCGGGGCGGAGCGGGTGCTGGCGGCGATAGATGCGCGCATGGGCGAAGTCTACTGGGGGCAGTTCGAACGCCAGGCGGACGGTAGCTGGTTGGAAAGCGAAGGCGAGGCGGTGTTGTCGCCGGCGCAGGCGCTGGAGCGTGCGCAGCGCCTGCAGGGCGAATGGGCCCACGTCGGCACCGGCTGGCAAACCTATCCCGATCTGGTCAAGGGGTCTACGCTGAGCGTGCGTGACGGGCAGATGCTGTTGCCGCAGGCGCAAGACATGCTGCCGCTGGCGCTGCACGCCTGGCAACTGGGGCTGGCGGTGGCGGTGGAAAACGCCGAACCGACCTATCTGCGCAATGAAGTCACCTGGAAAAAACTGCCGGGCCGCGAGTAAGCGCGGCCTATTGTGCTGTTGTTGAGGCCGGGCGATGAAAGCCTGCAACTTGAACGATGAAACGCGGTCAAAGTTACAGCCATTTCAGGAGATTGCGACCATGTTAATCCGCACTGCAAGTAAAAAGCTGTCGCTGCTGGCCGTCGCCTGCGGCGCGCTGGTTCTGTCCGGGTGCGTCACCGTACCGGATGCGATCAAAGGTTCCACCCCTTCGCCGGTGACTCAGCTTTCCTCGGTACAAAATGCACCTAATCTGTTTACCGGCGCGGAAGCCCGCTTCGGCGGCACCGTAGTAAACGTCGCCAACGAGCAAGGGCGCACGGTGCTGGAGATCGCGGCGGTGCCGCTCGACAGCGGTGCGCGGCCGATTTTGGGCGAACCGTCGCGCGGCCGCTTGCTGGCCACGGTAAACGGTTTCCTCGAACCGGTTGATTTCAAAGGCCAGTTGGTGACCGTCGTCGGCCCCATTACCGGCCTGAAAGAGGGGCGTATCGGCATGACGCCGTATCGCTTCGTGACGATGAACGTGACCGGTTTCAAACGCTGGCACCTGGTGCAGCAGGTGGTGATGCCGCCTGCGCCAATGGGCCCTTGGGGCTGGCGCGGTGGCCCGTGGGGACCCGGTTGGGGCGCAGGCTATGGTTGGTACAATCCTGGCCCGGCACAGGTGCAAACCATCGTAACCGAGTAGCATACGCTTGATATGATCACATTTGACAGGGCGGCTCAGGCCGCCCTTTTGCTTTTTGGGATAAGGAATATCCGACAATTAGTGACGTACATCGCAACCTGAATAATGTTTAAAACCTGCACTGGTCTGCTGAGTTAAAATATTGTTATGGTTAGGCTGCGAGTTTGAGGCTGCGATGATAATTAGTAATGATTTCAGGAGTAATACCTTGGATAAGGTCTGGTTAAAACGGTATCCGGCAGATGTGCCCGCAGAGATTGATGCCGATCGCTATTCGTCGTTGATCGAAATGTTTGAGCATGCCGTGCAGCGCTATGCCGATCAGCCCGCCTTTATCAACATGGGCGAGGTGATGACCTTCCGCAAACTGGAAGAGCGCAGCCGGGCTTTCGCGGCTTACCTGCAAAATGAACTGGGCCTGAAGAAGGGCGACCGCGTCGCGCTGATGATGCCTAACCTGTTGCAATACCCCATCGCTCTGTTCGGTATTCTGCGCGCCGGTATGGTGGTGGTTAACGTCAACCCGCTGTATACCCCGCGCGAGCTGGAACACCAGTTGAACGACAGCGGCGCCAGCGCCATCGTTATCGTCTCCAACTTTGCCCATACGTTGGAAAAAGTGGTGTTCAACACCCAGGTCAAGCACGTGATCCTCACGCGCATGGGCGATCAGCTATCGGCCGCCAAAGGCACGCTGGTCAACTTTGTGGTCAAGTACATTAAGCGCCTGGTGCCCAAATATAATCTGCCGGACGCCATTTCATTCCGCAGCGCGCTGCAGCGCGGACGCCGTCTGCAATATGTAAAGCCGGACATCATTAATACCGATTTGGCCTTCCTGCAATACACCGGCGGCACCACCGGCGTAGCGAAGGGCGCGATGCTGACGCACCGCAACATGCAGGCCAATCTCGAACAGGCCAAAGCCGCCTACTCGCCGCTGTTCCGTGAAGGGCAGGAACTGGTGGTGACGGCGTTGCCGCTGTACCACATTTTCGCGCTGACGGTGAACTGCCTGCTGTTTATCGATCTGGGCGGGCGCAATTTGCTGATCACCAACCCGCGCGATATTCCGGGGCTGGTGAAGGAGCTGGGCAAATACCCGTTCACCGCCATGAGCGGGGTGAATACCTTGTTCAACGCGTTGCTGAACAACGAAGAGTTCCACAAACTCGACTTCTCCACGCTGCGTTTCTCGGTCGGCGGCGGCATGTCGGTGCAAAAAGCGGTGGCCGAGAAGTGGGAGAAAACCACCGGCAAACACCTGCTGGAAGGCTATGGCCTGACGGAGTGCGCGCCGCTGGTGGCCGGCAACCCTTACGATCTGAAACACTACAGCGGCAGCATCGGCTTACCGGTGCCGTCGACGGATATTCGGCTGTTGGACGACAATGGCCAGGATGTGCCGCCGGGAGAACCGGGCGAACTGTGGGTCAAAGGCCCGCAAGTTATGTTAGGCTATTGGCAACGCCCGGAAGCTACCGACGAAGTGCTGAAAGATGGCTGGTTGGCGACCGGTGATGTGGTGACCGTGGACGAGCAGGGGTTTGTGCGCATCGTCGACCGTAAGAAAGACATGATCCTGGTCTCTGGTTTCAACGTTTACCCGAACGAGATCGAGGACGTGGTCAGCCAGCATCCGAAGGTGCTGGAATGTGCGGCGATCGGGGTGCCCAGCGAGGTCTCCGGTGAGACGGTGAAGATCTGCGTGGTGAAGAAAGACGCCTCGCTGACCAAGGAAGAGCTGTTGACCCATTGCCGTCGGCACCTGACCGGGTATAAAGTGCCTAAAATTGTTGAGTTCCGCGATGAATTGCCGAAGTCGAACGTCGGCAAGATTTTGCGGCGAGAACTGCGCGATGAGCTAAAAACGCCGAAACCGGCCGATGCCGCCTAGGTTTCGCTCTTGCGCCTGACTATCGACAACGCCGGTGAATGCCGGCGTTGTTGTGTTTGAATCCTACAAGAGAATGATGTTTTGAATTATCAGTTGATCACTACCGATGCCGGATTGCAGCAGGTCTGCGAGCAGGCGAGAAAGCATGCCCAGATTGCGCTGGACACCGAGTTTGTCAGAACGCGCACCTACTATCCGCAGCTGGGCCTGATCCAGCTCTACGACGGTGAACAACTCTCCCTTATCGATCCTCTGCCGATCAAGCAATGGCAGCCGTTTGTCGACCTGCTGGCCGATACCGCCGTGGTGAAGTTCCTGCATGCCGGCAGTGAAGATCTTGAAGTGTTTCTCAACGCCTTTAAAACGCTGCCGACGCCGATGGTCGATACCCAGATCCTGGCGGCGTTTACCGGCCGGCCGCTCTCCTGCGGTTTCGCGACGCTGGTGGCGGAGTATATGAAAGTTGAGCTGGACAAGAGCGAGTCGCGCACCGACTGGCTGGCGCGCCCGCTGACCGAAAGGCAGTGCGTGTACGCAGCCGCCGACGTGTTCTATCTGCTGCCGATGGCTAAACAGCTGGTGCAGGAGACCGAAGAGGCCGGTTGGACCGCGGCGGCCAACAACGAGTGCCTGCTGCTGTGCCAGCGCCGCAGCGAGGCGCTGGCGCCGGAATTGGCCTATCGCGAAATCAGCAATGCCTGGCAGCTGCGCCCGCGTCAGCTCGGTTGTTTGCAGAAGTTGGCGCAATGGCGGCTGCGCCAGGCGCGCGAGCGCGATCTGGCGGTGAACTTCGTGGTGCGTGAGGAAAACCTGTGGCAGGTGGCGCGCTATATGCCGTCTTCGCTGGGAGAACTGGATTCGCTGGGCCTGAGCGGGCCGGAGATCCGTTATCACGGTAAAACGCTGCTGGCGCTGGTGGCGGAGGCCGAAGCGCTGGACGAATCCGAGCTGCCGGCGCCGTTGGCAAACCTGATCGATCAGCCTGGCTACAAGAAGGTGTTCAAAGACATCAAGGCGGCGATCGCTACCGTCAGCGAGCAAAGCGGGTTGAGCAGCGAGCTGCTGGCATCCCGTCGCCAAATTAACCAATTGCTGAACTGGCATTGGCAACTGAAAGACGGCGAAAGTCGCCCTGAATTAATCAGCGGCTGGCGTGGCGATCTATTAATGGCACCGCTGCAGGACATCCTGAAAGATTATTAATCGCTGATTATCACCAGGGCAGGGTAGGGAAACTCTGCTCGGGTGAATATAGGCAGGAAATAATGCGTTGAAGGTAAATCTGGCCAGAATTTACTTTAAACGAGGCGGCGGCAAAGTTAATTGGGAATAGTCCCAAAGGGAAAAATCACTTTTTTACTACCGATAAAGCTTAATAACTGGATGCACATACAGTTACCCCCTGCATAAAATATACAGGGGGTAATTAATGCGTCGCAATCATTTAGCTGCTTCTTCCGATTCCGGTAATGTCACGTTAAGTTCAAGTACCGAAATATCGTCCCCTTTCTGCTCGAACTGCACGTGCAGCATTTCAGGATCGATCTGAATGTATTTGCAAATAACCGCCAGAATATCGCGTTTCAGATCAGGCAGATACGGGGGCTCACTGTCCCCGCGACGACGCTCTGCGACGATAATCTGCAGCCGTTCCTTGGCTATATTGGCTGTCTGTTTTTTGCGGGACAGAAAGAAGTCTAATAAGGCCATGGTTTATCCCCCAAAAAGGCGTTTCAGGAAACCCTTCTTCTCTTCTTCAATGAAGCGGAATGGGCGTTCTTCCCCCAACAAGCGGCAAACGGTATCGTCGTACGCCTTACCGGCGTCTGACTCGGCATCCAGAATGACAGGCTCACCCTGGTTGGAAGCGCGCAGCACGGACTGGTCTTCCGGGATTACACCCACCAGTGGAATGCGCAGGATTTCCAGCACGTCTTCCATGCTCAGCATGTCGCCACGGCTGACGCGGCCCGGGTTGTAACGGGTCAGCAGCAGGTGTTCCTTGATGGGTGACTCGCCTTTCTCGGCGCGGCGTGACTTGGAGGAGAGGATGCCCAGGATACGGTCGGAGTCGCGTACCGAAGATACTTCCGGGTTGGTGGTGATGATAGCTTCGTCGGCGAAATACAGCGCCATCAGCGCACCGGTTTCGATACCGGCCGGTGAATCGCACACCACGAAGTCAAAATCCATCTCGCCGAGATCGTTGAGAATTTTTTCAACGCCTTCGCGGGTCAACGCGTCTTTGTCGCGCGTCTGCGAAGCAGGCAGGATATAGAGGTTTTCAGTGCGTTTGTCTTTGATTAACGCCTGATTCAGCGTGGCATCGCCCTGAATCACGTTCACGAAATCATACACTACCCGACGTTCGCAGCCCATGATCAGGTCAAGATTACGCAGGCCGATATCGAAATCGATCACGACGGTTTTCTTGCCTTTCTGGGCCAGGCCGGTAGCGATGGCCGCGCTCGAAGTGGTCTTGCCAACGCCCCCTTTACCCGATGTAACAACAATAATGCGTGCCATGAAATGGATTCCTTGTCAAAAGGGCTTAATTTAAAGGTTGTATGGTTAAAGCGTTATCCAACAGGCTGAGTCGTACGGCCTGCCCGACGTAATCGGACGGGATTTGGTCGCTCAACCAGTACTGCCCTGCGATAGAGACTAGCTCAGCCGCCAGGTGGGTGCAAAAAATCTGACATTGCGTGTCGCCTGACGCGCCTGCCAGTGCGCGACCGCGCATCATGCCGTAGACATGAATGTTGCCGTCGGCAATCAGTTCGGCGCCGGCGCTGACGCTGCTGGTCACGATAAGATCGCAGTTGCGGGCGTAAATCTGTTGGCCGGAACGGACAGGCGTGCTGATGATGCGCGTTTTGGCGGGGGCGTTATCCGCCACCACGGGCGCAGGTGCAGGCTCCGGCGCCGCCATTTTCTGGCCTTTGCCTTCGCTCAGCAGCGGCAGCCCGGCGCGGGCTATCGCGCGCTTTTGACGCTCATCTCTGCAACCGCTGATACCCACAACGCGCAGACCTGCTGCCGCGACAGCCTGTTGAAGTTCTTTCCAGTTCGCATCGCCTTCCAGCGTTGCGACGTTGATAACAACAGGGGCGTTTTTCAGAAAAGCGGGCGCTTGCTCAACTTTTTCCTGTAACGCCTGACGTATTACCTCGGGCTGCGAATTATGCAAATGAACAACCGATAGGGTAAAACTGCTGCCTTTTAGCTCAATTGGCGATTGTGACATCTATCCTGACTCAGTCTCAGCAACTTTAAATCCCCGGAATACCACTCGGGGTGCGATATTCCGATGTACTATAAGCATGTTATAGTCAGAGTTATATCCAGGCAAGACGCTCCCTCAATTAAATAGAGTTAAAAAAATGCTTTGTGTGATCTATAGAAGCCCGAAACGCGATCAAACTTATCTTTATGTCGAAAAAAAAGACGATTTCTCTCGTGTGCCAGAGGATCTGATGAAAAGTTTCGGCGTGCCGCAATTCGCCATGATGCTTTCGCTCGATGAGCGCAAGAAATTGGCCTCGGCGGATATCGAAAAGGTGAAGCAGGCGTTGAAAGACGAAGGCTATTACCTGCAGTTCCCGCCGCCGGTTGAAAACCTGCTCAATCAGCATCTGGCGGGCGACAAGGCCTGAAACAGTCGCCACGGCCAAGGGAGGCGCGATGACACGTTCGGCGAGAAGAACCGTATTGGCCGCTTGGCTGGCGCTGGGCGGTGTGCTGATGCCCGGCGCGCCGCAGGCGGCTCAGGAGACGACGCTGGCGGCGAGCGGCCGCGATCCGGCGCAGTTCCCGGCGTATGTCGAGCAGCTCAAGCGCCGGGCGCGGGAACAGGGCATCAGCCAGGGCACCCTTGACCGCGCTTTTGCGCAAATCCATTTCGTCGATCGGGTGATCAAGGCCGATCGCAATCAGCCGGAGCAGAAAATTACCCTGGACGACTACCTGCGGCGGGTGATGTCGCCCGTCAAGATGCGTCAAGGGCGCGAACTGTATCGGCAGCGCCAGGCGCAATGGGCGCGCGCCAGCGAGCGCTACCGGGTGCCGGGGCGCTATATCATTGCGCTGTGGGGCATGGAGAGCGCCTACGGCAAGATTCAGGGGCGGGAAGACGTGGTGTCCGCGCTGGCGACGCTGGCGTTTGAAGGGCGCCGCGAGGCCTTTTTCAGCCAGGAGCTGATGGCGGCGTTGCAGATAGTCGAGCAGGGGCACGTCGGCGATACGCCGCTGAAAGGCTCCTGGGCCGGCGCGATGGGGCAATGCCAGTTTATGCCGAGCTCTTTCTTGCGCTACGCGGCGGACGGCGACGGTGACGGGCGCATCGATATCTGGAATAACATTGATGACGTCTTTGCGTCTACGGCCAGTTATTTGTCCAAAGAGGGCTGGCAGCCCGGTATCGGCTGGGGGCGCGAGGTTAAACTGCCCGCCGGTTTCAAGCGATCCGAGCTGGGGTTGAAAGACGCGCAGGCGCGCAGCGTCAACGCCTGGCAACAGCGCGGGGTGCGTCGTGCGGATGGCAGTGCATTGCCGCATGCCGTCCAGCGCGGTTGGATCATCGCGCCGGATGATCTCCAGGGGCGGACGTTCCTGGTCTATGATAATTTCCGCACCCTCATGCACTGGAATCGCTCTTACTATTTCGCCATCGCCGTGGGTATGATGGCGGACGCGATCGGGCATTGATCCGGCACACCAATAATCGGCTTGGCGCGCCAAGCCTCCACAGTTTGGGAGAAGCGGTATGTATCAACATAGAGACTGGCAGGGTTCGCTGCTCGATTTTCCGGTGAACAAGGTGGTTTGTGTCGGCAGCAACTACGCCGATCACATCAAGGAAATGGGCAGTGCGGTTTCCGTCGAGCCGGTGGTGTTCATCAAACCGGAAACGGCGCTGTGCGATATTCGCCAGCCGGTGGCTATCCCCAAAGAGTTCGGTGCGGTGCACCATGAGGTGGAGCTGGCGGTATTGATCGGCACGCCGTTGAAACAGGCCAACGAAGACCGCGTTGCGCGGGCGATCGCCGGCTACGGCGTGGCGCTCGATCTGACGCTGCGCGATCTGCAGGCGGGTTTTAAAAAGGCCGGTCAGCCGTGGGAGAAGGCCAAGGCTTTCGACGGTTCCTGCCCGATGTCGGGGTTTATCCCGGTGGCGGAATTTGGCGATCCGCAAAACGCCGAGCTGTCATTGACCGTCAACGATCAACTGCGCCAGCAGGGCAATACGCGTGACATGATCACGCCGATCCTGCCGCTTATCAGTTACATGAGCCGTTTCTTCACGCTGCGCGCCGGCGACATCATCCTGACCGGCACGCCGCAGGGCGTAGGCCCGATGGCCTCCGGCGACATGCTGAAAATCAGCCTGAACGGCAAAATGCTCAGTACCCGCGTGATCTGATCTCTCGCCGCCGGCGCCGTCGGCGGCAAAGCTTGCATCTTGCGGCTAAAATGTCTATATAGTCCCCCCTCGAACCTGTGCGCAGGTGACTTATCCATTTACCGAAACCGGACGCTAACATGTCACAACTCGCTTTTTGGCAACAGAAAACGCTGGCGGAAATGTCAGAACAAGAGTGGGAATCGCTGTGCGACGGGTGCGGGCAATGCTGTTTGAATAAGCTGATCGACGAAGATACCGACGAGATTTATTTTACCAACGTAGCCTGCAACCAGCTCAACATCAAATCCTGCCAATGCCGCAACTACGAGCGGCGCTTCGAGCTGGAAGAAGACTGCATCAAACTGACGCGCGAGAACCTCACCACCTTCGATTGGTTGCCGCCGACCTGCGCCTATCGCCTGATCGGCGAAGGCAAGCCGCTGTTCCCCTGGCATCCGCTGCTGAGCGGCTCCAAGGCGGCGATGCACGGCGAGCGCATCACGGTGCGGCATATCGCGGTGCGCGAGAGCGAAGTGGTGGACTGGCAGGACCATATCCTCAACAAGCCGGACTGGGCCAGATAAAGGCGGGCGCCTGCAGGGCGAAATGGGGCTTCATGCAAGAGGGCGGCGTGTTCAGACATGCCGCCCTCTTGCATTATTTAATCATTGGCGTGCGAATGGCGTTGACGCTCGAGGCCGGACAGAGGGAAATTTCAACATTTGATTCAAGGATGATAGGGGCTTGCGTAATAGGAGGTAGGGGGAAAAAAGCCCCTGCAAAGATGAGGGGCAAGACACACAACAACACCAGGGAAATCGGTAGTACTCACTTTGCCGATACTATAAGGATTTTATGTGTAAACTTCACCAAAATATTGTGCTCTGAATGTGACAAAGGTGCGGTCGTTCATAAGTAACGGTAATTTATTGATGCCTGTAGGTAGGGATGGCCGCGCTGGCGCAGCCTGTTTTTACCCGCCGGCGTCGCAGAAGTTTAATGTTATGTAAATTACGCGCTTAACCGCGCCAGGATGCTTCTTTTCAAACGATAAGTTGGGTAATTTGGCCGCTCTCCCGCAAGTTCGAGAGTATAACAATGAAAATGGTCCGTCTGTTTGCCGTGGCTGGAGCGCTGATCGTGCTCGTTTACTTCCTTACACATACCTGAGAGGGTTTTCTCTCGGAATGTGACAGCAATACCTAAAAAAACGGCGCCTTTCGGCGCCGTTGTTGTTTGTCAGCCGATCAGCGGCCGAACAGATCGCGGCGACGTGGGCGAACAAATTGTGCGATCAGCACAATCAGCGCCACCAGCAGATAGGCGCCGAAGATGCCGACCAGCCACTGTGGCATTTCCAGCGTCAGGAATTGCCATTGGCGCACGGAGCAGTCGCCGGAAGCGTGGAACACCGCCGGCAGCCATTTGTCCAGCGGCAGCCACGAAGGGAAGCTCACGAAGAAGTCGCAGGTATTGAACGGCGAAGGGTGCAACTGGATCATGGTGTGCTTCCACGCCAGCTGGAGGCCTTCCCAAGCGCTGTAGATCCACAGCAAGATCGCCGCGTAGCGCAGCGGGGTTTTCGGCGCGATGGCGCCCACCAGCGAGGCGCCGAGAATGCCGAACAGCGCACAACGCTCGTAAATGCACATCACGCACGGCTGCAGCAGCATAACGTGCTGAAAATAGAGCGCGACCAGTTCCAACACCAACGCTGTCAGGGCCATTAGCAGCCAGGCGCCGCGTCCTTGTGAACAGCGGTTAAAGAATTGCAACATATCTAGATTCTTCCATGCAGTAAGCAATTGAACCGGCAGTGTAAACCAATTCCTCCTCGCTGCCAGCCTCCTGGGCTGGATTCAGCGTAAAATAGTCGGTTCACCCTGCCGGCACCGTCTCAGTGGCCGACGGCGTCGATGGGCGGCAGCGTCAGCCAATGCCACTGCGTCAACAGCTCGGTCGCCGGTTCCAGCGTGAACTGGACGCACAGCAAGCCAACCACCGTCAGCACCACCGTATAAGGCAGGGCCATCCACACCATGCGGCCATACGACAGACGCACCAGCGGCGCCAATGCCGACGTCAGCAGGAACAGAAACGCCGCCTGCCCGTTAGGGGTGGCAACCGATGGCAGGTTGGTGCCGGTATTGATGGCGACCGCCAGCAGCTCGAACTGCTTCAGCCCGATAGCGCCGGTTTCCAGCGCGGTGCGCGCCTCGTTGATGTAAACCGTGCCGACGAACACGTTGTCGGAAACCGACGACAGCAGGCCGTTGAACAGATAGAACAGCGAAAGCTGAGAGGCGGGCTCGGCGCGCAGCACGAACTGGATCACCGGGCTGAACAGGTGCTGTTCGATGATCACCGCGACCACGGTGAAAAACACCGTCAGCAGAGCGGTGAACGGCAGCGCTTCCTGGAACGCTTTGCCGATGGCGTGCTCATCGTTCACGCCGCACAGGGAGGTGGCGAGCACGATCACCGACAGGCCGATCAGCCCCACTTCCGCCAGGTGGAAGGCCAGCGCCAGCACCAGCCAAACGCCGATCAGCGCCTGCATCACCAGTTTGAGCCGTTCTTGCTTGCTGCGGCCCGCGGTGGCCTTGCGGTCATACTCTTTCAGCACGTCGCGCACCGCCTCCGGCAACTGCGCGCCATAGCCAAACAGGCGAAAACGTTCTACCAGCCAACAAACCAGCAGGCCGCACACCAACACCGGCAGCGTGACCGGCGCCATACGCAGGAAGAAATCGATAAAGCCCCAGCCCGCGTTTTTGGCGATGATTAGGTTCTGCGGCTCGCCCACCATGGTCATGACCCCGCCGAGCGCGGTGCCGACGCCGGCGTGCATCAGCAGGCTGCGCAGAAAGGCGCGGAATTGCTCCAGCGTCTGTTTACGCTCTTCACCGGCGAAATCGCTGTCATCGCCGATGTCGCCATCGGGGCGATTCGAGGTCACGTTGTGATAGATGGAATAAAAGCCGGTGGCCACGCTGATCACTACCGCCACGACCGTCAGCGCGTCGAGGAAGGCGGAAAGTAAGGCGGCGGCCAGGCAGAACGCCAGCGACAGCAGCGTTTTCGAACGGATGTTGAGCAGCAGCTTGGTGAACACGAACAGCAGCAGCTGCTTCATAAAGTAGATGCCGGCCACCATAAAGATCAGCAGCAGCAGCACTTCCAGGTTATGTTCGATTTCCTGCGAAACCTGCGCCGGGCTGGTCATGCCGATAGCCACCGCCTCCAGCGCCAGCAGGCCGCCCGGCAGCAGCGGATAGCATTTCAGCGCCATCGCCAGGGTAAAGATGAACTCGACCACCAGCAGCCAGCCCGCGATAAACGGGCTGGCGAAAAAGAACACCAGGGGATTGATCGCCAGAAAAATGAGAATGGTCAGTTTGTACCAGTCGGGAGATTGCCCCAGAAAATTTTTGAGCAGAGCGCTGCGCAAGGTTGTTTCCATTGTCCTTTATGCATCCTTAAATCAGTCGTAGCACGTACCCTAACAATGCGGCGGGGGCGGGCGCAACCGGAGCTTGTTTTACGGCGGCAAATTTCCGCCGGCCGGTATTTTTGCTCGTTTTTTGCCACGTTATGCACACTTTCGTTTATTGTTTTTCGCTCACGCTATGTCATGTCAGCGCGATCTGGTATGATGAGCTGATTACTTTTACTGATTTTATCGTCGCAACGGAACGTCAAACACATGGTCATAAAGGCGCAGAGTCCTGCCGGTTTCGCGGAAGAGTACATTATTGAGAGTATTTGGAATAATCGCTTCCCCCCTGGCTCTATTTTGCCCGCGGAGCGTGAGCTTTCGGAGTTGATTGGCGTCACGCGCACCACGTTACGTGAAGTGTTGCAACGTCTGGCCCGCGATGGCTGGTTGACCATTCAGCATGGCAAACCGACCAAAGTGAACAATTTCTGGGAAACGTCCGGCCTCAATATCCTTGAGACCGTAGCCCGTCTCGATCACAAAAGCGTCCCGCAGCTGATCGATAACCTGCTGTCCGTGCGCACCAATATCGCGTCGATCTTTATTCGCGCCGCGGTGCGCAATCATCCTGAGCAGGCGCAGGAAGTGCTGGCGAAAGCCGCCGAGGTGGAAGATCAGGCGGACGCTTTCAATCTGCTCGATTACGAGATCTTCCGCGGCTTGGCGTTCGCTTCCGGCAACCCGATCTACGGCCTGATTTTCAACGGCCTGAAAGGGCTGTATACCCGCGTGGGCCGTTACTACTTCTCCAACCCGGAAGCGCGCAAGCTGGCGCTGGCCTTCTACAGCAAGCTGTCCACGCTGTGCCATGAGAAGCTGTACGACCAGGTGATGGATACCGTGCGCAACTACGGTAAAGACAGCGGGGCGATTTGGCAGAGCATGCAGGGCACCATGCCGAGCGATCTGACCGAAGCGCGTCGCTAATCGCGTGTCGATGAAATAACGAAGGGCGCCATGCGGCGCCCTTTGTCGTTGTGGCGGTTACAGCGGCGTCGGCCGCGGCGGGCAGCGATCGAGCAACTCCACGCTGCCGTCTTCGTTTTGCTGTTCGAGGATCACGTCGAAGCCCCACAGGCGATGCAGGTGCTTCAACACGTCGCGGCGGCTCTTATCCAGCGGCGCGCGTTCCTGTGGGATGTAGCGCAGCGTCAGCGAGCGGTCGCCGCGCAGATCCACGTTCCAGATCTGAATGTTCGGCTCGTGATTGCTCAGGTTGTATTGCGCCGACAGCTCCTGGCGGATCGCCCGGTAACCGGCCTCGTTGTGGATCGCGGCAATTTCCAGATAGTTGTTGCGATCGTCGTCCAGCACGGTGAACAACCGGAAATCGCGCATCACTTTGGGCGACAGGAACTGGCTGATAAAGCTCTCGTCCTTGAAGTCGCGCATGGCGAAGTGCAAGGTGTCCAGCCAGTCTTTGCCGGCGATGTCCGGGAACCAGTAGCGGTCTTCTTCGGTTGGCGACTGGCAGATTCGCTTGATGTCCTGGAACATGGCGAAGCCCAGCGCATAAGGGTTGATGCCGTTATAGTACGGGCTGTTGTACGGCGGCTGATACACCACGTTGGTGTGGCTGTGCAAAAACTCCAGCATAAACCGCTCGGTCACACGGCCCTCGTCGTACAAATGGTTGAGGATGGTGTAGTGCCAGAAAGTGGCCCAGCCCTCGTTCATCACCTGAGTCTGTTTTTGCGGATAAAAATACTGGCTGACTTTGCGCACGATGCGCAGCACCTCACGCTGCCAGGGTTCCAGCAGCGGCGCATTTTTCTCGATAAAATAGAGGATGTTTTCCTGCGGCTCGCTCGGATAGCGGCGCGCCTGCTCCGGCGACTCTTCACGTTCGACGCGTGGCAGGGTCTTCCACAGCGTGTTCACCTGGCTTTGCAGATACTCTTCGCGGCTTTTCTGGCGCGCTTTCTCTTCCACCAGTGAGATTTTCTGCGGGCGTTTGTACCTGTCGACCCCGTAGTTCATCAGCGCGTGGCAGGAGTCCAGCAGCCGCTCCACTTCATCGACGCCGTAGCGTTCTTCGCACTGGCTGATGTAGTGGCGGGCGAACAGCAGATAATCGACGATGGAGCTGGCGTCGGTCCAACTGCGGAACAGATAGTTATTCTTGAAGAACGAGTTGTGGCCATAGCAGGCGTGCGCCATCACCAGCGCCTGCATGGTGATAGTGTTCTCCTCCATCAGGTAGGCGATGCAGGGATTGGAGTTGATGACGATTTCATACGCCAGCCCTTGCTGGCCCTGTTTGTAGCGCTGTTCGGTTTCGATGAATTTCTTGCCGAAGGACCAATGGGTATAGTTTATCGGCATGCCGACGCTCGAATAGGCGTCCATCATCTGCTCGGAGGTGATCACCTCGATCTGATGGGGGTAGGTGTCGAGCCGGTAATGCTTGGCGACGCGGTCAATCTGCTCCAAATACACCTGCAGCAGTTCGAACGTCCAGTCCGGTCCATCGCTCAGACGTTTGTCATCCTTGACCTTTTCATGTGTTGAAGTAGTCATCAGCGCACCCTCATTATTCACGGGTCTTGCTCAAACGGCAGACCCTGTATCAAGCATAGTTCAAGTCATAATTAACCATTGCAAATCAGTGAAATAAAAATGCCGGTACGCAAGGGAGCGAGCGGCGGTCAATCCGGCGCCCGTCCCGGCAGAAAGCGCCTCAGCACTTGGCTCCCTCTCCGAGTATAGCCCTGCGGCAAGGGCGCGCAACACACTGCCTGCTGCGCGACAGGGATTGAAAAATGTTATGTTATATTGTAACTTTTGGTTTTTCTCAATAACGGACAAGGAGCGCATTTTGGCGAGGCATTTTGGCAAACTGGCGGTGGCGCTGGCCGCACTGTTTATCAGCGGGCAGGCGTTTGCCCACGGGCATCATTCACATGGCAAGCCGCTGACGGAGGTGGAAAAAAAAGCGGAGGCGGGCGTGTTCGACGATAAGGACGTCAAAGATCGCAATCTGGCGGATTGGGAGGGCGTCTGGCAATCCGTGTATCCTTATCTGCTCAATGGGGATCTTGACCCGGTGTTCAAGAAGAAAGCGGCAAAGGATAAGAGCAAGACCTTCGCGGAAGTAAAAGCGTATTACCGCAAAGGGTATGCTACCGATGTGGATACCATCGGCATTGAAAACGGCGTCATGGAGTTTCATCGCGGCGACCAATCCAGCGCCTGTCAGTATAAGTACGCCGGGCACAAGATCTTGACCTATGTTTCCGGTAAAAAGGGCGTGCGTTATCTGTTCGAATGCCAGGATGCCGGCAGCCTGGCGCCGAAATTCGTGCAGTTCAGCGATCATATTATCGGCCCACGCAAATCGGCACATTTCCATATCTTTATGGGCAACACGTCGCAGGAAGCGTTGCTGAAAGAAATGGACAACTGGCCGACTTACTACCCATTCCAACTGCAGACCAAAGAAGTCGTGGACGAGATGCTACATCATTGATGCCGCTCCCTCCCGTCACCACAAGCCCGCTTATGTGGGCTTGTGCTCAGTCAAACGGTCTGATTTGCAGGTAATCATCCGTCACTGCCATTTCAAATAATGTTTCATCCGCCAACAGGGTCGCACGCATTCGTTCCCGAGCTTGCCGGTAGCGTTCATCCAACTGAATATCACCGGCGTTTTCCCATGCGGCTCGGCTTGGCCACTGCGCATAGCCGATAAACTTCCCGCTCATATCTCGATGCAGGCGCGAGCCGAGGCTGCCGCGCTGCAGATAGATCCCTTGGGTCAACTCAAGCCAGGCCAGGCGAAAGGCGTGTTCGTGCCCGGTTTTGACTGAGAACCGGTAGATGGCGATGAACATAAGGGGTCTCCAGAAAAGCGACATGTGAACTTTAGGATCTGCTTCTGGCTTCAACGTTCATATCGTGCTGCCGCGTTCAACCTAAACGGGCGGGGCTAAGGCGTTCGCCTGTTTTATTCCAGTAGTGAAAACAAGGTTAATTTTTTGCCGAAATTTTACGCGTTTTTTCTGCTGCGGGGAGAGGGGATTCACTTTGTCTGTTATGTTGGTATTTTTTATTTTATTGGATTTTTATTCTGCTTACATGTCGGCTGATGTTTTTATATTCTGTTAAATCAATGTTGCTTATTACGCCTTTTTTGACTGCTGTCATTGATAGCGTTGCTATCGATTCAGCGGCGGTCTGACGCTTTAATCCCTTCTAAACCGCATCTTATCGCTATTTACGAGCGGCTATTGCAAATGCTCGGCTCATCGACGATAAATTAATTGTGAATATTGTCACGTTTGATGACGAAGTTGTTGGACGGATTTTTTCACTGAGTTAATTTCCTGTGAGCAGAAGATTATGCTTTGTGAAGCCTTGGGCTGGAGTCAGCGATGCGAGTGGTAATTTTAGGTAGTGGAGTGGTGGGCGTAGCCAGTGCCTGGTATTTGGCGAAGGCAGGGCATGAGGTGACGGTGATCGATCGTCAGCCTGGCCCGGCACTGGAAACCAGCGCGGCGAACGCCGGGCAGATTTCACCGGGCTATGCTGCTCCCTGGGCGGCTCCGGGCGTGCCGTTGAAGGCCATCAAGTGGATGTTCCAGCGCCATGCGCCGTTGGCGATCCGCCTCGACGGCAGCAGCTTCCAGCTGAGCTGGATGTGGCAGATGCTGAAAAACTGCAACACCGAACACTACATGACCAACAAAGGCCGCATGGTGCGCTTGGCTGAATACAGCCGCGACTGTATCAAGGCGCTGCGTCAGGAGACTGGCATCCAGTACGAAGGTCGCCAAGGCGGCACGCTGCAGCTGTTCCGCACCCAACAACAGTTCGAAAACGCAGCGAAAGACATTGCGGTATTGGAAGATGCCGGTGTGCCTTACAGATTGCTGGAAGCCGGCCAACTCGGCAGCGTCGAGCCGGCGCTGGCGCAGGTGGCGCACAAGCTGACCGGCGGCCTGCAGCTGCCGAACGACGAAACCGGCGATTGCCAGCTGTTTACGCAGCAGCTGGCAAAAATGGCGCAGCAGGCGGGCGTAACCTTCCTGTTCAACCGCAGCGTTGACCGCCTGCTGGTTGAGGGCGACAAGATCGCCGGCGTGCAGTGCGGCGAGGACGTGTTTAAAGCCGACAGCTACGTGGTGGCGTTCGGTTCGTATTCCACGGCGCTGCTGCGCGGCCTGGTTTCTATCCCGGTTTATCCGCTGAAGGGCTATTCGCTGACCATTCCTATCACCGATGAAGCGGCGGCGCCGTTCTCCACGGTGTTGGACGAGACGTACAAAATCGCCATCACCCGTTTCGATCAGCGCATCCGCGTCGGCGGCATGGCGGAGATCGTCGGTTTCAATACGCAGCTGGAGCAAAAACGGCGCGAAACGCTGGAGATGGTGGTGCGCGATCTCTACCCGAACGGCGGCAGAGTGGAAGACGCGACGTTCTGGACCGGCCTGCGGCCGATGACGCCGGACGGTACGCCCATTGTCGGCCGCACTTCGCTGAAGAACCTGTATCTCAATACCGGGCATGGTACGTTGGGCTGGACGATGGCCTGCGGTTCCGGGCAGCTGTTGTCCGATCTGATGTCCGGCATTACGCCGGCGATCCCTTCCGATGATCTGGCGGTGGCGCGTTACAGCGCCGGGTTTCGCCAGCAACACGCGGTTCCGCTGAACGACGTGCATCCCGCACGTTAATCGCCGACGCTGTCATAGACTTTCCCGGCCACGCGCAGGCGCGCGTGGCCGCTGTACGCTGCCCCAAGGAGAAGCGATGCCCCGTCCGATAACCGCCACGATGCATCTTGGCGCAATTGAAAATAACCTGCAGGTGGTGCGCCGTTTCGCCCCCGGCGCCAAAGTTTGGGCGGTGGTCAAGGCCAACGCCTATGGCCACGGCATCAAACACGTTTGGCGTAGCATGGCACAAACCGACGGCTTCGCCATGCTGGATCTGGCCGAAGCGGTGCTGCTGCGTGAGTCGGGTTGGCAAGGGCCGATTCTCCTGCTGGAAGGTTTCTTCCAGCCGCAGGATTTGGCGTTGCTCGATCGTTATCGCCTGACGACGGCGGTGCACAGCGACTGGCAGCTGGCGGCGATCGCCGATGCCACGCTGAGCGCGCCGCTCAATGTCTATCTGAAAGTGAACAGCGGCATGAATCGGCTGGGGTTCGCACCCGAGCGGCTGCACGAGGTGTGGCGCAGGGCGCAGGCGATTGCCAACATCGGCGAGCTTACGCTGATGAGCCATTTCGCCACCGCCGACGGCCCGGAAGGCGTGACCCAGCAGATGGCTACCATCGAGGCGGCCGCTGCCGATATCCCGCTGCCGCGCTGTCTGGCCAACTCGGCCGCCACGCTGTGGCATCCTTCTACCCACGACAGTTGGGTACGCCCTGGGATCATTCTGTATGGCGCTTCGCCGAGTGGGTGCTGGAATGACGTTGCGGCGACGGGGTTGCAGCCGGCGATGACGCTGAGCAGCGAGATCATCGGCATTCAGCAGCTGAAGTCTGGCGATCGCGTGGGTTACGGCGGCCGTTACAGCGCCGCCGGCGCGCAGCGTATTGGCGTGGTGGCCTGCGGTTACGCCGACGGCTATCCGCGTCATGCGCCGACCGGCACGCCGGTATGGGTTGACGGCGTGCTGACACGCACCCTGGGAACGGTATCGATGGATATGCTGGCGGTGGATCTGACGCCCTGTCCGCAAGTCGAGCTGGGCGCCGAAGTGGAGCTGTGGGGGAAACGCCTGCCGGTGGACGAGGTGGCCACGGCGGCAGGAACGTTGGGCTATGAGCTGCTGTCGGCGTTAGCGGCGCGGGTGCCGGTCGCCATTGAAGCCTGAGCCGCGGCTCAGGCGACTTTTCTGATCTGCCCTTTAATCTGCTTGCTGAGCCGCCGCGCGTGCAGCGCCAGCAGGCAGCCCGCCAGCATCACCAGTGCCAGCGACAGCTTCGGTTGCAGCGGCAACGCCATCGCCACCAGACCCAGCGCGGCACCGCCCGCCATCTGCACGAAACCGACCAGCGCGGACGCTACGCCGGCCTCATTGGAATACGGCTCCAGCGCGTAGCTGGTGGCCGGGCCCATCACGAACGCCAACCCGGCGCAGGCGCTGGCGACCGGCAACATATACGCCAGCCAGTGCGCTTGCGCCGTCGCGGGCAGTAGCATGACGCCCAGCAGCAGGCCCAGACAGCCCAGCCCCATCAACATGCCGCCGGTCGCCAGACAAACCGGGCGGCCGACCTTGTGGATGATGCGGTTGGCGAAGAAGCTGACCAGCATGATCCAGAAACCGTTGGCGCCGAACACCAGCGAGAATTGCAGCGGGGTCAGGCCGGCGGTGCCCATCAGCACGTTCGGCGCCAGAGAAACGTAGGTCAGCGCCATGCCCATCGCCCCGGAGTTGACCACCGCAAAGGAGAGGAAACGGCGATCGCTGAGGATGCGCGCGTATTGGCGCACCGGCAGCCCTTTGACCGGCACGGTGTCGGCAGGGCGAGTTTCCGGCAGGCGCAGCGCGATCAGCACCAACACCAGCAGCGCGTAGCCGACCAGGAACCAGAAGGGGGCGCGCCAGCCGAAGGCTTCGGCGAGCAGGCCGCCGAGCAGCGGCGCCAGCGCCGGGATGATGTTCAGCGTGCCGTTGAGAAAGCCGAAAGCGCGGGCGGCATCGTCGCCATTCAGGCGATCGCGCACGCCGCTGAAGGCGACGACGGCGGTACAGCAAACCGCCACCCCTTGCAGCAGACGCGAAGCGATGAAAATCGTCGGGCTGGTGGCCAGCGCCGCCATCGCGGCGCCGATCATGTAGAGGATAATGCCGGCCAGCGCCACCGGCTTGCGGCCATAGTTATCCACCAGCGGCCCGGCGATGACCTGGCCGAGGCCAAGCACCAGAATAAACAGTGAAATGGTGGATTGGATCAGCGCTTCGCTGCTGCCCAGGCCGACGGCAATGGCGGGAATGGTCGGCAGGTAAAGATCGATGCCTAATGGGCCGAGCAGCACCAGGCTGAGAAGCATAAACAGAAACTTTTGCATAACAGGAAAGGCACGTCCAAGTGACAAAGAGGGCTAGAGTAGAGACTCTGGCGGCAAATGAAAAGGGGCAAAGCGGGTCAGCGCTGCGCCCCTTGGCGGTAATAGAGCGCCGAGACGGTATCGGCCACATAACGGGCCTGGTGGCGAGCATCATCCAGCGCGCGATGCGGCATACCTTCGAACGGGCGGGCTTTTTTCGGGTTAAAGCCGTGCAGTTCCGCCAGCGTGATCACCGTGCGCACGTCCTGGGTATCCCAGAATTTCCACGGGCAGGGCATTTCCAATTGCTGGAAGGCGTGTTCGAGGATCGCGCAGTCGAACTCTTTGCCGTTGCCCCAGACTTTCACCGTGTCGGTGCTGTTCATATGGATAAAGCGGCTGAGGCTGCTCAGCACGCGTTTCAGGCTCTCGGTGCCGCTGAAGGCCTGTTTGCGGGCCTCATCGGACTGTTTCGCCCACCAGGCGACCGTATCCAGGCTAATGGTACGGCCCGGCTGGTCTTTCTGGCTGCTGACGGCGGCTTCGAATTCGGCGCCCAGCTCCCCGGTTCGGGGATCGAAAAACACCGCCGCCACCACCAGAATGACGGCGCTGGGTTTTATATCCAGGGTTTCAATGTCTAACATCAGATGGTGCATCGGCGTATCCGGCGGTTGCGTGGTGGCTTAATGTTACTACAGAACGTGCGCCGATGAGGGCTGTGTGCGCATGAAATCCTTTTAAAGCGCCGCGTTCAGGTTATGATATTCGGGATACTCTTGTCAGGTTGGTCGCTATCGGTGAGAACGCTTATCTTTATTCTGTGCATGGTCGGCTACTTGCTGCTGCTGGGCTACCTTGGCATGTTCGTCACGGACAAGATCTGTGAGAAGGCGGGTAACTACACTAAAATCTGCCGTATCGTAGACATTTCCGAACCGCACATCCCCTAATAGCCCCCTGGTTATCCCAGATAGTCGGTGGTAATCAGCGGCGTCAGGATGGCCGCCAGCGCCGTGAGCGCTCCCCATTGCCGCCAGCCCAGCCGCGCCAGCCAGTCATGCCGCTGCGGCGGCGTGGCCAGTTGTCCGACGGCCACGGCGCCGGTAAGCAGCAGCGTCAGAATCAGCAGCACCAGGCCACGGCTCACCAGCGTGAACTCAACATGCAGCACATTGGCGTAATACAGGCGCATCAGAATAAAATAGCTGAGCAAGACCCAGGCGAAAACGACGTTCTTCTTGAGCACCTGCTGCAGCATCAGCGCGAGGAACAGGCTGTGAAACAGCGACAGCAGCGGGGCCTCGATCGGATGCCGAACGCAGACGTTGTAGACCGCCATGTAAATGTTGAAAACCAGCAGGGTATAGATCACGTAAATATACCAGCCGTAGATGACCTTGAGTTTTTTCGGGTTCGGCGGCAGAGAGAGTGCGTCCGGTTTCATTAATGCCTCCTGATGATGCCATGCGAACGCTGCGGTTGAAGGCGGCGCGGCGACATCGTAATTTAAAATCCACAGGGTATATATCACCCGAGCGCTAAATGACAATTAAACGCCGGATCGGCTTTATTTCCGCGTTTGCCTGGAACTCTTTTGCGCTTGCGGGGTCGATTGGCGTGTGAACGCCTGGCGGTGTTCGCACCACAATGGAAGACGTAATGCATTGATATGAAAGATTATAAAAACACTTCGGGCACAAAAATCCTGCTGCTGTTCAGCCTGGCGTTTTATACGTTGTTGCCGCCGTTGTTGACGGCGGCCGTGTTTGACCGTTTCAATCTTAACCCGTTTGCGATCGTTAAATTTTTCCACTTTAACCCGTTTTCAGCCGATCGGGGCATACCCGGTTATCAGACGTTCTTCTACTTGCTGATGTTATGGTTGGGGTTGAATATTTTTCTCTGGCTGCTGGTGTGGGGCGCAGGGCGGCTGTATCAACGCTGGCGTGCGCCGCGCGGCTGATATTTTTCCAGGAGGGAAGAGTTACGCAGGGAAATGACTTTACATTCAATAATGAGACGTATTATCATTTGAATCGCCGGTGAGGGGAAAAGGGTTGTCTCCTTCTGTGCCCCCCGCTCCGGCACGACATTGCTCACATTGCTTCCAGTTTTCATGCCAGCCTTGCGCTGGCGTTTTTTTATCCCGCGCCAAAAATCCACTGCGCCGGTGGTCGGCCTCTTTTCATTAGCATGCCTGTTTAAAAACCCACGCGAGGTATTGGGGGCGTCAGAACAGCGAAAACAGCAACACCACCGGCAGGCTTAACGGCCAGGTTAACCCGATGGTCAGTGCGCTGATACAGCGAATTTTGACGGTGTCCCGGCTAACCAGGTAGGTGAAAATCATAGAAACTAACAGGCCGATAAAATAACAGTATTGCGTTGCAACCCACAGCGACGACATGAAACCCGATCCCAGTTGTATTTTTACGCGCGAATTCTAGGAGCTTGGCGGGGGATAATCAATGACCAAAGGCCGTTTATTCAAACCTTTATCCATAAGAATGCATAATTTATTTCTATAAAGAACGTAGGGTTATTAACGGTCTTACGTTTATTACCAAAAGAAATCAACAGCATAGTTACCGGTAACATTTCGCGCCTGGCAAACCCTCTTTCTGGAGGTGACTCCCCTAAGCAGTAAAAGTGCCGGTGAAGGGGGGGGAACGCGATGGGGGTTATGACTCATAAAAATTAGTGATGTATTGGCGGACGGACGGCTAAGGTGAGGTGGCGTCGGGTTTGGCGGTACGTGAGCCCTTGAGGTGCCGGTTTTAGCGCATCTGTCACGATGCGCCGCCAGCCGGCCAGGGAGGGGGATTGTGGGCGTTGCGGGTTTAATGAATGTTAAGACCGTAGACGAACAGCCACGAAAACAGCAGCGCCAGCAGGCATGCCATAAAAACGATGGAGATCATTTCCTTCACAACTTCATTCCTTTTCCCGTTGAGCTAAATTTACTTCTCTTTGTTTTTGCGCGAAATTTTAGATCGGTATAGGTAAAAATCCTAGTTTTAATCGTTTTTTTATCCACCCTTGCGGCGTAAGCCGCTTCGATAACGCCGTGGCGACGCCGGAGAATCGGGGAGGTTAACCCGTCGTAGCTATTGCTGAACGGCATGAGGCTGACTATATAAAATGGGGACTACGTGGCGTCGAAGGCAGCCGGGCACGTTCCTTCAGGGGGCTGTTCATCTACCTGCGGTGCTTTACTATGAGGTGAAGGAGTCGGCAATGAGCACAAAACCAACTATCGTGCTGGTACACGGATTCTGGGGCGGCGCCGCGCACTGGAGTAAGGTCATCCTCGAGTTGTCACGCAGGGGATATACGGCGATTCATGCGGTGGAAATGCCGTTGACATCGCTGGCTGAGGATGCTGAGCGCACGCGCAAGATGGTCGCGCAGCAAGCGGGACCGGTATTGTTGGTGGGGCACTCTTACGGTGGTGCCGTGATCACGGCAATGGGCAACCAGCCTAACGTGCTCGGCCTGGTCTACATCGCCGCCTTTGCGCCGGATGTCGGCGAAAGCCCCGGCGGCATTACGCAAGCGCATCCTCCTGCGGCAGTCGCGAATCTGGCACCAGACAGCGACGGCTATCTGTGGATCAAAGCCGACAAGTTTCACGAGAGTTTTTGCCAGGACCTTACCCCCGACGAGGCGCTGGTGATGGCGGTAGCGCAGAAGGCCCCGCTGGCCGATACCTTCGGTAACACCATCGGCGAACCGGCATGGAAACATAAACCGTCATGGTATCAACTTTCCAGCGACGATCGCATGATAGCGCCGGAGAATCAGCGGCGAATGGCGCAGCGGCTGCAGGCCAAGAAAATCATGGTGCTGAATGCCAGCCATGCCTCGCTGGTTTCCCATGCCGATGAGGTGGCGGGTTTGATTGACGAAGCGGCCGGTTTGAAATAAAGCAGGGGCAGGAAGGTTCGCCGGACTAAAGGGTGGCATTCTGCGACAGATTATCCCTTCGCTGCCTATTACGGCGGACTAAAGAGCCGGGTAATAGGAGCGAATTAGGGATAAGCGCTGATATCGCTATCGATATTAATAATCAACAGCATCATCGACACGACGGCGGCGGCAATAATGGCGTAGATGCCTGCCTTACGTATATCGCCTTAGCGTCCGTTAACGCCGATCATTTCTATGGCTGCACGATGCAACCGCTGAAAATAATCATCGGGCTGTTTTTCTATCTCCTGGATAAGGCTGGCGAGCAGGTTCTGTTTGGTTATCGGCTTGTTGGCGGTCAGCACCAGCAGCACGTTTTTGCCGAGCAGGCAGCATATTTGCTTATGGTATTCATCAACATCGTGCTTGTTGAGGCCATAGAGGGTGTAATCGATCATGATGTCTAACCTGCTGACAGGTAAATGCCCGCCGCAGCGGGCTGAGAAGCCATAGAAAAATAAAATGAGGCAAATTTCGCTTAGGAAGAGACTTAAGCGACGGGGTAACGATAACTGAATGGGAATATTCCTATCAAGCCGTGTGGGCACAGAGGCGAATGTTTAGGAATAACCTCAGAAGAACAAATAATAGAGACGGCCGTTCTGGGGAATCTGACTTATTATTGATATTGCCATTGCCTAAAAATCAAACATAGGTGATGTAAATATATAATGCGAAAAAGAAACAGCCGGAAAACGGCGTTTTCCGGCTGTGGTGACATTCACGCGACGTTATTCACACGGTCTGTTTGCGAAACAGTTCGCGGAATACCGGATAGATATCGTCCGGTTCTCGGATATGCTGCATGGCGAAGTTATCGAATCTTGCCTGCAGATCCTCATATTCGCGCCACAGCGTTTGATGAGCGCGGCGAGTGATTTCTATGTAGCTGTAATAACGCACCATCGGCAGGATCTTTTTCGCCAACAGCTCATGGCACAGCGGTGAGTCGTCGGCCCAGTTGTCGCCGTCCGACGCTTGCGCGGCGTAGATATTCCATTGCGCCGGGTCATAACGCTCTTCGACCACGTCGTTCATCAACTTCAGCGCGCTGGAGACGATGGTGCCGCCGGTTTCCTGCGAATAGAAGAACTCCTGTTCGTCCACCTCTTTCGCCTGGGTGTGATGGCGAATATAGACCACCTCGACGTTCTTGTAGGTTCGGCTCAGGAACAGATAAAGCAGAATGTAAAAGCGCTTGGCCATGTCTTTGGTCGCCTGATCCATTGAACCGGACACGTCCATCAGGCAGAACATCACCGCCTGGCTGGAAGGCTCCGGCCGGCGCTCATAGTTTTTGTAGCGCAGGTCGAAGGTATCGATAAACGGTACGCTTTCGATTTTCTTGCGCAGTTCGGCAATTTCCTTGCGCAGCCGCTCCTCTTCCAGCAATTGCACCGGTTCGGTGTTTTCCAGCTGGGTCAGCGCGTCTTCCAGCTCGTGCAACGCGCGTCTTTTACCGGCGGTCATGGCGGTACGTCGCGCCAACGAGTTCTGCAGCGAACGCACGACGCTGATGTTGGCCGGCACGCCGTTGGCGGTATAGCCGGCGCGATGGGTTTTGAACTCGGTCAACTGCTTGTACTGATTCTTTTTCAGGTTGGGCAGGGCGAGATCCTCGAACAGCAGATCGAGGTACTCGTCTTTGGAGATCTGGAAGACGAATTCATCCTGGCCTTCACCGTCCTGGCTGGCGTTGCCCTGGCCGCCGCCACCGCCTGCGCCGCCCTGAGGCCGCTCAACGCGATCGTTCTGCACGAAGTGGTCATTGCCCGGGTGAACGCGATGGCGAGTGCCGCCGCGCCCCTGATGAAACATCGGTTCGTTGATATCGTCAGTGGGGATGGAAACCGACTCCCCGCTGTCTACGTCGGTGACCGAACGCTTGTTGATGGCTTCGGCAATCGACTGTTTGATTTGCGACTTGTAACGGCGCAAGAAGCGCTGGCGGTTCACCATGCTCTTGTTTTTGCCGTTCAGCCTCCGGTCAATGAAATAGGCCATACTTCCCCCAAACGACGTTGCCAACTCTTCATGTCCCGGTCGCGACAGCGCAATATGCCAGCCCCTCCCTGGGCTGCGCTGCAACGTCCATGACTGTGGACATGGCCCTGATAATGCCGCTTACCTGAGGCGTTATGAGGATTTTCTGACCCGCAGATACCATTCACACAGCAGGCGCACCTGCTTGCGGGTATAGCCTTTCTCCATCATGCGGTCGACGAAGTCGTCGTGTTTCTTCTGCTCGTCCGTCGATGTTTTGGCGTTAAACGAAATGACCGGCAACAGTTCTTCGGTATTGGAGAACATTTTCTTCTCGATCACGGTGCGCAGCTTCTCGTAGCTGGTCCAGTTCGGATTACGGCCGTTGTTGTTGGCGCGGGCGCGCAGCACGAAGTTCACGATTTCGTTACGGAAATCTTTCGGGTTGCTGATGCCGGCCGGTTTCTCGATTTTCTCCAGTTCGGCGTTCAACGACTCGCGGTCGAACAGCTGACCGGTGTCGGGATCGCGATACTCCTGATCCTGGATCCAGAAGTCCGCGTAGGTCACGTAACGGTCAAAAATGTTCTGCCCGTATTCCGAGTAGGATTCCAGATAGGCGGTCTGGATCTCTTTGCCGATAAATTCGGCGTATTTCGGGATCAGATAGCCTTTCAGGTGCTCCAGGTATTTCTCTGCCAAATCCTGCGGGAACTGTTCGCGTTCGATCTGCTGCTCCAGCACATAGAACAGGTGTACCGGGTTGGCCGCCACCTCGGCGTGATCGAAGTTGAATACCCGCGAGAGGATTTTAAAGGCGAAACGGGTGGAGAGGCCGTTCATGCCTTCGTCAACCCCGGCGTAGTCGCGGTACTCCTGATAAGACTTGGCTTTCGGATCGGTATCCTTGAGGCTTTCACCGTCATACACGCGCATTTTCGAGTAAATGCTCGAGTTTTCCGGTTCTTTCAGCCGCGACAGCACGCTAAAGCGCGCCAGCGTTTCGAGGGTGCCCGGCGCGCAGGGCGCGTGGGTCAGCTCGCTGTGATCCAGCAGCTTGTCGTAAATCTTGATCTCTTCCGACACGCGCAGGCAGTAAGGCACCTTGACGATGTACACGCGGTCGAGGAACGCTTCGTTGTTCTTGTTGTTACGGAAGGTCACCCACTCGGATTCGTTGGAGTGCGCCAGAATGATGCCGTTGAACGGCAGGGCGGAGATGCCCTCGGTGCCGTTGTAGTTGCCTTCCTGGGTCGCCGTCAGCAGCGGGTGCAGCACCTTGATCGGCGCTTTGAACATCTCGACGAATTCCATTATCCCCTGGTTGGCGCGGCACAGGGCACCGGAGTAGCCGTAGGCGTCCGGATCGTTCTGCGCATGGTTCTCCAGTTTACGGATATCCACTTTACCGACCAGCGCCGAGATGTCCTGGTTGTTCTCATCGCCCGGTTCGGTTTTGGCGATGGCGATCTGCTCCAGGATGGAAGGGCGCACTTTGACGACTTTAAACTTGGTGATGTCGCCGCCGAACTCATGCAGGCGCTTCGCCGCCCACGGCGACATGATGGTGCCGAGATAGCGACTCGGGATGTTGAACTCTTTCTCCAGGATCGAGGCATCTTCCTGCGGGTTGAACAGGCACAGCGGATGATCGTTGACCGGGCTGCGTTCGCCGTTGGCGCTGAGGGTGTAGATGGGCACGCGCTGCATCAACGCCTTAAGACGCTCCGCCAGCGAGGATTTACCGCCGCCCACCGGGCCGAGCAGGTACAGGATCTGTTTCTTCTCTTCCAGGCCCTGCGCGGCGTGTTTCAGGTAAGAGACGATCTGTTCGATGGCCTCTTCCATGCCGTAGAATTCTTCAAAGGCAGGATAGCGTGCGATCACGCGGTTGGAGAACAGGCGCGACAGGCGTGATTCTAGCGCAGTGTCGACCATCACAGGTTCACCGATAGCCATCAGCAGACGTTCGGCCGCGTTGGCATAGGCACTGCGATCTTGCCGGCAAATGGTAAGAAATTCCTGCAGTGTGAACTCTTCGTCCTTGGCAGCTTCATAGCGCTGGCGATAGTGGTCAAATATGTTCATGATGCCCGTCCTTTCGTTATTAGCACAGGTTAAAGAGAGCGTGTGATAGTGTTCTGGCCCCCGGAAGATGAGAATACGCCTGAGTACAGCAACCCGTATGCCAACTTGGTGCGCTTATTATCGCGAGTTGCGCTGTTTGCCACTGGGCTCAGGATAAATTCACCTTCTGATTTAAGCTTAGTTTGCTTGCCGGAAAATTTCCTGCCGCAGAAAAAGCTTTTTTTAAGTCATATCAATGACTCAGTTATTACAGTGGAAGCCAAATGCCTTGTCTGGCGCGGCCTGCAGGATGAAACGTCATCGTTCCGCCATGATTAATTCATAATTCCGCTATAAGTTATTCGATCTTGGTCGTTTTCTATTGTAAAGATTAGGCGCGCAACTAAATTTTCACATAAACTATTGCGGCTATTAACCCTGTAATTTATGGAAAAAGAACCAGTGAAGATTTCAAAACTCAAAACGCTAGCAATTATCGCTTCCGCAATGGTTTGTGCGCAAAGTGCTCAGGCGGGAACCTGGTCACTCGGCGCCGGCGCGCTGGTTAGCCCGGACGCGTATCGCGGTTATCAGGATCGCGTATATCCGGTGCCCGTCATCGACTATGAAGGTGACGACTTCTACTTCCGTACTCTGACCGCCGGTTACTACCTGTGGAAAGATCAAGAAAACCAGCTGAGCATCATGGGTTACTACACGCCATGGGGCTACCGCCCTGGCGACAGCGATGACGATCGCATGAAGCGTCTCGACAAACGCCGCGGCACGCTGATGGCCGGCCTGGCTTATTCGCACCACGCGGAGTGGGGCACCCTCCGCACCACCTTCACCGGCGACACGTTGAACTACAGCAACGGGCTGGTGGGCGATGTGGCTTATCTGTACAAGTTTGATCTGGACGCGCTGACGCTGGTCCCGGGCGTAGGCGTGATGTGGAACAGCAAAAACCAGAACAAATATTACTACGGCGTTAGCGCCAATGAATCGCGCCGCAGCGGTCTGGACAGCTACACCCCAGGCGATAGCTGGGCGCCGTACCTTGAGCTGAGCGCCAATTACCAGATCAACAAAAGCTGGAACGCCTTCTTCCTCGGCCGCTATGTGAAGTTGTCGGATGAAGTGAAAGACAGCCCGATGGTGGATAAATCCTACACCGGTTTGTTGATGACGGGTGTGAGCTACACCTTCTAATCACGCATTGCACGATTATCGTGCATGGCGTGCATCAAAAAGGGGCGCTGGCGCCCCTTTTGCACATCTGCAGTGCGCTGTCGCGCGCGGCGCCTCAGGCCTTCTTACGGCTGCGGAAGGTCACGCCCAAACGGGCGGGCTGCTCGCCGGCGGCGACCAGCGGTTTGCTGACGCGCCCGGTCTCGATGCAGACCATGGTCTTGTAACCGTCGTTCGGCATATCCCCCATGCTGCAGGAGAGCTCCACGCCGGGGTTCCAAGCGATGACGTCGCTCATATGATGGTGGTGAACCTCTATGGTGCGCGCGAGCGCCGGATCGCGGATCTGGCTGAAGGCCTCCGGGCGGGTATAGACGCGGTCGGTTTGGCCGACGAAGGTCACTTCGCCTTCCTGAAGCGCCTCTGCGCCGCCCGCCACCTTGTCGATATAAGGCTCGCCCAGACCCGCCACGCTGACCCGATCGATGTCGCCGACCTGGAAGTAACTGTGCAGCGCCGCCGTGGCCTGATAATCGCCGTGCGATTCCAGTTCGATTTCGCACTCCGCACCCAGCTTGAAGCGGGCAATCAGCGTGAAGGCGTGCGGCCACAGTTTGCGGGTCTGCTCATTGTCCTTCAGCGTAAAGGTCAGGATGACGCCGTTGTCATCTTCATCGTGCGCCGTCAGGCTCCAGGGCTGGTTGCGGGCAAAACCGTGGGAGGGTTGCGCCACCGGGCCGAACCACGGCCAGCAGATCGGCACGCCGCCGCGGACGGCCTTGCCTTTGGCGAAGGGGGTATTGTTGCTGAGCCAAATCACCGGCTGCTCACCGCTGGGCTGCCAGGCCAGCAAATGGGCGCCTTGCAGCGCGACGGCGGCGCGCACTTTCGGATGCGACACCACAACCACGCCCAGCTCATCGAGTTGCCGCTGGCTGATGTAAGGCGAAATCTGTTCGGAAACGGGCAGGGTGAAAATTTTCTCGTTCATTTCATGACCTATTGTTTGCCGGAGAGACAAATAAAAAAGGGCGACAAAAATGTCGCCCTCATTATCAGCTTAACATCATGCCATTACTTGGAGATGTGAGCGATCAGATCCAGAACCTTGTTGGAATAACCGGTTTCGTTGTCGTACCAGGAAACCAGTTTCACGAAGTTGTCGTTCAGTGCGATACCGGCTTTGGCATCGAACACGGAAGTCAGGACTTCGCCGTTGAAATCGGTGGAAACCACGTCGTCTTCAACATAGCCCAGAACGCCTTTCATAGAACCTTCAGCGGCGTCTTTGATGGCTTTCTTGATTTCTTCGTAGGTAGCCGCTTTTTCCAGACGCACGGTCAGGTCAACAACGGATACGTTTGGCGTCGGTACGCGGAACGCCATACCGGTCAGTTTGCCTTTCAGCTCTGGCAGAACAACGCCAACCGCTTTCGCTGCGCCGGTAGAAGAAGGGATGATGTTCTGGGATGCGCCGCGGCCGCCGCGCCAGTCTTTGTGGGACGGACCATCAACGGTTTTCTGAGTTGCGGTGGTCGCGTGAACGGTGGTCATCAGGCCTTCAACGATACCGAAGTTGTCGTTGATGACTTTAGCCAGTGGCGCCAGGCAGTTGGTGGTGCAAGAGGCGTTGGACACGATGTCCTGGCCGGCATATTTATCAAAGTTGGCGCCGCGCACGAACATTGGGGTCGCATCTTTGGATGGGCCAGTCAGAACCACTTTTTTGGCGCCGGCGGTGATGTGCTTACGTGCGGTTTCGTCGGTCAGGAAGATACCGGTCGCTTCAGCAACCACGTCAACACCCACTTCGTTCCACTTCAGGTTAGCCGGGTCTTTCTCTGCGGTAACACGGATGGTTTTGCCGTTAACAACCAGGTGGCCGTCTTTAACTTCTACCGTACCGTTGAAACGGCCGTGAGTAGAGTCATACTTCAGCATGTAAGCCATGTACTCTGCGTCCAACAGGTCGTTGATTGCAACGATCTCGATGTCAGAACGCTCTTGAGCAGCACGGAAAACAATGCGACCGATACGGCCAAAACCGTTGATACCTACTTTGATAGTCATATATTCCACCAGCTATTTGTTAGTGAATAAAAGGTTGGTTGTAAAATTACAAAAACCTTACCCAGCGTCAAGCGGAATCGTGTCAATTCTTGCGGCAAGTCAAACCGGAAGGGTGGTTTTGCACGCTTATTGCACAGTCCATTTGCGCTCGGCCTCATCCGTTATATGGGGACAAGCCGCCAAGTATAAAGTCAGCATACGCAAGATGTGTGATCGCTATCACATATCATCGTGACGTGGCCTTTATGGGCTACAGTTTAGGCCAAAAACCCCTGCAGCGGTGTTAATTTTTTGTTATTATTAATCATTGTTTTCGTTGACATTATCCACATTCAGAGATAAGCACAAATGGCTAAAGAGACAACCCCCGGTCATCCGGTCACGGAACTGAATGAAATCCAACGTTATGTGACGCAACAGCGCGGCACCGAAGCGCCGTTCAGCGGCAAATTGCTGCACAACAAGCGCGAGGGCGTGTACCATTGCCTGTGCTGTAACCAGCCGCTGTTCTATTCCGAAACCAAATACGATTCCGGCTGCGGCTGGCCGAGCTTTTATGAGCCGGTTTCCGCCGATGCTATCCGTTATCTTGATGATAATTCACATAATATGCATCGTGTTGAAATCCGCTGTGGCCATTGCGACGCACACCTGGGGCACGTTTTCCCCGATGGCCCGCAGCCGACCGGCGATCGCTACTGTGTCAATTCCGCTTCACTCAGCTTTACCGATGGCGAAAATGGCGACCAAACGGCTGGTTAAGTGGTAATTTAACCAACAAAATCGATTCAGCTAATTATTCATCCGTAAGCGAGAAGGGCTCTGATGGACGTGAAAGATCTGATTGCGGCGATGACGCCCGAGATATACCAGCGCCTGGTACAGGCGGTTGAACTGGGCAAATGGCCGGACGGCGTGGCGCTGACGCCGGAGCAAAAAGAAAACAGCCTGCAGGCGGTGATGCTGTGGCAGTCGATCAACAACGTCGATCCGCAGCACATGAGCATCGGCACCGACGGGCAGATCGTGATGAAGAGCAAGCAAGAGCTGAAACAGCAGTTCGTTGCCGAGCCGTTGGCCAAACTCAAACCGCAGTAAGGCTTCCCTAATGAAAGCGGGGCGATGTCGCCATCGCCCCGTCGATTCACCGTTTTTCGCCCTTAATTCCCAGCGATTCCGCCAGCTGCTGCGCCAGCCGGTTGTCGTCATCCGCGCCGTATTCCCAGAACATCGCACCGCCCAATCCCTGACTTTTGATGTATTCGGCCTTGATGGCCACCGAACGCGGATTCTCGTAGGAGATGGCGAACAGCGGCTTGCCTTCGGCGGATTGCAGCGTCAGGTAAGGCACTTTGGCGTCGTCATCCCAGTGCTCGCGAAAACGATGCTGCGGATCGTTGAGCAATTTACTGACGATATCGTGGTATTTAAAGTAAGTGTCTTTGCTGAGATCCAGCCCCAGCGCGTTGAACAGGGCGGTTTCTCGCGCGCTGAAGTAAGGTTGCGTCACCGGATGTTTGGCGGCGTCCGGCTTGTCCCAGTCGATACCCGCCTCGGTCGCCCGTTTCGGAACCCGGCCGTAGAAACCGATGCCCAGGTTCATCTGCGCCGGTTTCAGCCCGGCAGCCAGATAATTCTTTACCACGAAATCGGCGCTGTAGCGGTCGGCGGCCGCCACGGTTGGCCAACGTTTGGAATCGTACAGGTTGGCATTGAAGTACTGCGTGCCGTAAGCCATGTCGTAGGTCATCAGATTGATGTAGTCGAGGTAAGGGGCAATGCTTTTCACATCGACCCATTCCTGCGGGCTTTTGACGTTGGCCCCGACGGCGATGGTTAGCAGCTTGCCTTTACCCAGTGCCTGGTGAAGCTCTTTTAGCAGCAGGGTGAAGTTGTCGCGATCCGCCGGTTGGCTTTCCACCAGCCCCCAGGCGCCGTTCACCGGATATTCCCAGTCCAGATCGATGCCATCCAGCTGATACTGGGCGATCACCTGCAGCGCGGAGCGGATGAATATCGCCCGGTTTTCCGCAGTTGCCGCGGCACCGGAGAAACCGCGTGCGCCCCAGCCGCCGACCGACAGCAGCACTTTCAGCTCGGGGTTCTGTTTACGCAGTATCGGCAGCCGTTGCAGATCGGCCGTGACCTTCGGCGACAGGTAGATCTGGTGGCGGCGAGCGGGGTCTTTCAGCGCCGCATTGGCTTCGCCTTTCTCGCCGTTGTAGATCAGGCCGAACGAATAGTTGAGGTGGGTGATTTGCGTGACGTCCAGCTTGTCGATATCGCCACCGGGGCCGGCGGTGACGTCGCCGCCGCCGTTGAAGTAGCCGACGGAGAGATAAGCCGCCTGGGCCGTGCCTGCGCCGGCCATAGCCAACTGCACCGCCGCCAGCAAAGGCAGCAGTTTTCGGGTTATTTTCATGTCTGTCTCCTTGGGTCGGCAAGGCCGACCGTACCGCCAGGGGCGGTCACAATAAAGCCGGGCTCAGTGGGCCCCGGATGCGTATAACCGATTGACGCCAAAAGCGTCGCAGCCATAACAGCAAAAGCGCCTGCTGCTCACAAGCGGCTGGCGGAGAAGAAGGGCGATATTGTGAGCGGCGTCGAAGTTTCCGCCGCCGCTCGGAGAAGGCGCCGCTGGCGCTTGGGAGGGGTTAGCGGGCGAGAAACTGTGACAGGGTAACCAGTTGCGCACCGGCGCGCGCCATGTCCTGCAGCGCCCGCTCGCTGTCGTCTGGCTGCAGATTCACGCCGCAGCAGCCATCGACGATCACCTGCGTCGGATAGCCGGCGGCCAGCGCATCCAGCACGCTGAACTTCACGCAGTAGTCGGTCGCCAGGCCCATGATTGCCAGCCGCTGGACGCCCTGCGATTGCAGCCAGCCGTGCAGTTCGGTCTGCGCACGGTGGCCGTTATCGAAGAATGCGCTGTAGCTGTCGATATCCGTATCCTGGCCCTTGCGAAAAACGGCATTGATGTGCTGCCGCTGTAACTGGGGGTGAAAATCGGCGCCGTGGCTCCCTTGCACGCAGTGCACTGGCCACCACACCTGCGGCAGGCCTTCCAGCTCGCCGAGGGTGCCGACCTGCGCATGGGAGTTCACCGCAAAACTGCGGTGATTGGCGGGATGCCAGTCCTGGCTGGCTACCACCGGTTCGCCACGCGCCAGACAGGCGGCGATCGCCTGATTGGCCACCGGGATGACGGCGTCGCCCGCCGTGACCGCCAGCGCGCCGCCGGGGCAGAAATCGTTTTGCAGATCGATCAACAACAGGGCCGTTTTCATCGCCGCTCCAGAGTTCAGTAGGTTAACCGTTGATGCTCAGCTCGCCGCGCAGGTCTTGCTGCATCAGGGCGCGGATTTGTTCCGGCGTCAGCGGCTGGCTCAGCAGGTAGTGCAGCTTGGTCAGGGCGGCTTCCACCGTCATGTCGAAACCGCTGATCACCCCGGCGTGCGCCAGCGCGTTGCCGGTGGCGTAGCCTTCCATATTGACGCGCCCGGAGATGCACTGCGTCAGGTTCACCACCACGATGCCGCGTTCTGAGGCCGCGCGCAACTCGTCGATCAGCTCGGCCTTCTGCGGCGCGTTGCCGACGCCGTAGGAACGCAGGATCAGCGCTTTGACCGGCTGCAGCAGGAAGTTGCGCACCACCGCGCCGGAAATGCCCGGATAGATAGTGACCACTCCGATCGGCTGCGGCGTAATGTCGTGCACCCGCAGCGCGCCGTTGCATGGCGGGCTGTCGATGCCTTGCTGGCGGCGAATGTGAATACCGGCTTCCAGCAGCGGCGGCAGATTCGGGGAGGCGAAGGCGTCGAAGCCGTCGGCGTGCGCTTTGGTGGTGCGGTTGCCGCGGAACAGCTTGTTGTTGAAGAACAGGCTGACTTCATTCACCGGATGGTTGGCCGCCAGATACAGCGCGTTGAGCAGGTTGGTCTGGCCATCGGAGCGCAGCTCCGCCAGCGGAATCTGCGAGCCGGTGACGATCACCGGTTTAGCCAGGTTTTCCAGCATGAAGGAGAGTGCCGACGCGGTGAACGCCATGGTGTCGGTGCCGTGCAGGATCACGAAGCCGTCGTAGCGATCGTAGTTCTGCTTGATGTCGTCGGCGATGTGCTGCCAGTCTTCCGGTGTCATATCCGAAGAGTCAATCAATGGCGCATATTCATGAATGGTGAAATCCGGCATTTCCGGGCGATGGAATTCGGGCATCAGCGCCAGCTGGCGCTGCAGGTGGCCGGAAACCGGGATATAGCCGTGATCGGAACGCTGCATGCCGATGGTGCCGCCGGTGTAGGCGACGTAAATGGATTTCTTTTGCATGGTCATGATTTTAACAAAGATAAGATGGGCTGAATTATAGGGGCATGGCGGCAGAAAAAAAGCCCGGCGATGGCCGGGCTGCAGAATTATTTGTCAGCGGACTTCTCCGCAGGTGAGACAGATCGCATAACGGTTTTGCGGATCGTTCAGGTTATTGAACAAACCCGGCTGTTCTTTCACCGCGTTGGCGACCGAGGCCAGCGGAGCGGGCAGCATGGCTTGAATCGCCGCCGGCAGCATGGCGTGAACGGAAACGCCGAACTGGCTGAGCACCATATCGCTCAGGCTTGGGGTATCGACGAACCAGTTGAGCTGCCACTGTTGCAGCTTCGCCAGCTCGGCGGCTTTTTTCACCGCGTCGTCGAAATCGCCCAACTGATCGACCAGGCCGTTGGCCTTGGCGTCGCTGCCGAGCCAGACGTGGCCCTGGGCGATTTGGTCAACCTGCTGCGGGGTCATCTTGCGCGATTTGGCGACCAAATCGAGGAAGTTCTTATACCCGTTTTCGATGTTCAGCTGCATCATCTGCGAGAACTCCTGCGGCAGCGCCTTGGTGACCGCAATGTCGGCCAGCGGCGAGGTCGCCACGCCGTCGGTGTGCACGCCCAGCGTATCCAGGGTTTTCTCGTAGGTGTTGATGATGCCGAAAATGCCGATGGAACCGGTCAGGGTGCTCGGGCTGGCGATGATGTAGTCGGCCGGCGTCGAAACCCAGTAGCCGCCCGACGCGGCCATGCCGCCCATCGAAACCACCACCGGTTTGCCGGCGGCGCGCACGGCGGCCAGTTCGGAGCGGATCACTTCGGATGCGCTGACGCTGCCCCCCGGGCTGTTGACGCGGAACACCACGGCCTTGATGGCCGGATCCAGACGGGCCTGACGCAGTTCGGCGGCGGTGCTATCACCCCCGACGTTACCCGGCGTCTGCGGGCCGTCCATGATGGCGCCGTTGGCGAAGACCACGGCGATCTTGCCGCCCTGGTTGGCGTCCGGTTTCGGCTGGTAGTCGTAGATGCTGATGGCGTTGAAATCGTTCGCCTGTTTATCCCAGCCGAAGGTCTTGACCAGCTGATTTTCGATCGCGGTGCGCGAGGCCAGCTCGTCCACCAGCTTATTGTCCAGCGCATAGCGAGCGGTGTCGCCACCGGCCGCCTGCAGGCCGCTCAGCACGCCGGCGGCGCCCGGGAACAGCTGCTGTGGCGTCAATTGGCGGTTGGCCGCGACGGTTTCCAGATAGTTCTGCCACAGGCCGCCAATCCAGCGGCTGTCCGCTTCGCGCGCCGCCGGAGACATATCGTCGCGGATCAGCGGTTCGACCGCCGATTTATAGGTGCCGACGCGGAAGATATTGGTGGTGACCTTGAGCATGTCCAGCAACGACTTGTAATACAGGTTGTTGGTGGCGAAACCGTGCAGATCGACCGCGCCCTGCGGCGACAGATAGACCTTGTTGGCGTAGCTGGCCAGGAAGTATTGCGTCTGGTTGTAGCTGTCGCCGATGGCGAAGATCGGCTTGCCGCTGTCGCGGAACTCGCGCAGCGCCTTGCCGATATAGCGCAGCGACGGCTGATCGGCGCCGACGAAGTCATTCAGCTGCAACACCATGCCGGTAATGTTTTTATCGTCTTTGGCCTTGCGGATGCTATCGACCACGTCGAACAGCGAGTTTTCCTGCAGACGGCTGCTGGAGGCGCCCAACAGCTCGCGGCCCCATTGCCGCACCCGGTTGTTTACCGAGGGCTGATCGACCACCACGCCGCTTAAATCGACCAGCAGCGCGCCGCGCGCCGGGGCCGTCGTGGTGGAGGAACTTTGGAAGGACAGATAGATGCCAACCCCAACCAGGATCAGCAAGACCAGGAACAGGTTAAGGATCAGTTCCCTGATAAAATTCAGCAGACGCCATGTCCACCGGAAAATGCCGGCAATAATTTGCCACAATGTGCGCATGTGCTCTCCAACAAGAGTCGAGAATGTTCCGCTATCCTAATGAGCGGCCGGGGAAATGTCAGCTTTAAATCGTGGCACACAGACGCTATCGCCGAGGCTGTAACTCGTCGTTTAGCTATGTTAACGTGGCCGGAATGAAAATTGTTATCAGGAGTTTACGATGGATGCTCTGGATCTTTTATTGAATCGCCGCTCGGCTTCGCGCCTGGCGGAACCGGCGCCGGCGGGGGAAGTGCGCCAAAATATCATCAACGCGGGCCTGCGTGCGCCCGATCACGGCGCGCTGCAGCCGTGGCGTTTCGTGATGATCGAAAATCAGGGTCTGGAGCGCTTCAGCCAGCTGCTGCAGGCGGCGGCGAAGCAGGATCAGCTGGACGAAGCGGCGATCGAAAAGGCCACCAAGGCGCCGTTCCGCGCGCCGCTGATCATCACCGTCATTGCGCACTGCACTGAAGAGACCAAGGTGCCGCGCTGGGAGCAGGTGGTTTCCGCCGGTTGTGCGGTGCAGGCGATGCAGATGGCGGCGCTGGCGCAGGGCTTTAACGGCATCTGGCGCACCGGCGCCTGGACCGAGCATGCGCTGGTGCGCGAAGCCTTCGGCTGCCGCGAGCAGGACGAGATCGTCGGTTTCCTCTATCTGGGCACGCCGCAGCTGAAGGCCGCCACCAAGGTGACGCCGCCGGACAGCACGCCTTTCGTCAGCTATTTCTGAGTTTTCTCCCGCGGGGCGCGGCGAAAATGCGCCAAACCCCGCAAAATCGCATGGTTTCTGAGCAGGTCGTTCGCTTATCGCTGGCGCGCTCTTATCAATCCCTTCGGCAAGCGCTACCCTATGTTATCTTGAGTGCCGTTACCGAAGGGAGTGGACTATGACATCGCCAGCGATCCGTTTAACCCAGTACAGCCATGGCGCTGGCTGCGGCTGCAAAATCTCACCGAAAGTTCTCGAAACCATCTTGCACAGCGAGCGGGAAAAGTTTGTCGATCCGCGCCTGCTGGTCGGCAATGAAACCCGCGACGACGCGGCGGTGTACGACATCGGCAACGGCGTCGGCATCATCAGCACCACCGACTTTTTCATGCCGATCGTCGACGATCCGTTCGATTTCGGCCGCATTGCGGCCGCCAACGCCATCAGCGACGTGTATGCGATGGGCGGCAAACCGATCATGGCGATCGCCATTCTTGGCTGGCCGATCGCCAAGCTGCCGCCGGAGGTGGTGCAGCAGGTGATCGACGGCGGCCGTTTCGCCTGCCAGCAGGCGGGGATCGCGCTGGCCGGCGGCCATTCCATCGATGCGCCGGAACCTATTTTCGGCCTGGCGGTCACCGGCGTGGTCAATACCGAGCGGGTGAAGAAAAACAGCGCGGCACAGGCCGGGGCGAAACTCTATCTGACCAAGCCGCTGGGCATCGGCGTGCTCACGACCGCCGAGAAACAAAGCAAACTGCGCCCTGAGCATCAGGGCCTGGCGACCGAAGTGATGTGCCGCCTGAACAAGCCAGGCGCCGACTTTGCCGAGGTGGCGGGCGTCACGGCGATGACCGATATCACCGGTTTTGGCCTGCTGGGCCACCTGAGCGAGGTGTGCCAGGGCTCCGGTCTGCAGGCGACGGTCTGGTTCGATCGGGTGCCGAAGCTGCCGGACGTCGAGGCGTATATCGCCGAAGGCTGCGTGCCGGGCGGCACCGGGCGCAACTTCGACAGCTATGGCCATCTGGTGGGCGAGATGAGCGATTTGCAGCGCCAGCTGCTGTGCGATCCGCAAACCTCCGGCGGCTTGCTGTTGGCGGTATTGCCAGAGGCGGAAGCGCAGGTGCTGGCGATTGCCGGGCAGCACGGTATCACCCTCAACGCTATCGGTGAATTGCATGCCGCACAGACCGGGCAGCCACTGATCGAGGTTGTGTAGTGTCCCACATCCAAGGAAGGCCGGACAGCGACGATTACCGACGCATTTTCCTGCAGGACGTGCCGCTGATTGACGTGCGCGCACCGATCGAATTTCAGCAGGGCGCCTTCGCACAGGCGGTGAATTTACCGCTGATGATCGACAGCGAGCGCCAGGCGGTCGGCACCTGCTATAAGCAGCATGGGCAGCAGGCGGCGATCGCGCTCGGCCACAGCCTGGTGAACGGCAAACTGCGCGAACAGCGCACCGCCGCCTGGCTGGCGGCCTGCGCAGCGCGGCCCGAAGGTTATATTTACTGCTTCCGCGGCGGGCTGCGCTCGCAGCTGGTGCAGCAATGGCTGCACGAGGCCGGCGTGAGTTATCCGCGTATCACTGGCGGTTATAAGGCGCTGCGCAATTATCTGCTCGGTGTACTGACGCAAAGCGCGGCATTGCCGATGGCCCTGGTGGGCGGCAATACCGGCAGCGGCAAGACGCTGCTGGTCAACGAACTGGCCGACGGCGTCGATCTGGAAGGCGCGGCGCGCCATCGCGGTTCATCTTTTGGCCGAACGCTGGCGGGGCAGAGCTCGCAGATAGATTTTGAGAATCGTCTGGCTGTGTTATTGCTGAAAAAACAGCATGGTGGCAGCCGCCGTTGGGTGCTGGAAGACGAAGGGCGGATCATCGGCAGCAACAATCTGCCGTTGCCGTTGTTCAACGGCATGCAGCAGGCGCCGGTGGCGGTGATCGACGATCCGTTCGATATTCGTCTGGCGCGTCTGCAGGCCGAATATATCGACGGTATGCGCGAACAGTTCGAACAGGCCTATGGTATGGAAGAGGGCTGGCGGCAGTACGACGACTATTTGCATCATGGCCTGTTCGCCATCCGCCGCCGTTTGGGTCTGGAGCGCTTCCAGCAGTTGACGCAGCGGCTGGAGGCGGCGCTGCGGGCTCAGCGCCTCAGTGGCCAGGGCGACGCGCACCGCGAATGGTTGGCGCCTCTGTTGCAGCAGTACTACGATCCGATGTATTGCTATCAGTTGGAAAAGAAAGCCCAGCGGATCGTCTTCCGTGGGAACTATGCAGAAGTAAGAGAATTCTTGATGACGTTCAGCCAGAAAAACGGTGATTAATGCGACTGTTCATAGCCGAGAAACCGAGTTTGGCGCGCGCCATTGCCGACGTCTTGCCCAAGCCGCATCGCCGCGGCGACGGCTATATCGCCTGTGGCAACAACGACGTGGTGACCTGGTGCGTCGGCCACCTGCTGGAGCAGGCCCAGCCTGACGCCTATGACAGCCGCTATGCGCGCTGGTCGTTGGCGGATCTGCCAATCATCCCCGAAAAATGGCGCTTACAGCCACGCCCTTCGGTCAGCAAACAGCTCAACGCCATTAAAAAGCTGCTGCACGAAGCCGATGAAGTGGTTCACGCCGGTGACCCGGATCGCGAGGGGCAACTGCTGGTGGATGAGGTGCTGGACTACCTGGATTTGACGGCGGAGAAGCGCCAGAACGTGCGCCGCTGTCTGATCAACGATCTCAATCCGCAGGCGGTGGAGCGTGCTGTCGAGCGTCTGCGCGACAACCGTGATTTCATTCCGTTGTGCGTGTCTGCGCTGGCGCGTTCGCGCGCCGACTGGCTGTACGGCATCAATATGACCCGCGCCTACACGCTGCTGGGCCGCAACGCCGGTTACGACGGCGTGCTGTCGGTGGGCAGGGTGCAGACCCCGGTGCTCGGATTGGTGGTGCGCCGCGACGAAGAGATCGAAAACTTCGTGCCAAAAGACTTCTTTGAGGTCAAGGCGCACATCGTCACGCCGAAAGAAGAACGCTTTGTGGCGCTGTGGCAACCCAGCGAGTCCTGCGAACCTTATCAGGATGAAGAGGGGCGTTTGCTGCACCGGCCGTTGGCGGAGCACGTGGTCAAGCGCATCGAGGGCCAGCCGGCCCTGGTCACGGCCTATAATGATAAACGGGAATCAGATACCGCGCCGCTGCCGTTCTCGCTCTCTACGCTGCAAATCGAGGCGGCCCGGCGCTATAACCTCAGCGCGCAACAGGTGCTGGACGTTTGCCAGCGGCTGTACGAAACCCACAAATTGATCACCTATCCGCGTTCCGACTGCCGCTATCTGCCGGAAGAGCATTTTGCCGGCCGCCACGCGGTGCTGAACGCCATCAGCGTGCACCAACCCGAGCTGTATCCGCAGCCGGTGATCGACAGCGATCGCCGCAACCGCTGCTGGGACGATAAAAAGGTCGATGCGCACCACGCCATCATTCCCACCGCCCGCGCCGGCAAGGTCAATCTGACGCAGGATGAACGGAATGTGTATGGGCTGGTGGCGCGCCAGTACTTGATGCAGTTCTGTCCGGATGCGGTGTTCCGCAAATGCGTGATCGAGCTGGATATCGCCGGCGGCAAATTCATCGCCAAGGCGCGTTTCCTGGCGGAGGCCGGTTGGCGTACGCTGCTGGGCAGCAAGGAGCGCGACGAGGAAAACGAAGGCGCGCCGCTGCCGGTGGTGGCCAAGGACGATGAGCTGCTGTGCGAGCGCGGTGAAGTGGTGGAGCGCCAGACGCAGCCGCCGCGGCCGTTTACCGACGCCAGCCTGTTGTCGGCCATGACCGGCATCGCGCGGTTCGTACAAGATAAAGCGTTAAAGAAAATCCTGCGGGCGACCGATGGTTTAGGTACGGAAGCGACGCGAGCGGGGATCATCGAATTGCTGTTCAAACGGGCGTTTCTGTACAAGAAGGGGCGCTATATTCACTCCAGCGAAACCGGGCGCGCGTTGATTCACTCGCTGCCGGATCTTGCTGCGCGTCCTGATATGACGGCCAACTGGGAAGCTACGCTGACGCAAATCAGCGAGAAATCCTGCCGCTATCAGGACTTTATGCAGCCGTTGGTCGGCACGCTGCAAGAGCTGATTTATCAGGCCAAGCAGAGCCGGGCGAGCATGGCGTTTCGTGGGTTGCCGCCGCCGCCTTCCAGCGGGGGCAAAAAACGCAGGAAAAGCGCCGGCAAGGCGCAGGAGAAGAGTGAATGAAGCATGGACTCAGTGGGGTTTTAGTCGCCGCAGTCTTGGCGTTTTCCGGCCTGGCCGCCGCCAATCGCGGCGATGTGGACGTGGTTTTGCCGGTTTCGCCGGAGATTTGGGGCACGGCCAAAAACGGCGTCAACCCGCCGCCGGCGCAGCCCTGCAACCGCTGTTGCGTCTACCAGAACCAGAATTATTCCGAAGGGGCGGTGCTCAAAGTCGAAGGGGAAGTGCTGCAGTGCGTGCGTGAGCCTAACACCATCGGCACCAACCCCTTGATTTGGGTGCGATTGAAGAAGTGACGATGTAACCTATCGCCGCGCTCAGCGCGCATCGCCTTGCGCGGCGATATAGTCCGCCAGCAGTGGAACGTCGGCGGGCGCCAGGGCGTATTCCTGCGCCTGTTGCGGCGTGACCCAGACCAGCGCCGAGTGGCAGCGCTGTTGCAATTCACCGGAGAACGCCGCGACTCGCCAGGCGTGCAGCCGGATGAGGCGTTCGCCTTGCTGCCACTGATTGCTGCCCACATAGTCGCCGATACGGGCGCAAATTCCCAATTCTTCATCCAGCTCGCGCGCCAGCGCTTCTGGCTGGCTTTCGCCCGTTTCAACCTTGCCGCCGGGAAACTCCCACAGACCGGCCTGATCGCTGCCTGTGCCGCGCTGGGCCAGTAAAATGCGGCCGTTCTGTTCCAGAATGGCGGCTACCACGTCGATAATTTTCATTGGCTTCACAGAGTAAAACCCCGGCGAGCGCCGGGGTGATGGGATTACAGCGTAAATTCCGCCCACACCGGCGCATGGTCGGAAGGTTTTTCCATGCTGCGGGTTTGGTAATCGATGCCGGTGGCGATGCAGCGCGAAGCCAGTGGGGTGCTGGCCAGCAGCAGATCGATACGCAGGCCGCGGTTGTCGTCGAACCCTTTGGAGCGGTAGTCGAACCACGAGAATTCGTCGCTGCGCCCCGGGTTGGCGTGGCGATAGGTGTCTACCAGGCCCCAATTCAGCAGGCGATCCATCCATTCGCGCTCTTCCGGCAGGAAGGAACACTTGCCGGTGCGCAGCCAGCGTTTGCGGCTGTCTTCGCCGATGCCAATGTCATAATCGCTTGGGCTGATGTTCATGTCACCCATAATCAACACCGGGGATTCAGCCGACAGCTGCTGCTCCAGGTAGTTTTGCAGATCCTGATAAAAGCGTGTTTTAGCCGGGAATTTGATCGGGTGGTCGCGGCTTTCACCTTGCGGGAAGTAGCCGTTGATCACCGTCAGCGTGCCCTGCGGCGTAGCCAGATCGGCCATGATGATGCGACGCTGCGCATCTTCTTCATCGGTCGGGAAACCGCGGCGCACGGCCAGAGGCTCCGCTTTGGTCAGCAGCGCTACGCCGTAATGGCCTTTTTGCCCGTGATAGAACACGTGATAGCCGTGCTGGCTGACTTCTTCCAGCGGGAACATGTCGTCGTGAACTTTCGTTTCTTGCAGACCGATCACGTCGGGCTGGTGCTGTTCGATAATTGCCGCCAGCTGATGCGGACGCGCGCGCAGTCCATTGATATTAAAAGAGACAAACTTCATGAGCGGTGCCGTTTTCACGAGAAAAATGTGCTGTGATAGTAGCAGAGTTTGGCGGGAAATGTAACGCAGACAGCGGCGGGACCGCTGGCTGCGCAGCGGCTTTATTTCGCCCAGCGGTCGTAATTTTTGGGTTGATAGTCGTCAAACTGTTGCAGCAGCGTTTGCGCCGATTCACTGATGTGCAGGGTGCCGAGGTAGTCGTGGCGCATAAAGCCCTGATCGGCGACGTGCTCGAGGAACTGGCTCAGCGGGCGGTAGAACCCGTTGACGTTGAGCAGGCCGACCGGTTTGTTGTGATAGCCGATTTGCCCCCAGGTCCAGATTTCAAACAGCTCTTCCAACGTGCCGATGCCGCCGGGCAGGGCGATAAAACTGTCCGCCAGCGCCGCCATACGGGCTTTGCGCGTGTGCATATCCGGCACCACCTCCAATTCAGTCAGGCCGCGATGCGCGGTTTCCGCTTCAACCAGGCGCTCGGGGATAATGCCGACAGCTTCACCGCCCGCCGCCAACACCGCGTCCGCCACGATCCCCATCAATCCTTTTTTGCCGCCGCCGTAGATTAAACGGCGCCCCTGTGCGGCCAGCAGCTGCCCCAGTTGACGAGCCTGCTCGGCATAAGCGGGATTGACGCCTTCGCTGGCGCCACAAAAAACGCAAATATTGTTTCGCATCCACCTGTTCCTTACTGCACTAAAGAAGCCAGTGGTATAGCGAATTGTCGGTCTTAGTTCAAGTTACGGTTGGATGAGAGCAAACAAAACGGCTGGGTGAAAGCGGTGAATAAGGGAAGATAGCTTGAGTTTTATTGGTGCGAGGATAATGAGTCGATTTGGAAATGTTCTGCAAGAGATGGTGGTGGGGGAAGGATAATTCGTCGCTGCGCGACTCACCCTGCGGGCCGCGCTGAAGCGCGTTGTCTCACTGCGTGAGACTCGAACCTTGTCGAAGCTTCTCATCCTTCCCCAGTGCGGAGCATTATGGGGGCGATGTGCTTTAAGTTTATTTGGGGTTTTCTATAAAGAGATGGTGGTGGGGGAAGGATAATTCGTCGCTGCGCGACTCACCCTGCGGGCCGCGCTGAAGCGCATTGTCTCACTGCGTGAGACTCGAGCCTTATCGAAGCTTCTCATCCTTCCCCAGTGCGGAGCATTATGGGTGCGATGTGCTTTAAGTTTATTTGGGATTTTCTATAAAGAGATGGTGGTGGGGGAAGGATTCGAACCTTCGAAGTCTGTGACGGCAGATTTACAGTCTGCTCCCTTTGGCCGCTCGGGAACCCCACCATGGTATTCATGGATTTACAAATTGTCGTTCCAGTTTTATCTGGAAGAAACCTGGCCGGTTTCTTTACTGCGTCTTCGCTCCTGGCGGAGAGAAGATGGTGGTGGGGGAAGGATTATTCGTCACTTCGTTCCTCACCCTTCGGGCCGCGCTAAAGCACGTTATCCTTCCCTTTCTGATTCGCTTTAACCCAATGCGTATCAGCAACGAAAAGATGGTGGTGGGGGAAGGATTCGAACCTTCGAAGTCTGTGACGGCAGATTTACAGTCTGCTCCCTTTGGCCGCTCGGGAACCCCACCATATACATGGCTATTTAACTGGCCTTGCTTGCGAGAGCGCTGTCTCGGTAAGCGGGGCGCATCATATCAAATGAAGCGGATGTGTAAAGCATTGAAATGCAGAAAATGAATCGTTTGCCGTTTTTTTATTCTTGGCGGTGCATCCCTGAACGAAATGCACCGATTTATTGAGCGATTAGAGAATAACGGTGCGGTTGCCGTAGACGAAGACGCGCTGCGCCAGCACCTGATACAGCGCGCGGCTAAGCACGTTTTTCTCCACGTCGCGGCCGGCGCGCATCATATCCTCGGCGGAGTAGGTGTGATCGACGTGGATCACGTCCTGCATGATGATCGGGCCTTCGTCGAGATTGTCGTTAACGTAGTGGGCGGTGGCGCCGATGATTTTTACCCCGCGCTCATAGGCCTGGTGATAAGGGCGCGCGCCGATAAACGCCGGCAGGAACGAATGGTGAATGTTGATCACCTGATTCGGGTAATGTTGCACGAAGGCCGGGGTCAGCACGCGCATATATTTGGCCAGCACCACGTAATCCGGCTGATATTGATCGATCTTGGCCGTCATTTCGCGGTCATGCTGTTCACGCGTCAGGCCTTCGTGGCTCACCAGATGGAAAGGAATATCGAAACGCTCCACCAGCGATTGCAGCGTGTCGTGGTTGCCGATCACGGCGGCGATTTCAACGTCGAGGCCGCCATAGGCGCTTTTCATCAGCAGATCGCCCAGGCAGTGGGCCTCTTTGGTGACCAGCACCACGATGCGCCGGCGCCCGGTGCTGTGCAGCTCACGCAGCGAACCTTCCGGCAGCGCGCTGTCCAGATCGGCCAGCAGCGTGTTGTCGTTGAAAATGCCTTCCAGCTCGGTGCGCATGAAGAAACGCCCGGTGCGGTGATCGACAAACTCATTATTCTGCACGATGTTGAGTTCGTGCTTGTAACAGATGTTGGTGATCTTGGCGATCAGCCCTTTGGCGTCCGGGCAGATGGTGCGTAACACTTTCCGTTGTACATTTTGGTGTGGCATGGGTTTGAGGATCCTGTCTGATACTGAACGGCCTGTCTGCGCAGGCGTAAACGTGAAGCGCCGGCCGGCTAGCGCCCGCAGCACTTCTTGTATTTTTTCCCTGAGCCACAGGGACACATCGCATTTCTGCCGGGCTGGGGTTTGGTGCCGTCGATATAATACCAACGTTGATCGCGACGAAGGAAGCGCGAGCGCTCATGCATCGCCTGTGGTTCGCCGCTTTCGCCATCGATAAAGCGGGCGATGAATTCGACGAAGCCTTCATCCGGCTCATGACCGGCTTTCTCTTCCACGATCGTCAGGCCTAACCATTCGGTATTTTTAAAGCTGTCGACGATTGCATTGCGCCACGCTTCGGCGCCGCAGTCGGGGTGCCAGGTGGCGATCAGATAGTCGACGTTATGACTCACGTAGGCGGTGAAGCGTGAACGCATCAGCTGACCGGGCGTGGGCGCCGGCTGATTGCCGCTGATAAAAGGGGCGCAGCACGCGTTATACGCCAGTCCGCTGCCGCATGGGCATGATTCGGGCAAAATAACTCCTGAGAACACGAGGCAGAAAATGAATTTAGCGCATATGTTACCTAACAATATTCGTCAGTGACAATCTACCCTGAAAGCAGAGAACACCTTTCACCGCGAGGATGGCGCTATGCGGCAAATCAAGATCGGACTGGCGCTGGGGGCGGGCTCGGCCAAAGGCTGGGCGCACATCGGCGTGATTAATGCGATAAAGAAACTGGGGATTGAGGTTGATATCGTGGCCGGTTGCTCCGTCGGCGCGTTGGTGGGGGCGGCGTTCGCCAGCCATCGTCTGCCGGCGATGGAGCAGTGGGTGCGATCGTTCAGCTATTGGGACGTGATTCGCCTGATGGATTTTTCCTGGCACCGTGGCGGCCTGTTGCGCGGCGAGCGGGTGTTTAACGCCGTCGGACAGTTGTTGAAGATCAATGATATCGCCGAATGTGCGCTGAAGTTCGGCGCCGTGACGACCAATCTCAGCACCGGGCGTGAGCTGTGGCTGACCGAAGGCGATATTCATCAGGCGATACGCGCCTCCTGCAGCATGCCTGGCCTGTTGGCACCGGTGTGGGCCGACGGCTATTGGCTGGTGGATGGCGCGGTGGTCAATCCCGTGCCGGTGTCGCTTTGCCGCGCCATGGGCGCCGATATCGTCATCGCGGTCGATCTGCAGCATGACGCGCACCTGATGCAGCAGGATCTGTTCTCGATACGTATCGAGGAAGAAAGCCCGGACGATGCGCCAGCGGCCACCTGGCGCGGGCGTCTGCGGGAGCGCATCGGCAGAATGCGGCAGCGCAAACCGGCGGCGGCGCCCACGGCGATGGAGGTCATGGGTACCTCGATTCAAATGCTGGAAAATCGCCTGAAACGCAACCGGATGGCGAGCGATCCGCCGGATGTGCTGATTCAACCTTTTTGCCCGCAAATCTCGACGCTGGATTTCCACCGTGCCAATGAAGCGATCGAAGCGGGATTGCTGGCGGTGGAAAAACAACTGGATCGGTTGTTGCCGTTGATAAAAAATAGATAATTCTCGGTTCTCGGTTGGCATTGCGCGGTCAGTCTGTTTCAGACGAGCATAAGTGACCTTTTTGAGCCACTATTACACTATGGAAAGGGACGAGGCTCGGCTGATGGCATTACCACTTACTCACAAGCGCATCTTGATCGTTGAGGACGAACAGGTTTTTCGTTCGGTGCTGGTCGGTTATTTGGCCTCGCTGGGCGCTGAAACCGGCGAGGCGACCAACGGTTTACAGGCGTTGAGTGCCGTCGATGACTTCAAGCCGGATCTGATTCTGTGCGATCTCGCGATGCCGGAAATGGGCGGTATCGAATTCGTTGAACACCTGCGTTTGCAGGGGGTACAGATCCCGGTGCTGGTGATCTCGGCCACCGACAAGATGGCTGACATCGCCAAGGTGCTGCGGTTGGGCGTGCAGGATGTGCTGCTCAAGCCGCTGACCGATCTCAACCGCCTGCGTGAAGCGGTGCTGGCGTGCTTATACCCCAATATGTTCACCTCCCAGGCGATTGAAGAGGTTGAACTGTTTCAGGATTGGGACGCGCTGAGCAAAAATCCTTCCGAAGCCGTCAAACTGCTTAAACAATTGCAGCCGCCGGTACAGCAGACCATTGCGCATTGCCGGATCAACTATCGGCAGTTAACCACCGGCGAAAATCCCGGCCTGGTGCTGGATATCGCCGCCTTGTCAGAAAAGGATCTGGCATTCTATTGTCTGGACGTCACGCGCGCCGGCGATAATGGCGTATTGGCGGCTTTGCTGTTGCGCGCGTTATTTAATGGGCTGCTGCAAGATCATCTGGCTAATCAACAGCATCGTCTGCCGCAAATGTCGGCATTGTTAAAGCAGGTTAATCAATTATTGCGGCAGGGGAAATTAGACGGTCAATTCCCTCTGTTGTTGGGATATTATCACGCCGAAAATAAAAACCTGATCCTGGTTTCCGCCGGGCTGCATGCCAACGTCAATACCGGTGACAATCAAATCCAGCTGAACAACGGCGTGCCGCTGGGGACGCTGGGAGCTACCTACATGAATCAGATCAGTCAGCGCTGTGCCGCCTGGCAGTGTCAGGTATGGGGCAGCGGTGGCCGATTGCGGCTGATGCTCAGCGCTGAATAACAGGCAGCGATCGGCGAGATCTTAAGCTATTCACTTATCGGTAATTAAACCGTTTATTTATTCTCCCGATTATCCGAACGGGTAATAGTCCTAAATGTTTTCTATTTGTGTTCCGGCTAATGCTCGGCGCGTATAAGCTGGTATACTCCGAAGGTTTTTTTATATCGAGCCCAAGCTCATAAAATGAGCGCTTTAGCTTTAAGAGAGGAAATAATGCCTGCTGTAAATCGCAAAGTCAGAAAAGCCGTGATCCCGGTTGCAGGCTTGGGTACGCGGATGTTGCCGGCCACCAAAGCCATTCCGAAAGAAATGCTGCCGCTGGTTGATAAACCGCTGATCCAATACGTCGTCAATGAGTGCATTGCGGCGGGGATTAACGAGATTGTGCTGGTCACCCACTCCTCCAAGAACTCGATCGAAAACCATTTTGATACCAGTTTCGAACTCGAAGCGATGCTGGAAAAACGCGTCAAGCGCCAATTGCTGGATGAAGTGCAGTCGATCTGCCCGAAAGGCGTTACCGTGATGCAGGTTCGTCAGGGCAATGCCAAAGGCCTGGGGCACGCAATTATGTGTGCCTACCCGATGGTGGGCGATGAGCCGGTCGCGGTGGTGCTTCCTGACGTGATCCTCGACGAATACAGCGCCGATCCGAAAAAAGACAACCTGCACGAAATGCTGCAGCGTTTCGAAACCACCGGCGTCAGCCAAATCATGGTTGAACCCGTGCCGCATAAGGATGTCGGAAACTACGGCGTAGCCGACTGCAAGGGCGTCGATCTGCAACCGGGCGAAAGCGCGCCGATGGTCAGCGTGGTCGAGAAGCCGTCGCCGGATAAAGCGCCTTCCAACCTGGCGATTGTCGGGCGTTACGTGTTGTCCGCCGATATTTGGCCGCTGTTGTCGAAAACGCCTCCAGGCGCCGGCGATGAAATTCAGCTGACTGACAGCATCGAAATGCTGATGCAGCAGGAAACGGTGGAAGCGTATCACCTGAAAGGCGTGAGCCATGACTGCGGTAACAAACTGGGTTACATGCAGGCGTTTGTAGAGTACGGCATGCGTCATGCCAGCTTGGGCAAAGAATTTTCTCAGTGGCTGCAACAGGTTGTTGCCGCTGACAAGAAGTAATTTGATCTTTCGTCTTAATTTGAAAAACTAGGATTTTCACATGAAAGTAACAGTTTTTGGTATTGGTTATGTGGGGCTGGTACAGGCCGCGGTGCTGGCTGAAGTTGGCCATGACGTTATGTGCATCGATGTTGATGAGCGAAAAGTCGAAAACCTGAAAAAAGGGAATATCCCGATTTTTGAGCCGGGCCTGGCGCCGCTGGTGCAGCAAAACTATGAGGCCGGGCGCCTGCATTTCACCACCGATGCCAAAGCGGGCGTGGCGCACGGGAATATCCAGTTTATCGCCGTCGGCACGCCGCCGGATGAGGACGGCTCCGCCGATCTGAAATATGTCACCGCGGTGGCGCGCACCATCGCCGAGCACATGACCGATCGCAAAGTGGTGATCGACAAATCCACCGTGCCGGTCGGCACGGCGGACAAGGTGCGTCAGGTGATGGCGGAAACGCTGGCTAAGCGCGGCAGCAACGTGCCGTTCGACGTGGTGTCCAACCCTGAATTCCTGAAGGAAGGCGCTGCGGTGGCTGACTGCATGCGCCCTGAGCGCATCGTGATCGGTACCGATAATAAAGAGGTGATCGAACCTATTCGTGAGCTGTACGAGCCGTTTAACCGCAATCACGATCGTATGATCATGATGGATATCCGCAGCGCGGAGCTGACCAAATACGCCGCCAACTGCATGTTGGCGACCAAAATCAGCTTTATGAACGAAATGTCCAACCTGGCGGAAATGTTGGGCGCGGACATCGAGAAAGTGCGTCAGGGCATCGGTTCCGATTCACGCATCGGCTATCACTTCATCTACCCTGGCTGTGGCTACGGTGGCTCTTGCTTCCCGAAAGATGTGCAGGCCTTGATCCGCACAGCGGAGCAGATCGGTTACCAACCGAAGCTGTTGCAGGCGGTAGAGCAGGTCAACTACCAACAGAAAGACAAGCTGAGCAGCTTTATCAAAGACTATTTCGGCAGCGATTTGAAGGGCAAAACCTTCGCACTGTGGGGCCTGGCGTTCAAGCCGAATACCGATGACATGCGTGAAGCCTCCAGCCGCGTGCTGATGGAGCAACTGTGGGCTGCCGGCGCCACCGTTCAAGCCTACGATCCGGAAGCGATGAACGAAGTTCAGCGCATCTATGGCCAGCGTGACGATCTGAAACTGATGGGCACCAAAGAGGCTGCGTTGCACGGCGCCGATGCGCTGGTGATTTGTACCGAATGGCAGAATTTCCGCGCGCCGGACTTCGACGTGATCAAGGGTGCGTTGAAACAGCCGGTGATCTTCGATGGACGTAACCTGTACGATCCGGAGCGTTTGGCGAATCGTGGCTTTACCTACTATGCGATTGGCCGCGGCGCATCGATTAAACCGGTTATTTAAGGAGTGACCATGAAATTCCTGGTTACAGGCGCCGCAGGGTTTATTGGTTATCACGTTGCAGAGCGTTTGTTGACCGCCGGGCATCAGGTTGTCGGCATCGATAACCTGAATGACTATTATGACGTGGGCCTGAAAACGGCCCGTCTGGACAGACTGGCGGATAAGCCGGGATTCCGCTTTATCAAGCTGGATTTGGCCGATCGCGAAGGCATGGCGGCATTGTTCGCCGAGCATCAGTTTCAGCGCGTCATTCATTTGGGCGCGCAAGCCGGCGTGCGTTATTCGCTGGTCAACCCGTTGGCTTATGCGGACGCCAACCTGATCGGCCATTTGAACGTGCTGGAAGGCTGCCGGCATAATAAGGTCGAGCATTTACTTTACGCGTCCTCCAGCTCTGTTTATGGCCTCAATCGCAAGCTGCCGTTTGCTACCGAAGATTCTGTCGACCACCCTGTGTCACTGTATGCGGCAACCAAAAAAGCCAATGAGCTGATGTCACACAGCTACTCTCATTTATACGGTCTTCCGACGACGGGGCTGCGCTTCTTTACCGTATATGGTCCCTGGGGGCGTCCGGATATGGCGCTGTTCAAGTTTACCAAGGCCATATTGGCGGGGGAGAGCATCGATGTATATAACCACGGTGAAATGCACCGTGACTTTACTTACATTGATGATATCACCGAGGCGATTGTGCGGCTGCAGGCGGTTATTCCGCAGGCAGATCCGTCATGGACCGTTGAACAGGGATCGCCGGCGACCAGTTCCGCGCCGTATCACGTTTATAATATCGGCAATAACTCCCCCGTTAAACTGATGGAATATATCACGGCATTGGAGCAGGCTTTGGGGGTAACGGCCCGCAAGAATATGCTGCCGATGCAACCTGGCGACGTGATGGATACCAGCGCGGATACCGCAGAGCTTTATCGTGACATTGGTTTTAAGCCGGAAACCAGCGTTGAAGAGGGTGTGAAGCGCTTTGTTGATTGGTATAAGGCATTCTACCAGGTTCAATAATTGAACGAGGGTAAATGCGATAAAGGGGCCTTAGGGCCCTTTTTTTTCACTGGGATTTCGTGCAAGGAGGAAAATGCGAATTAGGATATTTACTAAAAGAAAAGGGATGAGGCGGGATCACGGCTATAAGCTTTAAAATGAAAAGGCCCCCCGCAGGGAGCCTTTCAGATACGGACTGAATCGCTATTACAGCAGGAAATCATCCAGAGATTTACCTTGCTCTTCGATAGCTTTCTTAATCACCGCAGGGGTACGGCCTTGGCCGGTCCAGGTTTTCAGTTCGCCGTTTTCGTCTTTATATTGGTATTTAGCAGGACGTGCTGCACGTTTTGCTTTGCCGGCAGCCTTGTTGGCAGCCATGGTTTGCAGCAGTTCATTCGGATCGATACCGTCAGCAATCAGCATTTCGCGGTATTGCTGCAGTTTACGGGTGCGTTCTTCGATTTCTGCTTGAGCCTGGCTGTCTTCTTCGCGACGTTCGTTCACAACAACTTCCAGTTTCTCGAGCATTTCTTCCAGCGTTTCCAGTGTGCATTCTCTTGCCTGGGCGCGCAGAGTGCGGATGTTGTTCAAAATCTTTAATGCTTCGCTCATTGTCCTAGTCTCAAATTATATTGGTGGGGGGCGTCTCGATAATAATAGAGTGCTATTTTCCTTTCTGCAATAGCCAAATTGACTTGAATACTCAAATTTACCTTTTAAAAAACCGTTAATCGGATCTGTCCGACTAATATAGGAAGGGCTGTTAACTATTACCCTCAGCGCACTTAAGTCAAAATTTCAGCAGGCATGCTTTAAAATGCGCGTGGCACAAGGCTTTCATCGATAAGTTATCGCTGTAATTTATATCAATATTACAATGGGTTCTGTGGGCTTAATCACGTCATGACGAGGCAGACATTGTAAACAATAGGGGTATCTGGGTAAAGATTGCGTCAGGAAACGTCGGGGGAGAACGAAGGTGATTAAATGCCCTGTATTGGCCTCACGTATAATAGGCAAGCACTCCGCCGCGCTTGCGGCGCCTGCCGAGGTGAAAGGGGGGATTATGCATTAATCGGCAAAAGACCGGCTTAACCATTAGCAAGAATTAATAGTGATGACAGGCATACATTATCCTGTAAATAGCGGTAAAAAGAACGGGCCGACAGAAGGATATGTTTCGCTTGAAAGCGCATTATTACGGCGAACGCAATATTCGCTCGCTTTGGGCTGAGCCGGGGGGCGGGTTATGGTACACTCACCGTCCTAATCAACATTTGAATATTTCTTATACCATCGGAGTTGCGGGGCCATGGCTCAACTTTATTTTTATTACTCTGCGATGAATGCCGGCAAGTCCACCGCGCTGCTACAGTCTTCATATAACTATCAAGAACGTGGTATGCGCACGCTGGTGTTCACCGCGGAGATCGATCACCGCTTTGGGGTAGGCAAAGTCAGCTCGCGCATCGGTTTATCCTCGCAGGCCCAGCTTTACAACAACGACTCGATGCTGTACGCCATGATTCAGCAGGAGCATCAACAGCAGCCGGTGCATTGCGTGCTGCTGGATGAAAGCCAGTTCCTGACCAAGGCCCAGGTTGAGCAATTGTGCGATGTGGTGGACCAACTGGACATTCCCGTATTGTGCTACGGCCTGCGTACCGATTTTCTCGGTGAGCTGTTTATCGGCAGCCAATATTTGCTGGCCTGGGCTGATAAGCTGGTGGAATTGAAAACCATCTGCCACTGCGGGCGCAAAGCCAATATGGTGTTGCGGTTGGATGAAAACGGCCAGGCGATGCACGCCGGTGAGCAGGTGGTGATTGGCGGTAACGAGAGCTATGTCTCCGTCTGCCGCAAGCATTATAAAGAGGCGATTCACTCCCTGGAGTAGGGGAGAAAACGCCGCCAAAGCCCGCTGAAGCGTTTTGGTGACCTGAGTCGAAATGCAGCGCCTCGGGCGCAATAAAAAACCCGCCGTATGGCGGGTTTTTTTATCGGTTCACTGAACCGTTATTTCTTGGGCTTCTTTACCGCGGCTTTGGCGGCAGCCGGAGCGGCAGCTTCCTCTTCTACCGCTTCGCTGAATTCGCGGCCGTAGAAAGTATCCAGCATGATTTGCTTCAGTTCGGCAATCAGCGGATAGCGCGGGTTGGCGCCGGTGCATTGGTCATCGAACGCGTCTTCAGACAGCTTGTCGACTTTCGCCAGGAAGTCCGCCTCCTGCACACCCGCTTCGCGGATGGAGGTTGGGATGCCCAACTCGGTTTTCAGCTCGTCCAGCCAGGCCAGCAGTTTCTCAATCTTCTGCGCGGTGCGGTCGCCCGGGGCGCTCAGGCCGAGGTGGTCGGCGATTTCAGCGTAGCGGCGGCGCGCCTGAGGGCGGTCGTACTGGCTGAAGGCCGTCTGCTTGGTCGGGTTGTCGTTCGCATTGTAGCGAATAACGTTGGAAATCAGCATCGCGTTGGCCAGGCCGTGCGGAATGTGGAACTCCGAACCCAGCTTGTGCGCCATGGAGTGACAAACCCCAAGGAAGGCGTTGGCGAAAGCGATACCGGCGATGGTGGCGGCGTTGTGCACGCGTTCACGAGCAACCGGGTTTTTCGCGCCTTCTTTATAGCTGGCCGGCAGATACTCTTTCAACAGTTTCAGCGCCTGCAGCGCCTGGCCGTCGGAGTATTCGTTCGCCAGCACCGAGACGTAGGCTTCCAGCGCGTGGGTGACCGCATCCAGACCGCCGAAGGCACACAGGGATTTCGGCATGTTCATCACCAGGTTGGCGTCGACAATCGCCATGTCCGGGGTCAGCGCATAGTCGGCCAGCGGGTATTTCTGCCCGGTGGTGTCGTCGGTCACGACGGCGAATGGCGTGACTTCCGAACCGGTGCCTGAGGTGGTGGTGATGGCGATCATCTTCGCTTTCACGCCCATTTTCGGGAACTTGTAGATACGCTTGCGAATGTCCATGAAGCGCAGCGCCAGATCCTCGAAGTGGGTTTCAGGATGTTCGTACAGCACCCACATGATTTTCGCGGCGTCCATCGGCGAACCGCCGCCCAGCGCGATGATGACGTCCGGTTTGAAGGAGTTCATCTGCTCGGCGCCTTTACGCACGATGCTCAGCGTCGGGTCGGCTTCCACTTCGAAGAACACTTCGGTTTCGATGCCGTGAGACTTCAGAACCTTGGTGATCTGGTCGGCATAGCCGTTGTTGAACAGGAAACGGTCGGTCACGATGAAAGCGCGTTTTGCCCCGTCGGTCGCCACTTCTTCCAGCGCGATAGGCAGCGAGCCACGGCGGAAGTAGATCGATTTCGGAAGTTTATGCCACAACATGTTTTCTGCTCGCTTCGCTACAGTTTTCTTGTTGATCAGGTGTTTAGGTCCGACGTTTTCAGAGATGGAGTTACCACCCCAGGAGCCGCAACCCAGCGTCAGCGAAGGCGCGAGTTTGAAGTTATACAGGTCGCCGATACCGCCCTGAGAAGCCGGGGTGTTGATCAGGATGCGAGCCGTTTTCATTTTATCGCCGAAGTAGGCAATGCGAGCCGTTTGGTTATCCTGGTCGGTGTACAGGCAGGAAGTGTGGCCGATACCGCCCATGGCGACCAGTTTTTCGGCTTTGGCGACGGCGTCTTCGAAGTCTTTGGCCCGGTACATCGCCAGCGTCGGCGACAGTTTTTCATGGGCGAAAGGTTCGGACTCGTCGACCAGCTTCACTTCGCCGATCAGCACTTTGGTGTTGGCCGGCACTTTGATGCCTGCCATCTCGGCGATTTTCGGTGCGGATTGCCCGACGATGGCCGCGTTCAGACCGCCGTTTTTCAGGATGATGTCCTGCACCGCTTTCAGTTCTTTACCCTGCAGCAGATAGCCGCCGTGGGAAGCGAAGCGTTCGCGTACCGCATCATAAATAGAGTCGACGACGATGACCGACTGTTCGGAAGCGCAGATAACGCCGCTGTCGAAGGTTTTGGACATCAGGATAGACGCGACCACGCGCTTGATGTCTGCGGTTTCGTCTACCACCACCGGCGTATTACCGGCGCCGACGCCGATGGCCGGTTTGCCGGAGCTGTAGGCGGCTTTCACCATGCCCGGGCCACCGGTGGCCAGGATCAGGTTGATGTCCGGGTGGTGCATCAGCTGGTTGGACAGTTCGACGGTCGGTTGGTCGATCCAACCGATGATGTCTTTCGGCGCGCCGGCGGCGATAGCGGCTTGCAGCACGATATCGGCGGCTTTATTGGTGGCATTTTTCGCACGCGGGTGCGGCGAGAAGATGATGCCGTTACGGGTTTTCAGGCTGATCAGCGCTTTGAAGATCGCGGTAGAAGTTGGGTTGGTGGTAGGGACGATACCGCAAATCAGGCCGATAGGCTCGGCGATGGTGATGGTACCGAAGGTGTCATCTTCAGACAGGATGCCACAGGTTTTTTCATCTTTATAGGCGTTGTAGATGTACTCGGAAGCGAAGTGGTTTTTGATCACTTTGTCTTCGACGATACCCATTCCGGATTCTTCCACGGCCATTTTGGCCAACGGGATACGGGCATCAGCAGCGGCGAGGGCGGCAGCGCGGAAAATTTTATCCACTTGCTCTTGAGTGAAGTTGGCATATTCGCGCTGGGCTTTTTTGACACGTGCGACAAGCTCGTTCAGTTCAGCGACATTCGTTACAGCCATAATGCTCTCCTGATAATGTTAAACTCTTTCAGTAAATAAGCCGTGCGAGCCACTAGTATAGTCATAACGGGAATAAACGGTGATTTGAATACCGGGGCTTTCCCGCGTTATTTCTTCGCATGCTGCTGATTTGCTTAAAGAGCTTCACCCTACGCCAACCGGAGGGGCAGGCAGTGAGGAGAAGGGAACCGGCTGGGTTGCCGCCGACTTTGTTCTACTCCCTGACTACGACTAAGAGCTTACCCACTGTTGGGTAGTCGATTTGTGATCTAAATCATGAAAAGTGCAAGCTGACACCTTTCAGCTTGCCGGTGTTGGGAATCATTCTTGATAACTGTGAGCGATGACTCTTTTTTCAACATAAAAAATCAAAAGGCCAAACATCACTTTAACAAAGGGCATTTGTTTCGTTGCATAACTTGCTGACAGTCAAAAATGCTGCTTGGGCCGGATGGATTACCCGCGCCAATTCCATTACATTAGCGCGCATAGGCAGCACACCTTTTTTATAGCGATTAATGCGGAGCATCTGTGGGCCAATCTCTGTTGGATCTTTCCGGCTTTATCAAGTTCTTTGTCGGTCTGTTTGCGCTGGTCAACCCGGTGGGCATCTTGCCGGTGTTTATCAGCATGACCAGCTACCAGGCGGAAGCGGGGCGCAATAAAACCAACCTGACCGCCAACCTGTCGGTCGCCATCATTTTGTGGACGTCGCTTTTCCTGGGCGAAGGGATCCTGCGGATGTTCGGCATCTCTATCGATTCGTTCCGCATCGCCGGCGGTATTCTGGTGGTGACCATCGCCATGTCGATGATCAGCGGCAAGCTGGGGGAAGACAAGCAAAACAAACAGGAGAAATCGGAGAGCGCGATCCGCGAAAGCATCGGCGTGGTGCCGTTAGCGCTGCCGCTGATGGCAGGGCCGGGGGCGATCAGTTCCACCATCGTGTGGAGCTCCCGTTATCACAACTGGCAAAGCCTGCTCGGCTTTACGGTGGCGATCGCCTTGTTCGCCTTTTGTTGCTGGCTGTTGTTCCGCGCCGCGCCGCTGTTGGTGCGTTTGCTGGGGCAGACCGGCATCAACGTGATCACCCGTATCATGGGTCTGCTGCTGATGGCGCTCGGCATCGAGTTTATCGTTACCGGCATTAAGGCGATATTCCCCGGCCTGTTGTAATACCCTTTGTTTAGCCGCGTACCTTTCGCGTCGGCGTGGCTAAAATTAATTTTAAAGTTTAAATTATTTATTGGTTCGCATTATTATAGTGCACAGAGTGAATAAAAATTATGCCGTTGCACTCTTATGTTGCATAAATCTCATGTTGCTGCTCAAAAAAAACGCTGAGCGCTATTTCAACCACTTTTCCTCCCCCCTTTTCGCGCATTTTGCCCCCGTTCAACGGTAAAGCTGTTGTTAAATTAGTCACATCATTCTGTGGGGCTTGTCTCACTTTCATCCAGGTGTTATTAGTGATTAACCGCCCGTAGACAGGTGTTTGTTCTTTGAATGATTGGATTGTTAACTGAATGTTTCTTTTCGCGGCGATGAGATCGTGCTGACGGTTTCAATTGAAATGAATTCGGTTTTTTTACCTTTAAAATCATATCAATAACATTGGTTTTTCTTGGTCTCGAACACAGGGGACGGATCGGGCTTCGTGCGATAAAAGAGAATTGCTTAACATTTTCGTAAAATTTATTGGCTATGGAATTTGGCTTCTGCTAATTTCCGAGCAACTTTCCCGTGGTCAATTAACTGAAATGCGCCATAAAAACGGGAATGATTTTTGCTGGTATCCGTTTATTTAGAATTCTTATAAACACTTCACAAACTTCGATAAGCGATGCTTGTCGGTGAAAAGGAGCCTCAATTATGCAGCAAACCCTGAAGCGTACTTCTTTGACCTTGTTGATTAGCGGCGCGCTGAGCGTCGGCGCCGTAAATAGCGGTTGGGCGGCGCAGGTGCCGGCCGGCGTTCAGTTGGCGCAGCAGCAGAATATTGTGATCAACAACGGCAGCGAAGTGGCTTCATTGGATCCGCATAAGGTCGAGGGCGTACCGGAAAGCAATATCATTCTTAACCTGCTGGAAGGGCTGGTGAGCACCGACGCCAACGGGCATGTGGTGCCGGCGGCGGCGGCGAGCTGGGAAAACCAGAATTATCAGCAATGGACTTTCCACCTGCGTCCCGGCGCGGTGTGGAGCGACGGCAGCCCGGTGACCGCGCAAGATTTCGTCTACAGCTGGCAGCGTCTGGCCGATCCGAAAATCGCCTCGCCCTACGCCAGCTACCTGCAATACACCAAAGTCGAGAATATCGACGACATCCTGACCGGTAAGAAGAGCCCGCAGACCCTCGGCGTCAAGGCGCTGGACGACCAGACGCTGCAGGTGACGCTGAGCGAGCCGGTGCCGTATTTCATCAGCATGCTGAGCCACACGTCGCTCAAACCGGTCAAACGGGCGGTGGTAGAGAAATTCGGCGATAAATGGACGCTGCCTGCCAACTACGTCGGCAACGGCGCTTACCGCCTGAAAGAGTGGGTGGTGAACGAGCGCATCGTGCTGGAGCGCAGCCCGAGCTACTGGAACAACAAGCAGACGGTGATCAATCAGGCGACCTTCCTGCCGATTACCTCGGAAGTCAGCGACGTTAACCGCTTCCGCAGCGGCGAGATCGATATCACCAACAGCGCCATTCCGCCGTACCTGTACGTCAAGATGAAGCGCGAAATGCCTGAACAGCTGCACGTTAACCCTTATCTGTGCACCTTCTATTACGAGCTCAATAACAAGCAGGCGCCGTTCACCGATGCGCGCGTGCGTACGGCGGTGAAGATGACGCTGGATCGTGACATCATCGCCAACAAGATTATGGGCCAGGGGCAGATCCCGGCCTACAGCTTCACGCCGACCTTCACGGAAGGCGCCAACTTCACGCCGCCCGCGTGGGCCGGCTGGAGCCAGGAACAGCGCAACGCCGAAGCCAGGAAACTGCTGGCGGAAGCGGGCTACAGCGACACCAAGCCGCTGAAATTCTCGCTGCTGTACAACACCTCCGATCAAAACAAACAGCAGGCGATCGCCGCCGCGTCGATGTGGAAGAAGAACCTGGGCGCCGAGGTCACGCTGCGCAACCAGGAATGGAAAACGTCGCTGGAGAGCCGCCATCAGGGGCAATACGACGTGGCGCGCGCCACCTGGTGCGGGGATTACAACGAGCCCAGCGCGTTCCTGAACCTGGTGCTGTCCAACAGCAGCATCAATACCGTGTTCTATAAAAGCCCGGCGTTCGACGCCATCATGGCCGCCACGCTGAAGGCGCCGGATGAGGCCGCGCGCGCCGCGCTCTATCAGCAGGCGGAAGCGCAGCTGGACAAAGACTCCGCGTTGGTCCCGGTTTATTACCGCGTCAGCGCGCGGTTGATCAAGCCGACGGTGGGCGGGTTCACCGGCAAAGATCCGCTGGACTATACCGACGTTAAAAATCTTTACATTATCAAGCAGTAAAAGGGGTATTCCTGGCGCTAGTTCGCGGAGGAATATAGGGAAGGCCGGCCGCCGCATTCGTTCCGCGGCGGCGGGAAAACAGAGTCCGCTTACGGGCAACGCAGGTTCCACGAAGAGCCTGTGATAATAAAAACTGGAGTCGATAAGTATGACCAACATCACGAAGAAAACGCTCATTGCCGCCGGCGTCATCGCCGCGCTGGGCATCACAGCAACCACCTCCGCCTTTGCCGCCGAGGTTCCTGCAGGCGTGCAACTGGCCGACAAGCAAGAAATCGTCAAAAACAACGGTTCCGAAGTGCAGTCGCTGGATCCGCACAAAATCGAGGGCGTGCCGGAAAACAACGTCACCCGCGATCTGATGGAAGGCCTGGCGAACAACAGCCCGGACGGTTCCATCGTGCCGGGCGTCGCGGAAAGCTGGGATAACAAGGATTTCAAAGTCTGGACCTTCCACCTGCGTAAAGACGCCAAATGGTCCAACGGCAAGCCGGTAACGGCGCAAGATTTCGTCTACAGCTGGCAGCGCGTGGTGGATCCGAAAACCGCGTCGCCTTACGCCAGCTACCTGCAATACGCCCACGTGGAAAACGTCGATGACATCATCGCCGGTAAAAAAGACAAGTCGACGCTGGGCGTGAAGGCCATCGACGACCACACCTTCCAGGTGACCCTGAGCGAGCCGGTGCCTTATCTGGTTGAAATGACCCCGCACTACGCCATGAAGCCGGTTTACAAAGACGCGGTGGAGAAGTTTGGCGAGAAGTGGACGCTGCCGGCCAACTACGTCAGCAACGGCGCCTACAAACTGAAAGACTGGATTGTCAACGAACGCATCGTACTGGAACGCAACCCGGAATATTGGGATAACGCCAAAACCATCATCAATAAAGTGACGTTCCTGCCTATTTCGTCGGAAGTGACCGACGTTAACCGCTACCGCACCGGCGAAATCGACATGACTTACAACAACATGCCGATCGAACTGTTCCAGAAGCTGAAGAAAGAGATCCCGAAAGAGGTGCATGTCGATCCTTACCTGTGCACCTATTACTACGAAATCAACAACCAGAAGGCGCCGTTCACCGATGCGCGCGTACGTGAAGCGCTGAAGCTGGGCATGGACCGCGACATCATCGTCAACAAGGTGAAAAACCAGGGCGATCTGCCGGCCTACAGCTTTACGCCGCCATACACCGACGGCGCCAAGCTGACCCCGCCGGAGTGGTTCGGCTGGACGCAGGAAAAACGCAACGAAGCGGCGAAGAAACTGCTGGCGGAAGCCGGCTATGGCCCGGGCAAACCGCTGACCTTCTCCCTGCTGTACAACACTTCCGATCTGCACAAGAAGCTGGCGATCGCCGCCGCCTCTATCTGGAAGAAAAACCTGGGCGTGGACGTGAAGCTGGTGAACCAGGAGTGGAAAACCTTCCTGGATACCCGCCATCAGGGCACCTATGACGTGGCGCGCGCCGGCTGGTGCGCCGACTACAACGAGCCGAGTTCGTTCCTGAACATGATGCTGTCCGACAGCAGCAGTAACACCCCGCACTACAAGAGCGCCGAGTTCGACAAGCTGATGGCCAACGTGTTGACCGCGAAGAGCAAAGACGAGCGCGCCGATCTGTATCAGAAAGCGGAAGTTCAACTGGATAAGGATTCCGCGATCGTTCCGCTGTATTACTACGTGAACGCCCGTTTGGTGAAACCTTACGTCGGTGGCTACACCGGCAAAGACCCGCTTGATAACGTGTACGACAAAAACCTGTACATCATCAAGCATTGATACGGTAAGAGCCGGCGGCGCAGGCCGCCGGCCCATGTTGAGAATAATAAGCCGTCATCAGGCTGTCGCACAGGGTTAGGGCAATGCTTAAATTTATACTTCGTCGCTTGCTGGAAGCGATCCCGACACTATTTATCCTTATCACCATCTCATTCTTCATGATGCGCCTGGCGCCCGGCAGTCCATTTACCGGGGAGCGCGCATTGCCGCCAGAAGTTATGGCGAATATCGAGGCCAAATATCATTTGAACGACCCGATCTGGAAACAGTACGGTCATTATCTGGCGCAGCTTGCGCAGGGAGACTTCGGCCCGTCCTTTAAATACAAGGACTATTCGGTCAACGATCTGGTCGCCGGCTCTTTCCCGGTGTCCGCCAAACTCGGTCTGGCCGCGTTTCTGCTGGCGGTGGTGCTGGGGGTGAGCGCCGGCGTTGTCGCCGCGCTGAATCAGAACACCAAATGGGACTACACGGTGATGGGGTTCGCCATGACCGGGGTGGTGATACCCAGTTTCGTGGTGGCGCCGCTGTTGGTGCTGATCTTCGCCATCACGCTGAAATGGCTGCCGGGCGGCGGCTGGAACGGCGGCGCGCCTAAATTCATCATCCTGCCGATGGTAGCGCTGTCGCTGGCCTATATTGCCAGCATCGCCCGTATCACGCGCGGCTCGATGATTGAAGTGCTGCACTCCAACTTCATCCGCACCGCGCGCGCCAAAGGCTTGCCGATGCGTCGCATCATTTTCCGCCACGCGCTGAAGCCGGCGCTGCTGCCGGTGCTGTCCTACATGGGCCCGGCGTTCGTCGGCATCATCACCGGTTCGATGGTGATCGAAACCATCTACGGTCTGCCGGGGATCGGCCAGCTGTTCGTTAACGGCGCGCTGAACCGCGACTACTCCCTGGTATTGAGCCTGACCATTCTGGTGGGCGCACTGACCATTCTGTTCAACGCGATCGTCGATGTGCTGTATGCGGTCATCGATCCGAAAATCCGTTATTAATCTGGAGCACGCGAATGATGTTGACTAAAAAGAACAGCGAAGCTCTGGAACACTTCAGCGAGAAGCTGGAAGTGGAAGGACGCAGCCTGTGGCAAGACGCGCGCCGGCGCTTTATGCACAACCGCGCGGCGGTCAGCAGCCTGTTCATTCTGGTGTTGATCACGCTGTTTGTGGTGCTGGCGCCGATGCTGTCGCAATTTGCCTACGACGATACCGATTGGGCGATGATGTCCGCCGCGCCAAGCGTGGAATCGGGGCACTATTTCGGCACCGACTCCTCCGGGCGCGATCTGCTGGTGCGCGTGGCGATCGGCGGGCGCATCTCGCTGATGGTCGGCGTGGCGGCGGCGCTGGTGGCAGTGATCGTCGGCACCCTGTACGGCGCGATGTCCGGCTATCTGGGCGGCAAGGTCGACTCGGTGATGATGCGCCTGCTGGAGATCCTCAACTCCTTCCCGTTCATGTTCTTCGTGATCCTGCTGGTGACCTTTTTCGGCCAGAACATCCTGCTTATCTTCGTGGCGATCGGCATGGTGTCGTGGCTGGATATGGCGCGTATCGTGCGCGGCCAAACCCTCGGTCTCAAGCGTAAGGAGTTCATCGAAGCGGCGCTGGTGTGCGGCGTCTCCACGCGCAATATCGTGCTGCGGCATATCGTGCCGAACGTGCTCGGCGTGGTGGTGGTGTATGCCTCGCTGCTGGTGCCGAGCATGATCCTGTTCGAATCCTTCCTCAGCTTCCTGGGGCTGGGCACGCAGGAGCCGCTCAGCAGCTGGGGCGCATTGCTCAGCGACGGCGCCAACTCAATGGAAGTTTCACCGTGGTTGCTGCTGTTCCCGGCGGGTTTCCTGGTTGTCACTCTGTTCTGTTTCAACTTTATCGGCGATGGCCTGCGTGACGCCCTCGACCCGAAAGATCGTTAAGGAGTGCAATCATGAGCACCATTGAACATCCTCAACTGCAAACCGGCGCCGGCGTCAAAACGTCGCCGCTGCTGGACGTGAAAGACCTGCGCGTCACGTTCTCCACCCCGGACGGCGACGTGACGGCGGTGAACGATCTGAACTTCGACCTGCGCGCCGGCGAAACGCTGGGCATCGTCGGTGAATCCGGTTCCGGCAAATCGCAGACCGCGTTCGCCCTGATGGGGTTGCTGGCCAGCAATGGCCGCATCGGCGGTTCGGCCAAATTCAACGGCCGTGAAATTCTCAACCTGCCGGAAAATCAGCTCAACAAGCTGCGGGCCGAAGAGATCTCGATGATCTTCCAGGACCCGATGACCTCGCTCAACCCTTATATGCGCGTTGGCGAACAGCTGATGGAAGTGCTGATGCTGCATAAGAAAATGAGCAAAAGCGAAGCCTTCGAAGAGTCGGTACGCATGCTCGACGCGGTGAAAATGCCGGAAGCGCGCAAGCGCATGCGCATGTATCCGCACGAGTTTTCCGGCGGCATGCGCCAGCGCGTGATGATCGCCATGGCGCTGCTGTGCCGGCCGAAGCTGCTGATCGCCGACGAACCGACCACCGCGCTGGACGTGACCGTCCAGGCGCAGATCATGACGCTGCTCAACGAACTGAAGCGCGAATTCAACACCGCCATCATCATGATCACCCACGACCTGGGCGTGGTGGCCGGCATCTGCAACAAGGTGCTGGTGATGTACGCCGGCCGCACCATGGAATACGGCAGCGCGCGCGAGGTGTTCTACCAGCCGAGCCATCCGTACTCCATCGGCCTGTTGAACGCGGTGCCGCGCCTCGACGCCGAAGGCGAAGCGTTGCTGACCATTCCCGGCAACCCGCCGAACCTGCTGCGGTTGCCGAAAGGCTGCCCGTTCCAACCGCGCTGCCCGTACGCCATGGAGCAGTGTGCGAGCGCTCCGCCGTTGGAGCAATTTGGGGAAGGGCGCCTGCGCGCCTGCTTTAAACCGGTGGAGGCGTTGGTATGACAGCGGTAACTGACAAGAAAGTGCTGCTCGAAGTGGCCGATTTGAAAGTGCACTTCGACATTCATGACGACAAGCAGTGGTTCTGGCAGCCGCCGAAAACCCTGAAAGCGGTCGATGGCGTCACGCTGCGGCTGTTCGAGGGGGAAACCCTGGGCGTGGTCGGCGAGTCCGGCTGCGGCAAATCCACCTTCGCGCGCGCCATCATCGGCCTGGTGAAGGCCACCAGCGGGCGCGTCGCCTGGCTGGGGAAAGATCTGCTGGGCATGAGCGATGCCGACTGGCGCAAAACCCGCAGCGATATCCAGATGATTTTCCAGGATCCGCTGGCTTCGCTCAACCCGCGCATGACCATCGGCGAGATCATCGCCGAGCCGCTGCGCACCTACTACCCGAAAATGCCGCGTCAGGAAGTGAAGGACAAGGTCAAGGCGATGATGCTGAAGGTCGGCCTGCTGCCTAACCTGATCAACCGCTACCCGCACGAGTTTTCCGGCGGCCAGTGCCAGCGTATCGGCATCGCGCGCGCACTGATCCTCGAGCCGAAGCTGGTGATCTGCGACGAGCCGGTCTCCGCGCTGGACGTGTCGATTCAGGCGCAGGTGGTGAACCTGCTGCAGCAGCTGCAGCGCGAGATGGGGCTGTCACTGATCTTTATCGCCCACGACTTGGCGGTGGTGAAGCACATTTCCGATCGCGTGCTGGTGATGTATCTGGGCCATGCGGTGGAGCTGGGCACCTATGACGAGGTGTACCACAATCCGCAGCACCCTTACACCAAAGCGCTGATGTCGGCGGTGCCGATCCCGGATCCGGACAAGGAGAAGGAAAAGCAGATCCAGCTGTTGGAAGGGGAGCTGCCTTCGCCGATCAACCCGCCGACCGGCTGTGTGTTCCGCACCCGCTGCCCGATCGCTGGGCCGGAGTGCGCCAAGACGCGCCCGCTGCTGGAGGGCAGTTTCCGCCATGCGGTTTCGTGCCTGAAGGTCGATCCGCTGTAATGCGCCGCTAGCCGGCAACAAAAAGCCCCGCTGAATGAGCGGGGCTTTTTTTATCCGATATGCTATCGGCGAATCACTCTTTCCACAGAATGTGGCACAGCTTGTGGTCTTTCTCGCGGCAGATCAGCACGCGGGCGAACACGTCGTTGATCGGCTCGCCGTCGCTGTCCGCCAGACCGATCACCACCTCGGCGAAGAAGTCCGGGTTCAGATCGTAATCCACGTGCTCGCTCCAGTCTTCGGAGGGGTCGTACAGTTCAGCGCCGCCGCGCTCTTCAAACTGCAGGTTGAACAGCAGAATATCCGCCGGATCCAGATTGTCGCCGGCCAATTCGAGGAAGATGTCGTAGGCCTGTTCCAGCGTTTCGTCTTCGGTAAGGCGGTTATTCAAATCCATAAAAAAATCCTGATAACAAATGATTTGGCGCTATTAAAGCACGCTCGTCGCGGCTTTTACAGCAGCGGGCTGAAAAAGTAGAACAGGCGCTCGACCAGGCGATGCCAGAACGGCCGCTTCAGCCACTCTTTGGCGTTCAGCAGTTTGGAACGGGCGATGTAATCTTCCTGCACGCAGGCCAAATCGCTGCCGAAGCCGTCATCATCGATCACCAGCGTGATCTCGAAATTCAGCCACAGGCTGCGCATATCCAGATTGACGGTGCCGACCAGGCTGAGTTGCCCGTCCACCAGCACGCTCTTGGTATGCAGCAGGCCGCCTTCGAACTGATAGATCCTGACGCCGGCCTCCAGCAGCTCGGAGAAGAACGCGCGGCTGGCCCAGCGCACCATCATCGAATCGTTGTCGCGCGGCACGATGATGCTGACCTCGACGCCGCGCAGGGCGGCGGTGCAGATGGCGTGCAGCAGATCGTCGCTCGGCACGAAGTACGGCGTGGTCATGATCAGCTGCTCGCGCGCGGAATAGACCGCGGTCAGCAGCGCCTGGTGGATCATCTCCTCGGGGAAGCCGGGGCCGGAGGCGATCACCTGAATGGTGTGGCCGCTCTCCTGTTCGAACGGCATGATGTTGACGTCCGGCGGCGGCGGCAGAATGCGCTTGCCGGTTTCAATCTCCCAGTCGCAGGCATAGACGATGCCCATGGTGGTGGCCACCGGGCCTTCCATGCGCGCCATCAGGTCGATCCACTGGCCGACGCCCGCATCCTGCTTGAAGTAGCGCGGGTCGACCATGTTCATGCTGCCGGTATAGGCGATGTAGTTGTCGATCAGCACCACTTTGCGGTGCTGACGCAGATCCATGCGGCGCAGGAACACGCGCAGCAGGTTGACCTTCAGCGCTTCCACCACTTCGATGCCGGCATTGCGCATCATCGCCGGGTAGGGGCTGCGGAAAAATTGCAGGCTGCCGGCGGAGTCGAGCATCAGGCGGCAGTGTACGCCGCGCCGCGCGGCGGCCATCAGCGATTCGGCCACCTGATCGACCAGGCCGCCGGGCTGCCAGATATAGAACACCATTTCGATGTTGTGGCGCGCCAGCTCGATGTCGCGGATCAGCGCTTTCAGCGTATCGTCGGTGGTGGTGAGCAGCTGCAGCTGGTTGCCCTTGACGCCGTCAATGCCCTGGCGGCGGTTGCACAGTTGGAACAGCGGTTCGGCGACTTCGCTGTATTCGGTGGCGAAGATGCGGCGGCTCTCTTTCAGCTCCTTCAACCAACGGGCGGTCGACGGCCACATGGCCTTGGCGCGCTCGGCCCGGCGCTTGCCCAGATGCAGCTCGCCGAACGATAAATAGGCCACGATGCCGAACAGCGGCAGAATATAGATAACCAGCAGCCAGGCCATGGCAGAGGGAACCGCACGGCGTTTCATTAAAATGCGCATCGTCACGCCGGCGATCAGCAGCCAGTAGCCGAACACCATGAGCCAACTGATTACGGTATAAAATGTTGTCATAAAGGCGAAAAATCCCGTTCGCAAACCACCAATGATGAGTGTACGCACAGATCGGGCAAGGCGAAACCTTTTATCGGCGCTTATGTTACATAAATATGATGAAGTTAAGGCACTTGCTGAAAATGAAAGGGCGGCTTTTGCCCGCGCGGCGTCCGCTGTGCCGCCGATAACGGCGGCTTGGATCACGGGCGGAAAGGGCTATAATGCCCGCGGTTGGCATTAGACGAACGAGTGACGGAATTATGAGACGCAGTAGAAATGAAGTGGGCCGCTGGCGCATGTTGCGGCAGAGCCAACGCCGCCGGCATCGCTGGCTGGAGCGCCAGTCGTGCAGCAATCGCCATATCATCCGGGTGCGGCGCCGCCTGGACGATCAGCATCGGCGCGCGCTGCTGTTTGCGGTATCCTGCGAGTGGTAAAACGAAAACAGTCCCGTAAGGGACTGTTTTGTTATGGCGCCAGGGTTATTTGCCCAGATAGGCGTTGAGCATCCAGACCTGTTTTTCCTGCTCTTTGATGTAATCGCTCATCAGCGACGCGGTGCCTTCGTCGCCGGCGTCCGCCGCCACCGTCAGCAGTTCACGCTGCTGTTGCAGCAAGATTGAATACCCTTCCAACAGGCCGCGCAGCGTGCCCTTATCATCGGTCACGTTGGTGTGTTCCTTGATGTCGGCGGTTTTCAGATAGTCGCTGAAAGCGTGACGCGGCTGCGAGCCCAGCGTCAGAATACGTTCCGCCAGCTCGTCCACCTTGGTCAGCAGATCGTTATATGTCTCTTCGAACTTCGCGTGCAGTTCAAAGAACTGCGGGCCGGTAATGTTCCAATGATAGCCGCGCACGTTCATATACAGCACCTGATAGTTCGCCAACAGCGCGTTCAGCGCTTCGGCGAGTTTTGCCGATTGTTTACTGTCGAGGCCGATATGGGTTTTCGCTGCTTTCTTTGCCGTTGCCATAATAATCTTCTCCTGATTATCTGTTCCGATAGTAGACAGAATCAATTTCCATAGGGGATACAGTAACCGGATTTATCGCAGGGTTAAATACGATAACAGGCATTATTGCCATCGTTCAAACCGATGACGACAAATCCGTCGAGCAAATTGCCGAATCAGTTTACGCAGGTTCCGCCGGCGAAAAAAGCCGCTTTTATCGGTTACTTGCGCAGCGCCAGTTTTACCGCCCCGGCGCCCAGCGCCATTAACAGCGCGGCGGCGATCAGTACCGTAATAAACGCGCGATCAAAGGCCAGACGCGCCAGCTGCGTCAGCTGCTGCGCGCGATCGGCCGCCATCCCGGCCGCCAGGCGCAGGGCTTCGTCGATGCTGTCGTATGCCAGCGGGTTGACCGGCAGCTCCGCCGGCAGCGCCAGGCTATGGCTGTAAACCGCCGTCATCAACCCGCCGAGCAGCGTCACGCCCAGCACGCCGCCCAGTTCGTAGGAGACGTCCTCGATCGACGCCGCCATGCCGGATTTTTCCTCCGGCGCGTTCAGCATGATGGCGGTGGAAGCGGCGGTGATCACGCCGCCGAGGCCAAAGCCCACCAGCGCCAGGCTGACCAATTGCAATGCCATGCCGCTCTGGTATAACGCGGCAAGACCGGCGATGCCGAGAGTGGTCAGGACAAAACCGCCGAGGATGATGCTGCGTTCGCCGTAGCGTGGCAACAGCAGGCCGGCTACGGGTCCCGCCAGCGCCGAGGCCAGCGGGATCGGCAAAATAAACAGCGCCGCCTGCAGCGGGCTGAGGCCGAGCACCAGCTGCAATCGCTGGCTGAGCACCAGTTCGATGCCGATCAGCGCCACCATCGAAAGCAGCGCCACGCCGATGCCGCCGGCGAACAGCCGGTTGCGGAACAGAGAGAAATCGATCATCGGGTGGGCGCTGCGCTGCTGACGACGCACGAACAGGGCCAGGAACAACACGCCGATCAGGGCTGCCACAAGCAAGGCACTCACATCAGGCGTCGGCTTGCTCAGCTCCTTCAGCGCATAGATAGCGCCGACCAGACCAATCATGATCTGCACCGAGCCGACGATGTCCGAAGGGCGCGGGTTATCGCCACCGCAGCGCGGGATCAGTTTCCACGCCAGCGGCCAGACCAGCAGCACGACCGGCACATTGATCAGGAACACCGAACCCCACCAGAAATACTCCAGCAGCAGGCCGCCGACCACCGGGCCGATGGCCGCGCCGCCGGAGGCCACCGAGGCCCAGATGCCGATCGCCAGCGCGCGTTCGCGTTCGTCGGTAAAGACGTGGCGCACGATGGACAGCGTGGCGGGCATCATCATCGCCGCGCCAACGGCGAGGAACACCCGGGCGGCGATCAGCCACTCGGCGGTGGGCGAGAACGCGGCGCACAGTGACGCGACGGCAAACACCGGCAGTCCGGCGAGAAACAGCCGTTTATGGCCGATGCGATCGCTCAGCATGCCGGCGCCGGGCAACAGGCCGGCCACCACCAGCGGATAGGCGTTGACGATCCAGAGTTTTTGCGAGGCGCTGGCGTCCAGCGCCTGGGTTAAGCGCGGCAGGGCGGTATATAACACCGTCATATCGATGACGATCAGGAACAGGGCGCTGGCGACCATCGTCAGGATCAACCAGCGGTTCTTGGCGTACATAAGTCATAATCCAGTTAAAGTGGGCCGCGCGGAGGCGCCGCCATTCGGATAACCCACCGGCGATGCCGGGTGGTATACTGGTGATAATATATATCCATACGTTCGTATTGAAAAGAAGGGTTTCTTAATGGGACGTCAACGCAGCATCGATCGCGACAAGGTTTTGGACATCGCCGAAGAAATCGTCGCCACCCAGGGCGCCGCCGGCTTGACCATCGACGCCGTCGCCAAAGCGATGGGGATCTCCAAGGGCGGGGTGCAGTATTGCTTTGGCAGCAAAGACGCCCTGATTGATGCCATGTTCGATCGCTGGGGCAGTGCCTATGAAACGCTGTTCAAGGCTATCGCCGGCGACGATCCTTCACCGCAGACCGCTGTGCGGGCGCATATGCTGGCCACCCACAGTTCGGATCAGACCGCCAGCGCCAAGGCCGCCGGGCTGATGGCGACGCTGATTCAAACGCCGGAGCATCTGGCGAGCACGCGCGAATGGTATCGCAGCCGCATCGCCGGGCTCGATTTGACCACCGAAGAGGGCAAGCGCGCGCGCCTGGCGTTTCTCGCCACAGAAGGCGCCTTTATGCTGCGTTACTTTGGTTTGATGGATATCGACCAGGCGGAATGGGAAACGATGTTCGCCGATATGCAGGCGTTGATTTTAACTGAGGATGCCTATCGCACTGATAGCTAGTAAAGCCCGCAGTGAAGGGCGTATGGTTATCGAACAAGATATTCCCTCGAAGAACTTTTAAGCCAGCCACTCCGTGCTGGCTTTTTTTTGTTTGCGGGCAAGCGCCCAAGCGGTGCCCCCTGGAGGCAGGGGGCGGGGGGATTATTTACGGGCGTCCAACAGCGATTGGGCGTTCTCTGCGGTGACGACGGTCCACGGAATGTAGTAATGCTTCTGCGTGCCGCCTTCCCATTTCAGATCCTTGGCGTACTGTTTCCAGATATCCGACTGCGGCTGATAGCTTTCACCTTTCACGGCGCGCAGCGCGACGTCGATGGACCCCTGCATCTGGCCTTTGGCATCTTGCAGGATAGAGACCATTTCACCGGCCTGCACCGCATGAATCGCGTCGGAAACGCCGTCAACGCCGGCAATCGCGAAGTCCTTCACATTCAGGCCGGCGCCTTTAATCGCCTCGATAGCGCCCAGCGCCATCTCGTCGTTTTGGCCAATCACGCCGTTGATTTTGCCCCGATGTTTCTGCAGCCAGTTTTCCATCAGCGGCTGCGCTTCCGCGCGTGACCAGTTGGCCGTTTTGCGTTCAAGCACGGTGACCTGGCCGGCGCCGCACTCGGCTATCGCTTTATCATTGCCCTTGCCGCGCTGGATCTCGCCGCTGCCGCCTTTCGGGCCTTCGATAATCACCACGTTCACCTTATGGTTCTTGCAGTCGAGTTTGTCAAGTACGGCTTTGGCTTCCAGATATCCCCCCAACTCGTCATTAGACACCACTTCAGACGTCATCGCGTCCGTATTCAGGCGCGCATTGGTGACCACCACCGGGATTTTGGCCTCGTTGGCATTGGTGACGATATCGATATTGGCCTCAAAATCCATCGGGTTGACGATAATGGCATCGGCGCGCGTCTGGATAGCGGTGGCGGCCTGATCGTTTTGCACCGATGCATCATAACGCCCATCGTAGAAGGTCAGCACGGCTTCGCCGCTTTTCACCGCCGGGTGTTCCTTCCCGAACCTTTCCATCAATTGCACGAACTCGGCTTTGTTGCCGTACATCAATACCGCGATTTTAACCGGGGCGGCCTGGGCTGCCGACAGGCTGCCCAGCATCAGGGCAGAGGCAAACAACGCTATCTTGGTCTTATTCATGGTTTTCTCCTGGTAGAGTTGGGTCTGATGTTATTAATCGCTCTGTTGCTTACGCGAGGGGTCGAGCAATACGGCAAGGACAATCAATGCGCCTTTGATAATTTGTTGGTAATACGACTGCACGCCGAGCAGATCGAGGCCGTTATTCATCACCCCGATAATCAGCACGCCGAAGAAGGTGCCGACCAGCGTACCGACGCCGCCGGCCATGCTGGTGCCGCCGATCACCACCGCCGCGATGGCGTCCAGCTCATACCCTGCGCCCGCATTGGTCTGCGCCGAACCGGTGCGCGCCGTGAGGATCAGGCCGGCGATGCCGGCCAGCGCGCCGCACAGCGTATACACCAGTATTTTGATGCGTGTCACGTTAATCCCCGAGGTGCGCGCGCTCTTCGGGTTGCCGCCGACGGCGTAGATGTAGCGCCCGAAGAGGGTTTTATTCAGCACGAGCCAGGCGAGGGCGAACAGCACGATGAAGATGATGACGGGCACCGGAACGCCGCCGACATAGCCATTGCCTAACCAGCGGAAATCGCTGTTCAATTGCGATACCGGATTGCCGTTGGTGGTCAGCATGGTTAAACCGCGCGCCGCGGAGAGCATGCCCATGGTGACGATAAACGGCTGCAGCCGATAACGGGCTAACACGGTGCCGTTTACCAGGCCGCAGACGATGCCGATGCCCAGCGCCACAATCAGCGGCGCCATGACGGCGGTCGCGGTGTCGCCGATAGCCAATCCGCTGTTGTTGGTGGCGAAGCGGGCGGCGACGATCCCGCTTAACGCCAGCACCGAGCCCACGGAGAGATCGACGCCTGCCGTGATAATGACGAAGGTCATGCCGATCGCCAGAATGCCGTTGATCGAGACCTGGCGCAGGACGATCAGGGTGTTTTCATTGCTGAGAAAATAGTTGCTGCTCCAGGCCCCCTGAGCGACCTGATATTCGCCAATCAGCGCCACGATCAGGCACAGGGCGAAAAAGGCGATGATAATGCCGTATTTGTGCATACGGCGCTTATTGCGGGTGAAAAATGAAATTCCTGGTGATAAGGAGTGGGCGCTGCTCATTTTTTTTCTCTCTCTGTTAAACCGCAAGTTTCATCAGTGCTGCCTGGGTCGCATCGGCTGCCGAAAGCTCGCCGGCCAACTGCCCGTCACGAAACACCAATATGCGATCGCTCATGCCGATAATTTCCGAAAGCTCGGAGGAAACCATAATGATCCCTTTGTTTTGCAAGGCGAACTCCGACATAAATCGATAGATCTCTTTCTTGGCCCCGACGTCGATACCGCGCGTCGGCTCGTCGAGCAGCAAAACCTCCGGATCCAGCAGCGCCCAACGGCCCAGCACGACTTTTTGCTGGTTGCCGCCGCTCAGGTTGCCCACCGGCTGTTCGCCGTCGTGGGTTTTAACGTTGAAGCGCTGGATCATGTCGCGGGTTCGCGCCTGCTCCCATTTCTCGCTGACAAACCCCAGCCGGCTGATGGCGGCAAAAGAGGCGATATTGATGTTTTCACTGACGGAACGGCACAGCACCAGGCCGGTTTCCTTGCGATCTTCTGTCACGTAGGCAATACCGCTGTCGATGGCCTCGCGCGGAGAGTGGCGGTTCAGCGTCTTGTCGCCCAGGCGAATCGTGCCGCTGTCGGCATGCTGAATGCCGAAGATAAGATCGAGAAATTCACTGCGGCCCGATCCCACCAGCCCATAGATGCCCAGGATCTCACCGTGCTTCAGCTGCAGGCTGATATCTTTTATCTTGCTGCGCCAACACAGGTTATTGACCGCCAGCAAGACCTGTTCGCCGGGCTGGTTGAATTTGGCGAACTCGCTGTCGTACTCGCCGCCAATAATGTGTTCGATCAGCTGTTCACGGGTAATGTCGGCGATATAGCCTTCATGGATATAGGCGCCGTCGCGGAAAATGGTGTAGCTGTCCGCGATTTGGAATATCTCTGACAAACGGTGAGAGACGTAAATAATGCCTTTACCTTTTGCCGCCAGTTGCTGAAGCGTCTGAAAGATTTTCTGCGCATCCTCTTCGCCAATCGCCGAGGTGGGTTCATCCATGATGATGATGTCGGCATTGGCATGCGACAGCGCCTTGGCGATCTCGACCAGCTGCTGTTCGGCGACGCTCAGGTTGCGCATTTTTTCTCGGGCGTCGATCTTGAAATCGAGTTCTTTGAGCAGGCTGGTCGTGCGCTGGTTGAGCGTTGCGAAATCGACGAACCCCAGGCGTCTCGGCTCGCGGCCCAGCCAAATGTTTTCGGCCACCGTCAGATCCGGGATCGCGCTCAGCTCCTGCTGCACGATGGCGATGCCGGCATTGAGGGCTTCCCGAGGATGATGAAATTCGCAGCGTTGGCCATTGATAAAAATGTCGCCGCCGTCGGGTTGAATAAAGCCCATCAGAATGCTGAGAAAGGTGGATTTACCCGCGCCGTTGCCGCCGCACAGGGCATGGATGGATCCGCGCCGCAGGCAAAACTCCGCATTCTTGAGCGCCACGACCGGGCCGAAGGCTTTCCTGACGCCGCTGACCTCCAGCAGGTAGGCGGGCGCTGGCGTATGGGGATCTCGCGTCACAGTTGCACCTCCGGATAGGTCTGCTGCAAGCGTTGCAGGTAGCGTTGATAAAGCGTCTCGTATTGCGCCTGCCTGCCAGCGTTTGGCGGCGTGCGCGTGGCCTCATCCAGCGCAACGAAGCGTTGGCACAGTTCGGCCAGCAATGCGGCGGCGTTCCGGCGCGGATCGTCGGCCAACATCGTCGCCCACATCGCCTGAATGGCGCCGCCCAGCGCCGCGGTCTCTTTGGCTTTCAGACAGACCACCGGGCATCCCATTACGTCCGCTACGATTTGTCGCCAGGCGGCGCTGCGGGCGCCGCCGCCGGTGAGGCGGATTTCGCGCGCTTCGATGCCCTGACGGCGAAACAACTCGATGCCATAGCGCAATCCATACGTGGCGCTTTCGACCACCGCCAGGCAGAGATTGGCGCGGGTAAAGTTGTCGCTATCGAGGTTATGCAGGCTGGCGCGCGCGTGGGGCAATGGCGGAACGCGTTCGCCATTGAAGAATGGCAGCATCTCGACACCGCCTGCGCCGGGCGAAGCCTGCGCCAGCAAAGCGTTAAAGCCGGCAAGATCTTGGTCCAGCAGCGTTTGTACCGCGGTGGTGGCCGAGGTGACATTCATGGTGCAAATCAATGGCAGCCACCCGTTGGTGCTGGAGCAGAAGCCGGCAATCATGTCCGATTCCGCCGTGACGGGGGCGGCGGACCAGGCGAACAGCGTGCCGGAGGTGCCCAGGCTCAGGGTGAGGGTGCCGGCCTCGATGTTGCCGGAACCGATGGCCGCCATCATGTTGTCGCCGCCGCCGGTCGAGACCCGCACTGCCGGGCCGAGGCCGAGTTTTTCCGCGGCAGCGGGGCGCACCGTGCCGATGCAGCACTCCGCGCTTTTGAGCGGCGGCAGGGCTTGCCACAGGCGGCCGCTGTCGTCGATAAGATCGACGGCGGTTTTGCTCCAGCGACGGGTGCGCACATCGAACAACCCGGTGCCGGAAGCGTCGCCATATTCCGCTACGCGCTCCCCGGTCAGCCAGAAGTTCAAGTAGTCATGGGGCAACAACACGGTATGCAGTTGTGCCCACAGCGCCGGATGGTGCGTCTTGAACCAAAGGATTTTTGACGCGGTATAACCGGTGGCGATCCGCAGGCCAAGCGTTTCCTGCGAGCCGTTGGCTCCGCCGAGCTGTTGCAGGAGCCGTTCGTTTTCTTCTGCGGTTTCGGTATCGCACCACAGCTTGACGCTGTGCAGCACGTTGCCGTCTGCGTCCAGCGGCACAAACCCATGTTGTTGGCCCGATACCCCCAGAGCGTGAATCTCCCGTGCATCAACGCCGGCGTGAGTCACGGCTTGGCGAAAAGCGATGACTAGCGCCTCAATCCACCAGTCGGCCTCCTGTTCGCGCCGGCCATTGGCTTGGCTGATGAGACGGTGAGGGGCGTTGCCCTCACCGAGGATCACGCCCTGTGTGCTGTCGACAATCACGACTTTCGTGCCTTGCGTACCGCAGTCTATGCCAGCATAGAGCGCCATAGGATCACTCCATCTCCAGCATGATTTTGATGTCTGAGGCATGTCCCGCCGCCGCGCGCTCGAAGGCCGCCACGCTGTCGGAGAACTTGTAGGTTTGGCTTATCAACGGCTGGACGCGCAGCTTGCCGCTGCTCAACAGCCGCAGCGTGCGCGGGTACATGTTGGCGTAGCGGAAAATGGTCTTGAAGGTAATTTCCTTGGCCTGCGCGGCGACGATATCCAGCGGCGCGGCATCGATCGGCATGCCGACCAGCACGGCGGTCGCCCCGGGCGCCGCATGTTCGGCCAGCGTAGCGATAGCCGGTTTCGCGCCGCTGCATTCAAACACGACATCGGCGCCATTGCCGCTGGTGAGGGCGGCCACTTTCCCCGCCAGGTCGCCGGTTTTGATATTGACGGCGTGCAGCCCCTCGTAACTGGCCGCAACGGCGAGTTTTTCGTCGAACAGATCGCAAATAATGACGTCCGAGCAGCCGCCCGCCAGCGCCGCGAGGGCGGTGACCACGCCGATCGGCCCGGCGCCGATCACCAGCGCGATATCGCCGGGTTTGATCCCGGCTTTGGTGGCCGCTTGCATGCCGATGGCTAAGGGTTCCACCATGGCGCCTTCAGCGAAACTGACGTTGTCCGGCAATTTGAACGTGAAGGCGGCAGGGTGGATGACGGTTTCGCGCAGGCAACCGTGTACCGGCGGCGTCGCCCAGAAGCGAACGGCCGGGTCAAGGTTGTAAATACCGGCGCGCGTCTGCGCCGAGTTGAGATCGGGAATGCCGGGCTCCATGCAAACGCGATCGCCGATGCTGAGGTGAGTGACGTTTTTACCTGTCGCGAGCACCACGCCGGAGGCTTCATGGCCGAGCACCATCGGGGCGTTAACCACGAACGGGCCAATGCGGCCATGTTGGTAATAGTGCACATCACTGCCGCAGATGCCCACGGAATGAATTTTTATCTGCACATCATCGGGGCCCAGCGTTTCGGCAAGCTGGACGTCCTCGATAGCGATTTCCCCCGCTTTGGCCAACACTAATGCTTTCATATTGCCTCCTGGTGAATCATTTTTATGGTAACGGTATCATTTCAATGTGGCGATATTGGGCCAAAGCGAGGGGGTAAACTGTGATCGATGTTGGAATTACTCGACGAGAGTTAATTTTTCTGGTGGGTTGTTATTCAATATGGGGATAGCGATCACAAAATCGGCAATGCAATGACGGTTTTAATATCAGCGTGTTGATATCGATACCGTTACTTTGCAGGGGAAATGATGAACAAACGACAAACCGCCATAGCCGCTACGCTGGAATATTTGCGCAAGGCGGACATTATTCTGACCGAAGAAGAACAGCAACGTATTGAAATTGCGACATTTGGCCTGGCCGACTATCCCGCCTCAGGGCTGCAGCTGCTGACCTATGTCAACTCGCCTCGCTATTGTGCGAAAGAGTTGGTGCTGTTTCCAGAGCAGACTTGCCCGGAACATTTGCATCCTCCTTTCGCCGGCACGCCGGGCAAGCAAGAGACGTTTCGCTGCCGTTGGGGCGAGGTGTTTCTGTTTGTCGATGATGAAAACCTGACGCTTAATGACGCCGGCGGCGAACCGGTATGCCGGGTACCAGAGGGCGCGGAGCCTTGGTATACCTGCAATCGCTATATCCTCTTGCGGCCGGGCGAGCAATACACCATCGCGCCCAATACCCGGCACTGGTTTCAGGCTGGAAAGCGGGGGGCGGTGGTGTCCGAGTTCTCTTCCGAGAGCCGTGACGAGCTGGATATCTTTACCGATCCCCGGATTAACCGCCTGGCGGGCGTAAATCATTAGCGCCACGATGAAAGTTCTGTCATGATGTTGTTAATGGTACAAAATGATACTCAAAGCTAAGGAGCTGCATTTGGCAGTGGGTCGAGGACGGAAAGCGACGCTGGCTAGCGTCGCCGCACAGGCAAACGTCAGTAAAATCACCGCGTCGCGGGCATTTTCACAGCCGGACAAAGTTCATCCGGAAACGCTGCGCCGCATTCGGGAGACCGCAGCCGAACTCGGTTATGTGGTCAATGCCGCAGCGCGCAACCTGCGGGCGAAAAGCAGCAGAACCATCGGTATCGTCAACCCTGATATGGCCAACCCGTTCTTTGGCGGTCTGACGCGGCTGATGACGCTTGAAGCGCAAAAAATGGGATACGACACCCTGGTGTTCGACTCCTATGAGTCTCAGGAAAGCGAAGACAGAATCATCGACAAACTGATTGGCTACAACGTCGATGCGATCATTCTCTCGGTCATTTCCAACGATCATCTGTACCAGCCTTCCTACCTAAAACGGTTGGAAACCTTGAATATTCCGGTGGTTTTGATCGACCGGGAGCTGGACAATCGCCACTGCAGCGGGGTGTATATCGATAACCTGGACTGCGGCCTCCAGGCGGGGCGCTGGCTGCTGGAACAGAAGGCGCAGCGGGTGGTGGTGGTCTCCGGGCCGGAAAACTCCAACGTGGCACGTGACAGGGTCACTGGCTTGCAAGCGGCATTACAAGGCAAGGTGGCGTCGCTTGAAGTGCTGTATGCCGATTTCTTTATGGATGTCGCCTGGCAAGAGACGAGCCGTTGGTTGGCCAATAACCGCGCACCGGACTTTTTCGTCGGCTGCAATAACCAGATCTCCCTGGGCATTATCAAGGCCTGCATTGAACACCGGCTGCCGTTGATGCAGGACGTGTCGCTGTTCAGCATCGATGAGGTTTCACATGCTGAGATCTACGGTTTTCATTTCCCCTGCGTGTCGCATGATTTGCAAGAGATCGCCTGGCAAGCGTTGAATCTGGCGATCCGGCGCATTGCCGACCCCGATATCAAGCCGGGCAAGGTGGTGGTGCGGGGAAAACTCATCGCGTAGCGGCGGCGCCGTTCGCTTTACCCGTCATTTTTCAGCGCGTTGCGCCGTTTACGGCTCATCCCCGCGGCGGGACGGATTAGCAACCACAAACCGCTTCCTGCGGCCGCCGCGCCCAGCAGCATCGGCCAGGAAAGGGGCTCATCGAACATTAACCATGCCCAGCAGAAAGTGACGAAGGGACTGAGAAACAGCAGGCTCGTCACGCGCAGCGCAGAGGTGAGCCTTAGACAAAACCAGTACAGCCCGTAGCCGCCCAGCGTCGCCAGCAGCGCGGTCCAAAGCACGCCGATCACAAAACCCGTCGTCATGGTTGGCAGCAACGGGCCTTCAGCGCCGGCCATCGCGGCGAAAGCCAGTGCTGAAACCGCGCTTTGTATCCCCAGCGCGGCCGGCAAACTCATTGCCTGCGTCTGCGGCAGCCTTTGCTGCCACAGCGTCGCCAGCGCCAGCGACAGCATCCCCGCCAGCGGCAACAAGTAGCTCCACATTGGGGCGTTTCCCCATGAGATGGCGCTGCCGGTCGCTAACGTTACCCCGCTAACCCCCAATGTTAACCCGAACCAGACGCGGCCATCGGGCAGGCGACGTTGCACCAGCATGCTCAGCAGCGCCGTGCCGAGAGGGAGCAAATCGGCGATGAGCGCGGCCAGCCCGGCCGGCACGCCATATTCAATGCCTTTGCTGACGCCGGTCAGGTAACCGGTCATGGCGAGCAACCCGATCCCGGCGTGAACAGCTACCGTCAGCGGAGATGCGCGCCTTATGGCGCTCAGGCTAAATGGCAGCAGCGCGAACGCGACCACCACGCAGCGCCAGAACGCCACCAGCAACACCGGCGCGTAATCGGCGGCGAAGCGGATGCCGACGAAACCGGAGCTCCAGGCCACGATCAGCAGAACCTCGGCCGCAGCCAGCCAGAGGGCGGCTTTGCCGCAGTGGGAAGAGGGGCGGAATTGTGGCAGGGACATGGTGGTCACCTCCTTTTCCGCCCGATGGTAGTGAGTGGCTATAATTTAATAAATCGAATAATTTTTGTTTAGTTATTTAATGGAGTTAAATCATGCGGCCGACATTGGATATCGATCTCTTGCGCACTTTTCACGCCATTGCGCGTTTGGGGCAATTTCGCGCGGCGGCGGCATTTGTCAATCGCAGCCCCGCCGCCGTGAGCGTGCATATCCAGCGCCTGGAACAGCTGGCGGGCGGGCGCCTGCTGGAGCGTGACAATCAGTCCGTGGCGCTGACGCCGCTGGGAAACAGGCTGCTGGCCTCGACGCTCGGGCTGCTGAACGCCCATGACGATATTTTGCGGGAGCTGCAGGGCGCGCCGCTGAGCGGCCATATCAAATTGGGATTGCCCGATGAGTACGCTTCTCATGTGATACGCCATATTTTGCCGCGGTTTGCCGACAGTTTTCCCGCAGTGGAGCTGGAGGTCTCTACCGCCGCCAGCCAGGCGCTGGCGGAACAAATTGGCCGTAATCGGCTGCATCTTGCGCTGGTGGTTCAACCCTCGGGGAGACAGTGCCAGACACCGCTTGCGGTGACTGCGCCGGTGTGGGCCGGAGGCCGTTCGCTGGCGCTGCAGGCTAACCGGCCGTTGCCGCTGGCGTTGCATGCCGCCGACTGCCCTTATCGCGAAGCGATGCTCGAGGCGTTGACGGCCGCGGGGCGGCCATGGCGGGTCATTTTAAGCAGTCCCTCGGCCAGCGTGGTGGCCTCTTGCGTAGAGGCGGGGTTAGCCGTCACGTTGCTCGATCGGGCGCGGCTCTCTGGCGCGATGCGGATACTCGAAGAGTTGCCACCGGTCGCGCCGTATGAGCTGCAGCTGCTGCGCTCTTTCGCCGCCGACGGCGAGCCTGCGACGACGATGCTGGAGAAAGTCATCGGCGAGTATTTTCAGACCGGTGAACGCATCGCGCAGTAAGCGCGGCCAAACCTGGGAGGGCCGCCTCACATCCTATAGCCCAAACACCGCCGCCGCATTGCGATCCAAAATGGCGTTCACGTCTGCCTCCGGCAAACCCGCACGGCGGATGTAGTCCACCGTGGTTTGAAACAGGTCGCCCGGCTGGAACGGGAAATCGGTGCCGAACAGCAGCCGCTCTGCGCCGAAGGTCGCCGCCGCCGCTTGCAACGCGGGCACCTGATCGTGGCCTACCGTGTCGTACCACATGCGCAGAGCGGCGCGGCTCGGCGGTTCCGGCGTATGCGGCGCTTCCCACGCGACGGTTTGGTCGAGACGCTCCAGCGTCATCGGCAGCAGGCCGCCCAGGTGCGGCACAATGATTTTCATCTCCGGAAAGCGTTGGGGGATGCCGTGGAGAATAAAGTGCATGGCGGCGACCGTATCTTCGATCGGCGCGCCAATCGACCAGGTCAAAGCGTAATCGGCGATCAGCGGCGAATGCGCGCCGCGGCCGGCGGGATGAATGGCCAGCACGCTGTGGCGGCGATTGAGTTCCTGATAGAGCGGCTCGAACAGCGGGTTGGCAATAGACAGCCCGAGCACCGAGGTGGTGATGCAGGCGCCCAGCATATTGAGCTGGGTAAAGGCCCTTTCAAGCTCGAGCAACGCCGCGTCGATATGCGGCAGCGGCAAAGAAGCGATAGCCCGAAAGCGGGTGGGATAACGCGCTACCAGTTCCGCATATTCATCATTGATCCGGCGCGCGGCATCAACGGCCGCCTGTTCGTCTTCCAGATGCGGCGACAGCGGCGTCGCCGACAGGATTTGCATGTCGATGCCGGAGCTGTCCAGCAGGGCGAAGCGGGCGTCGAGTTCGCGCTCGGTGCGGCCGGCGCCCAGTTGCCGATAGGCGGCGACGTCGTGCACGCCATGCGCTTGCAAAAGATCCAGATACTCTGTGCTCCACAGGTGAGCGTGTACGTCGAGTCGCATCGGTCTATCTCCCGGCTTCGCGGCGATGCCGCGGGTTCAGGAGAGTATAGGCGGGCGACGCGACGCCTCCTGAAGGAGAGCATTTTTTCTACCGACGGGTTAGGGTGAGAGCACGCATTGATCCGGGAACGGCGCGCAAACGGGCGTTCCCGGTATTGGGAGGGCTGGAGATCAGAACACCTGTTTGAACGGTTTCACTGTCACGTCGGCATACACACCGGCGGCGATATAGGGATCCTGTTGCGCCCAGGCCTGGGCTTGCGCCAGCGACTCGAATTCGGCGATCACCGTCGAACCGGTAAAGCCGGCGGCGCCGGGATCGTTGCTGTCGATGGCCGGGTTAGGGCCGGCGACCACCAGGCGACCGGCGTCGCGCAGCGCCTGCAGGCGCGCCAGGTGTGCCGGACGCACCGCCAGACGATTTTCCAGCGAGTTGGGGACGTCTTGCGCGTAGATCAGATAAAGCATGTTTCACCTTTAAAATCATGGCTATAAAACGGTGCTACCAAGGTAGCGCAAAAGGCGCGGCAGGGGAACGGCGTAGGGCAAATTTCCCGGCGGATTGGCGCTTATGCCTTGAAGCCGCTACTTTTTATTCGTATAGTGCGGCGCGCTTAAACTGATATGCCATTGAGGTGAGGACATGACGGAACTGGTAAGGGAAAAACTCGATTTGCCGGCGGGCAAAAGCAAACTGCTGCTGCATTCGTGCTGCGCGCCCTGTTCCGGCGAGGTAATGGAAGCGATCCAGGCCTCCGGGATCGAGTACGCCATTTTCTTCTATAACCCCAATATTCATCCGCAAAAAGAGTATCTGCTGCGCAAGGAAGAGAACATCCGCTTCGCCGAGCAGCACGGGGTGCCGATCATCGATGCCGATTACGATACCGACAACTGGTTCGCCCGCGCCAAGGGGATGGAGAATGAGCCGGAGCGCGGCATTCGTTGCACCATGTGTTTCGACATGCGTTTCGAGCGCACGGCGCTGTATGCGCATGAGCACGGTTACGACACCATCTCCAGCTCGCTCGGCATTTCGCGCTGGAAGAACATGCAGCAGATCACCGACTGCGGCATTCGCGCGGCGGAAAAGTATCCTGACCTGGTGTACTGGGATTACAACTGGCGCAAGAAGGGCGGTTCGTCGCGCATGATAGAGATCAGCAAGCGCGAACGCTTCTATCAGCAGGAATACTGCGGCTGCGTCTATTCGCTGCGCGACACCAACTTGCACCGCAAGGCGCAAGGGCGGCCGCTGATCAAGCTGGGCGTGCTTTACTATGGCGATGAAGAATAACGCTTAATCACCGCAATCAACCCGCTACGGCGGGTTTTTTACTTTTTGACGCCAGGCGAAACGTTAATGAAGCGTGGTGTTCCGGCGATAAAAAAGCAACGGCCAGGTTAATATCCTTATGAGTTTGCTGGTTTTAGCCGCGCATACTGACGATTAAAGCGATAGTTTGCCTTTCGTTATTGAATATGATTGCTATTTGCATTTAAACTTGGCGAACCAGAGGAAACAGAATCATTATGCCGCTAAAAAAGATGTTCCTTAATCGCCGTATATCCGTGCCTTTCGTCTTGTCCGTAGGCCTGCACAGCGCCCTGGTGGCGGGATTGCTTTACGCTTCGGTAAAAGAAGTGGTGGAGCTGCCGAAGCCAGAGGACGCGCCGATCAGCGTCATGATGGTCAACACCGCCGCGATGGCCGAACCGCCACCGCCGGCGCCGGCCGAGCCGGAGCCGCCGCAGGTCGAACCTGAGCCGGAGCCAGAACCGGAGCCTATCGTGGAGCCGCCGCCGAAGGCGATCGTGAAGCCGGAGCCGGTCAAGCCGAAACCGAAGCCTAAGCCGAAGCCGAAGGTCGAAAAACAGGTCAAACCGGAGCCGAAGAAGGTCGAGCCGCGCGAGCCGTCGCCGTTCAACAACGATTCGCCGGCCAAGCCGATCGATAAAGCGCCGGTGAAACAGGCGCCTGCTGCGCCGGTGCAGGGCAACTCGCGCGAGGTCGGGCCAAGGCCGATCAGCCGCGCCAATCCGCTCTATCCGCCGCGGGCCCAGGCTTTGCAGATCGAAGGCAACGTGCGGGTACAGTTCGATATCGACAGCGACGGGCGCGTGAGCAACGTGCGTATCTTGTCGGCCGAGCCGCGCAACATGTTTGAGCGTGAAGTGAAGCAGGCGATGCGCAAGTGGCGCTATGAAGCCAAAGAAGCGAAAGATCGCACCGTCACTATCCGCTTCAAGCTGAACGGCACGACTGAATTGAACTGAGTTCGGTCAACACAAAAAGAAAGGGTCGCCTCGGCGACCCTTTTTGCATTTGCGGCGTAGCGTCAGTTTATTCTTCGAAGCCGACGCGGAAATTCATTTTGCCCTCAGGCAGCGCGCGCGAGTTGCCTTCCGCATCGACCGCCACATAGGTGAACACCGCTTCGGTCGCCCGGTAGCGCTGGCCGATCGGGGCGGAGGAGACTTTCTTGACCCACACTTCGATATTGATGGTGATCGAGCTGCGCCCGGTACGGATGCAGTGCGCATAGCAGCAAACCACGTCGCCTACCGCCACCGGTTTCAGGAAGGTCATGCCGTCCACGCGCACGGTTACCACGCGCCCTTCGGCGATCTCTTTTGCCTGGATGGCGCCGCCGATATCCATTTGCGACATCAGCCAGCCGCCGAAGATATCGCCGTTGGCATTGGTATCGGCCGGCATCGCCAGCGTGCGCAGCACCAGCTCGCCGCTGGGTAAAGGTCGTTGTTGTGTCATAGCAGTCTGCTTTTAAAGGGAGGGAATAACATCATACTGCCCGCGGCAAGCGCCGCAGGCATTAACAATTTTGTAACTATTTTTTCTGTTCTTCCGGCATGTGCCGGTAAATATAGATACCGCTGAGGAGGGTGAAGACCAGCGTCAGCACCGTCAGGCCAAAGACTTTGAAATTGACCCAGACGCTTTGCGGCAGCCAGAAGGCGACATAGATGTTCGCCAGGCCGCAGGCCAGGAAAAAGACCGCCCAAGCCAGGTTAAGGTTGCTCCACACTTTGTCCGGCAGCGTCAGCTCTTTGCCCAGCATGCGCTGAACCAGCGGTTTTTTGAGCACCCATTGGCTGATCAGCAGCGCCAGCGCGAACAGCGCGTAAATCACCGTGACCTTCCATTTGATGAACAAATCGTTGTGGAACACCAGCGTCAGGGTACCGAACACCAGCACCATCAGGAAGGTGATCAGCGTCATCTTCTCGACCTTGCGGTATTTCACCCAGGTGAACACCAGCGCCAGTGCGGTAGCGACGATCAACGCGCCGGAAGCGACGTAAATATCGTACAGCTTGTAAAAAGCGAAAAAGACAATTAACGGGAGGAAATCAAGAAACTGCTTCATAAATCAATCCATCATCTGTTCATCGGCCGACTATACCGGATTCGGCGAGCTCTGTGTACCGCCGGGCGCTGCCGATTATCGGCGTTTGGCCGGCGGATTTCTGCCGCGAAAGCAGGAATTTGCATAAACTTACGCGAGAAAGCGCGGGCGCATTGCCAGCGCGTGCCGCAGGCCGCATAGTAAGTAGCATAATAACCAGATAATTTACCGCGGAAAACAGCATGCAGTGGAAATCTCTCCAGGCCCTGACGCCGGGTTTGACGCATTTATTGGGCTATCAACGCAGTTGGCTCAAGCCGGATATTCGCGCCGGCCTTTCCGTCGCCGCCGTCGCCTTGCCGGTGGCCATCGCCTATGCCGAGCTGGCCGGGGTCAGCCCGGTGGTGGGGCTCTATTCCTGTATTTTGCCGATGGTGGCCTATGCGCTGTTCGGATCGTCACGCCAGCTGATCGTTGGGCCCGATGCCGCCACCTGTGCGGTGATCGCCGCGGTGGTGACGCCGCTGGCGGCGGGCAATATGGAGCGCCATTGGCAACTGACCATCATGATGACCGCCATGATGGGCGGCTGGTGCCTGCTGGCCAGCCGGTTCAAGCTGGGGGCGCTGGCGGATCTGCTGTCGCGGCCGATCCTCAGCGGGTTGCTGAACGGGGTGGCGATCACCATTATGGTCGATCAGATCGGCAAGGTGTTGGGGTTCACGGTGCGCCCGGCGCAGCTGATCGAGCGCATCTACGCGCTGCCCGGCAACCTGCTGCACAGCGACTGGCTGACGATGGCGGTGTCGTTGTTGACGCTGGTGACGCTGCTCGGATTTAAAAAATGGCGGCCAAACTGGCCGGCACCGCTGTTCGCCATCGTGCTGGCGGCGTTCGTGACCTGGGCGGGCGGCCTGCAACAGCATGGCGTGGTGACGGTGGGCGGTTTCAGCGGCGTGTTGCCGATCGTCCAGTGGCCGGATTTTCAGCCGGGGCTGCTGCGCGACATGGTGATCCCGGCGCTCAACCTGGCGGTGGTGAGCTTTGTCAGCATGATGCTCACCGCCCGCAGCTTTGCCGCCAAAAACGGTTATGAGGTGAACGCCGATGCCGAGTTTCGCGCGCTGGGGCTGGTGAATATCGTCTCAGCGCTGTCGCAAGGTTTCGCCATCAGCGGCGCAGACTCGCGCACCGCGGTGAATGACGCCAACGGCGGCAAGAGCCAGCTGGTGTCGATCATCGCCGCCGCGGTAATCGCCTTCGTCTTGCTGTTCCTGATGTCGCCGCTGCAGTTTATTCCGGTAGCGGGATTGGGGGTGGTGCTGATGTATGCGGCCTGGTCACTGCTGGACATTCGCGGCATCTGGATCTTGCGCCGTCGCAACGCGCAGGCGTTCCGCCTGGCGCTGTTTACCTTCCTCAGCGTGCTGCTGGTGGGGGTGATCAGCGGCATCGGGCTGGCGGTGTTGCTGGGGTTGATGCAGTTTCTGCGCACCGTCTTCCGGCCGACGGAACAGCTGCTGGGCGTCAACGACGAAGGCATGATCCATTCCATGGGCAACAACAATGGGGTGAAGGCGGTACCCGGCGTCATGATGTATCGTTTCAATTCGCCGCTGACCTATTTCAACGTGGCGTACTTCAAACGCCGCATTCTCAATTTGGTCGACGGCACGCCGTTCCAGCCGCGTTGGGTGGTGGTGGACGCGGTGGCCAGTTTTACCCATGCCGACATCAGCGTGTTGGCGGCCATCGACGAACTGAAACGCGATCTGTTACAGCGTAACGTTAGGCTGGTGCTGGCGGGGCGTCGCACCGAACTGACGCGTTGGTTCCGCATCAACCGCTTAGGGCGCGACAAAGAGCTGATTTTGGTGCCGGATCTGTATCTGGCCCTGAAGCTGATTCAGAGTAAGGAGCAGGCGGAAGCCGCCGTGATGGGGTAAACAAAAAAGGGGCGCGCCGAAGCGTGCCCCTTGATTTTCGCTGACGCCGGCGTTAGCCGCGCAGCAGCATATACAGGCGGAACAGGTAGATCAGCAGCAGGGCAGACACCAGGTTGCTCAACGCGGTCAACACCACGCTGGCGACGTTCGGCGTCAGCACCGACAGATGGCTCACCAAAAACAGCACCAGCAGTTTGGCCGCCAGCCACAGCATCATCGCCGGCACGATCACGCGCGCATTGGCGAAGGCCAGTTTGCTGCTCAGCTTGAGCGAAGCGAACACGCCTTTCTTGTCGACCGAGGCGATCACCGGCGCCAGTGCGAAGGCGATCGCCATCAGCACGCCCGGCACCACAAACAGCGTCAGGCCAAGCTGGATCAGCAGGGTGCAGATAAACAGCAGCAGCAGCAGGCGCGGCAAGTCGGGCGCCGAGGCGCCGAGCGCGCGCAGGGCGCTGGTGCGTTGCCCTTGCGACACCAGACGAATCAGCGTCAACATCCCGCCGACCAGCAGCACGTTACCGACCAGCGCGGAGAAGGTGGCGGCCGCCGACACTTTCAGCAACACCATCTGCTGTTCCGGCGTCATCTGCTGGATCACTTCCTGAATGCCCATACCGGTAGACGAAGCGAAATCGCTGGTGGTGGCAGCGAGCGTCGCCAACTGTTCGGCATCGGGGCTGAAGGCCTGATTCAGCAGCACGGAGATAAACGCCGTCAACAACGCCAGCATCAGGATGCTGGCCAGTTGGTTGCGTAAAAAGTTAAAACTGTCACGGTACAAAGCGTTGGCCGTGATAGACATGCAGACTCCTTGGCGTCGGGAAAACAGAGATAAATCAGTGGGTGATTGTACCCTGTTCCACGCTGCTGTGGCACCCCGCGAATTGCACTACGCCTATTTCTTCAACGATCGTCGTCTCAGGCAGCGACAGCGGCAGGGGCACCGGCAAGGGCGGCAGGCCGTAGCGTTCCCGGGCGCGATCGCAGGCTTCGTTGCGCAGGCCGTTTTCACCGGACTGATCGAACTCTCTGCACGGGCTGGGCCGATTGAGGTAGATCGAGCAGGACACGGCTTTGCCGATCTCGCCGTCCAGCGCGTTGCAGCGGGGGGACTTGCTGTTGGTCCCCTGCATGCAGCGCAGGAACGGGGTCAAAGGCTCCGTCAGGGAAAGAGGGACGGTGCCGCCGCCGTCTTCGGCTTCGGCCCAATAGAATGACACTCGAAAATAACCGCAGCATGCGCCGCAGCTGACACAGGGATTAAGGATTTCGCTCATCTTGATTGCCCGCCGACTCCTCACGGCACCAACCAAAACCAACACGGAAAATGAAATTACCTCAGCCGCAATTTTCTCCGCAACCGAAATTTGAACATGTAGATAATTTGCAACAAAATCGATTTTTTGATGCAGATCAATCCTTGATTTATTAGGCGGTTAGGTAACCTTGTTTTTAGTGGGATTTTAAATTTTTACACATAAGATGTGATCTCGATGGGATCACAAATACCCGAAAGTAGGTATATTCCCCCTCGAGCGATTAACCACACAAATGGAATGGATAATGAAAAAGACAACTCTGATGGTATTGGCGACGATGATGGCGCCTATGTTGGCAAGTGCGCATCAGGCCGGTGATTTCCTGTTCCGCGCGGGCACCGCGACGGTGCGTCCAAATGCGGGTTCGGACAACGTGCTGGGGTTGGGTTCGCTGGATGCGAAAAACAACACCCAGCTCGGTCTGACCTTCGGTTATATGGTGACGGACAACATCGGCGTTGAGTTGTTGGCCGCAACGCCATTCCGCCACAAGGTGACGCTGGGCGGCACCGATCTGGCGACCGTTCACCAGTTGCCGCCTACGCTGATGGCGCAATACTACTTCGGCGATAAGCAGGACAAACTGCGTCCTTACCTGGGCGTCGGCGTTAACTACACCACTTTCTTCGATGAGAAGTTCAACGACTACGGCAAAAGCGCCGGGTTGAGCAATCTCGATCTGAAAGATTCCTGGGGTGTGGCGGCGCAGGCCGGCCTGGATTACAACCTGGATGAGCACTGGATGCTGAACATGTCGGTGTGGTGGATGAATATCGAAACCAAAACTCGCTTCAACGATGCGAATGGCGGGCACCACAGCTTCGACACGCGTTTGGATCCGTGGGTGTTCATGTTCGGGGCGGGGTACCGCTTCTGATGAAGGCTCCAAGCAGGGAGGCGTTGCGCCTCCCTGTGTCGGTATTATTTAATCTGCATTACGTTTTCAACCGATTTCACGCCGGCCACGCCGCGTGTGACCTGCACCGCACGGTTGGCGTCATCGCTGGACGTCACGAAGCCGCTCAGCTGCACGCGTCCCTTAAAGGTTTCCACGCTGATTTCGCGTGACTTGATGTTTTTATCCGCCAGCAGTGCCGATTTCACTTTGGTGGTGATCACCGTGTCATCAATATAACCACCCGTTCCCTCAGATTTTGCCGTCGGCGCGCAAGCGCTCACCGCGACCGCCACAACGGCTGCCATGCACAAGGCCGAAAGGGTTTTAAAAAGCTTCATAAATTACTCTCCATGCAATGTTATGGTTGAAATTCGCTACGGTTTTTCGCCGCAGCGGGCGCATTCCCCAAATCAAACGAAGAAATGCATAGCGAACAAAGTTCATTGTGAGACAAGACCTGGGTTTGTTCAAATTTTTGCTGTAAATAAATGGAACAAACTTTGAGGGGAAACAAGCTGTTAAAGCGAGCGCCGGCAGGGCGCTCGCTGAAGAGGATCACGCCCGGGTGGCGCGCTTCATATTGCTGACGAAGGCCGCCAGCTTGGTCAGCATCTCCGCCGGGTTGGCATGGTGCTGTTCGATGATTTTGACGATTGCCGAGCCGGAGATCGCGCCGGCGGCCCCGGCCTGCAACGCGGCCTTCACCTGCTCGGGTTCGGAGATGCCGAATCCCTGCAGCGGCGGCGCGGCGTGGTACTCGCGCAGCTTGTTCACCAGGTGATGCAACGGCAGCTGCGCCCGGCTTTCGGTGCCGGTGACGCCGGCACGCGACAGCAGATAGGTGTAGCCGCGGCCGTGCGACGCGATTTCACGCAGCAGATCGTCATCGGCGTTCGGCGGGCAGATGAAGATCGGCGCGATGCCGTGGCGCGCGGCGGCGGCGCGGAACGGCGCAGACTCTTCAAACGGCACGTCGGCGACCAGTACCGAGTCCACGCCCACTTCGGCGCAGCGTTGATAAAACGCATCGATGCCTTTATGGAACACCAGGTTGGCGTACATCAGCAGGCCGATGGGAATGGTCGGGTGCTTCTGGCGGATGGCCGCCAGCATCTCGAAGCACTGGGTCGGCGTGACGCCGGCGGCGAAGGCGCGCAGCGTCGCGCTCTGGATGGTGGGGCCATCCGCCAGCGGATCGGAGAAGGGGATGCCCAGCTCCAGCGCGTCCGCGCCGGCTTCGATTAGGGTGTCGATAATCTGCAGCGACAGCGCCGGATTAGGATCGCCCAGCGTCACGAACGGGACGAAGGCGCCTTCCTTGCTGCTTTCCAGACGCGTGAACAGTTGCTGATAACGTTCCATCAGATTTCTCCCCGTGCTTTCAAAATGTCGTGAACGGTAAATATGTCTTTGTCGCCGCGGCCGGACAGGTTGACCACCAGGATCTGCTCTTTCTGCGGCGTTTCACGGATCATTTTCAGCGCGTGCGCCAGGGCGTGTGAGGATTCCAGCGCCGGGATGATGCCTTCATGGCGCGACAGCGCCTTGAACGCTTCCAGCGCTTCGTCGTCGGTGATCGACACATATTCGGCGCGGCCGCTGCTGTTCAGGTAGGCGTGCTGCGGCCCGACGGACGGGAAGTCCAGCCCGGCGGAAATTGAATAGGATTCTTCAATCTGGCCTTCGGCGGTCTGCATCATCGGCGCTTTCATGCCGAAGTAGATGCCGACGTGGCCGTGCTTCAGCGGCGCGCCGTGCTGGCCGGTTTCGATGCCCAGGCCAGCAGGTTCCACGCCGATCAGCCCAACGTCGGCGTCATCGATAAAATCAGCGAACATGCCGATGGCGTTGGAGCCGCCGCCGACGCAGGCGATAACCGCATCCGGCAGGCGGCCTTCGCGCTCCAGCACCTGCGCTTTGGTTTCTTCGCCGATCATGCGCTGGAATTCACGCACGATGGTAGGGTACGGATGCGGGCCGGCGGCGGTGCCGAGCATATAGTGCGCGGTTTCATAGCTGCCGGACCAGTCGCGCAGCGCTTCGTTGCAGGCGTCTTTCAGGGTGGCGGAGCCGCTGTGCACCGGGATCACTTCCGCGCCCATCAGCCGCATGCGGAACACGTTAGGCGACTGGCGCTCGACGTCTTTGGCGCCCATATAGATGCGGCATTTCAGGCCGAGCAGCGCGCAGGCGAGCGCCGACGCGACGCCGTGTTGGCCGGCGCCGGTTTCCGCGATGATCTCGGTTTTGCCCATGCGCTTGGCCAGCAAGGCCTGGCCCAGCACCTGGTTGGTCTTGTGCGCGCCGCCGTGCAGCAGGTCTTCACGCTTCAGGTACAGCTTGGTGTTGCTGCCGGCGGTGAGGTTTTTACACAGCGTCAGCGCCGTCGGGCGGCCCGCGTAGTTCTTCAGCAGATCGATAAATTCCGCCTGGAATGCCGGATCGCGCTGGGCGCTGACAAAGGCTTCTTCCAGTTGTTTCAGGGCCGGCATCAGAATTTGCGGCACGTATTGGCCACCAAATTCGCCGAAGTAGGGGTTAAGCAGCGTCATGAGAGTTCCCGTTATTATCCGTTATTAATGTTGAGCCGTATTCAGTAGGCGCGCAGGGTCTGAAAGACCGAGGTCAGGCGCGCGGGATCTTTGATGCCCGGTTCGCTTTCCACGCCGGAGTTGAAGTCCAGCCCGGCGCAGCCGAGCTTGGCCGCCTCGACGCAGTTGTCGGCGCGCAGGCCGCCCGCCAGCATCACGTTAGTCAGATCTTCACCTTGCAATACCGACCAGTCGAAGCGTTGGCCGGTGCCGCCGGCGCCGTTGTCGAGCAGATAACGGTCGACATGCTGCAGATCGCGCGCCGGCACCCGATCTTTCACGCTCAGCGCTTTCCAGATGCGGCAATCGGCCGGCAAGCGGGCGCGCAGGGCGTTGATATAGGCCTGGTCTTCTGCGCCGTGCAATTGCACCGCGTGCAGACCGAGGCGCTCAACGGTCAACGCCACGGTATCGACCTGGGCGTCGCAGAACACGCCGACGTACTTCAGCGGCGCGCCGGAGATCACTTCGCGGGCGCGGGTGATGTCCACATAGCGCGGCGAGCGGCCGACGAAAATCAGCCCGCCGTAGATGGCGCCGGCCTGATAGGCGGCGGCGGCGTCTTGCGGACGGGTCAGGCCGCACACTTTGTTGTCGCCCAGGATCACGCGGCGCACGGCGGCGCGCAGATCGGGTTCCGACATCAGCGCGCTGCCGATCAGGAAACCGTTGGCGTAATGGCTCAGCTCGCGGATCTGCCCGTAGTTGTTGATGCCCGATTCGCTGATCACCGTCACGCCGTGCGGCACGCGCGGCGCCAGCTGACGGGTGCGGTTCAGATCGATGCTCAGATCGCGCAGATCGCGGTTGTTGATGCCGACCACGCGCGCTTCCAGCGCGATCGCGCGCTGCAGCTCTTCTTCGCTGATCACTTCGGTCAGCACGCCCATATTCAGGCTGTGAGCCACCGCCGCCAGCTGGCGGTACTGCTCGTCGGTCAACACCGACAGCATCAGCAGGATGGCGTCAGCCTGATAGTAGCGCGCCAGGTAAATCTGATACGGATCGATGATAAAGTCTTTGCACAACACCGGTTGGCTGACGGTTTTACTGACCAGCGGCAGGAAATCGAAGCTGCCCTGAAAGTATTTCTCGTCGGTCAGCACCGAGATCGCCGAGGCGAAATCTTTATACACCGTGGCGATCTCCACCGGATCAAAGTTCTCGCGAATCAGTCCCTTGGAAGGCGAGGCCTTCTTGCATTCGAGAATGAAAGCCGTACGGGTGCCCTGCAGCGCGTGATAGAAGCTGCGTTCGCTCGGTACGATGTCGTTCTGAAAGCCGGCCAGGGGCTGTTGCTGTTGTCGCGCCGCGATCCATTGCGCTTTGTCGCGGACAATCTTGTGTAGCACGGTTTCCTGCATCATTTATCCTCTTGCCGCCAGTGCGATGACACGCTCATAGGCCTGCCCGCTGTTGATCATATCCAGTGCCTGCCGCGCATTTTGGCGCAGGTCTTCATGTCCGAATAACTTCAGAAGCAACGCGACGTTGGCCGCGACCGCCGCGGCGTGCGCCGGCTCGCCTTTACCTTGTAACAGCCGCGCCAAAATGTCACGGTTTTCTTCCGGCGTGCCGCCCAGCAAGGCTTCCAGCGGATAGGTTTCCAATCCGAAGGACTGCGGCGTGAGCTGGTAGCTGCTGATTTCGCCGTTGTTCAATTCCGCCACGTGCGTCGGGGCGTGGATCGCCACCTCGTCCATGCCGCCGCCGTGAACCACCGCCGCACGCTGATAGCCCAGCACGCGCAGGGTTTCGGCGATCGGCAGCACCAGTTCCGGGCTGTAAACGCCGATCAGCGCCAGCGGCGGACGCGCCGGGTTGATCAGCGGGCCCAGCACGTTGAACAGCGTGCGGGTTTTCAGCTGCTGGCGTACCGGCATGGCGTGACGAAAACCGGTGTGATACTGCGGCGCGAACAGGAAGCACACGCCGAGATCGTCCAGCGCCTTGCGCGCTTCTTCCGCCGGCAGATCCAGGCGGATGCCGAATGCCGCCAGCAGATCCGAAGAGCCGGAACGGCTGGAGACGCTGCGGTTGCCGTGTTTGGCGATCTTCGCGCCGCAGGCCGCCGCCACAAAGGCGCTGGCGGTGGAAATATTGATGCTGTTGGTGCCGTCGCCGCCGGTACCGACGATATCGGCGAACGGGTAGTCAGGGCGCGGGAACGGCTGAGCGTCGTCCAGCAGCGCTTTGGCGGCGCCGGCGATCTCTTCCGGGCGCTCGCCGCGGACTTTCATGCTGATCAACGCCGCCGCCAGTTGGCTCGGCTCCAGTTCGCCGCGCACGATGGCGCTGAACAGCTGTTGGCTTTCCTGCTGGCTCATCGACTCGGCGCGGTACAGTTTCTCAAGAATAGGTTGCATCGTCGTGTTCCTTATATTACTTCGCCAGCGCCCAGGCCAGGGTCTGCTCAAGCAGGCGCGCGCCGTGGGTGGTCAGAATCGATTCCGGGTGGAACTGGAAGCCGCACACGCGGCGACGGTCGTCGCGCACCGCCATCACCATCTCGCCGAAACGGGCGTTGACGGTAAGATCGGCCGGGATATTGCTGCCGACCAGCGAGTGGTAGCGCGCCACCGGCAGCGGGTTAGCCATGCCGGCGAACATGCCTTCGCCATCGTGAACGATCGCCGAGGCCTTGCCGTGCAGGATCTCGCCCGCCTGGCCGACCTGGCCGCCGTAGGCTTCGACGATCGCCTGGTGGCCGAGGCAGATGCCGATGATCGGCAGCCGCCCGCGCAGGCGCTGCAGCAGTTCCGGCATGCAGCCCGCTTCGGACGGGGTGCCGGGGCCGGGCGACAGCATCAGCACCGGCTGGGTCATGTGCTCCAGGCGTTCGATGATCACCTCGGCGGCGATCTGGTTACGGTAAATCACCACCTGGTGGCCGCTGGCGCGCAGCTGATCGACCAGGTTGTAGGTAAAGGAATCGACGTTGTCGAGCAGCAGAATATCGGCCATCAGAACACCTCCTTGGCATGGTGCGCAGTGGCGATGGCACGCAGCACGGCACGGGCTTTGTTGCGGGTCTCGTCGGCTTCCGCCTGCGGGACGGAATCCAGCACCACGCCGGCGCCGGCCTGCACGGTGGCGATGCCGTCTTCAACGTAGGCGGAGCGAATGACGATGCAGGTATCCAGATCGCCGGTGGCGGTGAAGTAGCCTACCGCGCCGCCGTAGCTGCCGCGGCGCGTGCCTTCGGAGGCGGCGATCAGCTGCATCGCCCGCACCTTCGGCGCGCCGCTCAGGGTGCCCATGTTCATGCAAGCCTGGTAGGCGTGCAGCACGTCGAGATCGGCGCGCAGGGTACCCACCACCCGGGAAACCAGGTGCATGACGAACGAATAGCGATCCACCTTGGTCAGATCGGCGACGTAGCGGCTGCCTGCCTGGCAGATGCGCGCCAGATCGTTGCGCGCCAGATCGACCAGCATCAGGTGCTCGGCCAGCTCTTTGTGGTCGGTGCGCATTTCCAGCTCGATGCGGCTGTCGAGATCCAGATCCAGCGAACCGTCCTTACTCCGGCCGCGCGGGCGGGTGCCGGCGATCGGGTAGATTTCGATTTGGCGATTGCCCGCGTCGTATTTCAGCGCGCTCTCCGGCGAAGCGCCGAACAGGGTGAAGTCATCATCCTGCATGAAGAACATGTACGGGCTGGGGTTGTTGTCTTTCAAGGTCTGGTAGGCCGCCAGCGGCGCCGGGCACGGCAGGGAGAAGCGGCGTGATGGCACCACCTGGAAAATCTCGCCCTGGCGGATGGCTTCCTGCAGCCCGCTGACCACCGCGCCGTACTCTTCGTCGCTCTGGTTGCAGCTTAGCTGCATGTTCTCCAACGTTTGATGCGGGATCGGCTGCGGGGTTTGTTGCAATTCGGCCTGCAGTTGTTCCAGGCGTTGCTGCAAACGCTGCGCTTCACTCGCCTGCTCACTGAAGACGCTGGCCTGCAGACGGGCCGAGCCTCGTTGGTGATCCAGCACCAGCAGGGTTTCCGCCAGATAGAAGCAGAAGTCCGGGCAGCGCTGATCCTGGCGCAGCGCCGGCAGGTCTTCGAAACCGGCGACCAAATCGTAGGCGAACAGGCCGCCCAGCATCACGGCTTCGCGCTCGTCCGCCGGAGAGTCCACCAGGGTCAGCAGCGTGCGCAGCGCGTCGAACACCGACAGTGAACGCAGGCGGGCGTCTTCGTCTTGCACCGCGTCGATCGCCGGGAAGCTCAGTTCGCGGCCGTTGGGGCGCGCCTGATTGCGCACCTCGGGCGGCAGCGCTTCGTCCAGCAGCGGCAGCAGCGCCGCACCGTTGGCGCTCAGTGCCTGCACGCTGACGGTGTGGCCCAGTGCGGTAATGCGCAGCGCGCTGTCGATCACCAGCAGGCTCTGCAGATTCTGTTTGCTGTTGATTTCCGCCGATTCCAGCAGCAGAGTGGCCGGACGGGCGCCGCACAGCTGGTGGAAAATGGTGGTGGGGTCGCCCCGGTAGCTGGCTTGCGCCTTCAGCAATATCAGTTGTGGTTTGGTGTTCATCATCGGTGGTTCCAGTGAATTCTGTCCATAAAAAAGCCCGCATCAGGTGCGGGCTCAGGAAATCTGCATTGTCAGATGACAGCTATGCGCGATTACACCGCCCGCAAGAGGGAGGTACGCCACCAACCGTGAAGAGAAATGTAGTTGTTCATTTGCAGACTCTCTCTGTTAACGCTCATCCGACACGGCCGTTGCCGTGAACTTGTGTACTAGTTAACTGGTTCGAGAAGGCAAAGTCAACCCTCTTTTTGCACAATGTTTTAGCGGTCAGCGTGAATTATATTCATCATCCGCCCGGCGCCTGCGGCTAGGGCAGAATAGATTTCCGTCCGGCCGCCGATCGCGGGTATGATAGAAAACCAAGCCATTGCCGGATAGCCGTTTTGACAGACAGTAACCCCCCATCCACCGCCTTTACTCTGTACGATCTCCACAGCCACACAACCGCCTCCGATGGCTACCTGACGCCGACGCAGCTGGTGCAGCGGGCGGTTGAGATGCGCGTGGGCGTGCTGGCGATCACCGATCACGACACCACCGCAGGCCTGGCCGAGGCCGCCGCCGCCATTGCGGAGCAGGCGTTGCCGCTGCGGCTGGTCAACGGGGTGGAAATCTCGACGCTGTGGGAAAATCATGAGATCCATATCGTTGGATTGGGCATGGACGTCGCGCACCCGGCGCTGGTGGCGCTGTTGGCGGAACAAACCGAACGGCGCAATCGGCGTGCGCAGGAGATCGGCGTGCGTCTGGGTAAGGCGCGCATTCCTGACGCCTATGCCGGCGCCCAGCGGCTGGCGGGTGCCGGCGCGGTGACCCGCGGCCATTTCGCCCGTTATCTGGTGGAGATTGGCGTGGCGGACAACATGGCGCAGGTGTTTAAGAAATACCTGGCCAAGGGCAAAACCGGCTACGTGCCGCCGCAGTGGTGTACAATAGAACAAGCCATTGATGCGATTCATCAATCGGGCGGCCAGGCGGTGATGGCGCATCCCGGCCGTTACGATCTGACCGCGAAGTGGTTGAAACGTTTGCTGGCGCATTTCGCCGAACACGGCGGCGACGCCATGGAAGTGGCGCAGTGTCAGCAGGCGCCGCATGAGCGCTCGCAATTGGCGAAATACGCCCAGGACTACCGTCTGTTGGCCTCGCAAGGCTCTGATTTTCACCAGCCTTGTTCGTGGATCGAACTGGGCCGTAAACTGTGGCTACCGGGCGGAGTCGAGCCGGTGTGGCGCGATTGGCCGCAGCCTGGCGAGGCGGTCTGATTTTACGCGCGTGGCAACGCGCGCGGGCATCATTTTAGGAGCAAGTCATGAGTCAGCTTTTTTATATTCACCCGGACAACCCGCAGCCGCGTTTGATTAACCAGGCGGTCGAGGTGTTGCGCAAGGGCGGGGTGATCGTTTATCCCACCGATTCCGGCTATGCGTTGGGTTGCATGCTGGAAGAGAAGGCGGCGATGGAGCGCATTTGCCGCATCCGTCAGCTGGACGGCAACCACAACTTTACTCTGATGTGCCGCGATTTGTCCGAGTTGTCGACCTATGCGCACGTCGATAATACGGCGTTTCGCCTGATCAAAAACAATACGCCGGGTAACTACACCTTCATTCTGAAAGCGACCAAGGAAGTGCCGCGCCGCCTGATGAATGAAAAGCGTAAAACCATCGGCCTGCGCGTGCCGTCGAACCCGATCGCGCTGGCGCTGCTGGAGGCGCTGAACGAACCGATGATGTCCACCACCCTGATGCTGCCGGGCAATGATTTTGCCGAATCCGATCCGGAAGAGATCAGCGATCACCTGGGCAAGGTGGTCGATCTGGTGATCCACGGCGGTTTCCTCGGCCAACAGCCGACTACGGTTATCGATCTGACCGAATCCTCGCCGGAAGTGGTGCGTGAAGGGGCGGGCGACGCGGCGCCTTTCCGCTGATGTGAACCGTCGCCGACTTGCCCATTGTCTGAAAATCGGCTGAAGCGACGCTATTTCGGGTGAAAGCAGCTATTCTTGACTACTTCAGAATTGATAATGGGCAGGATGCGCACCAATGATTAAACGGGTTTCTTTTTTAGCGGCCTTATTATTTTCCTCGATGGCAAATGCGGGTTTTTATTCGGGCAGTTCCTTGCTGGCCGAATCCGGCGGTTACGTAAAAAATAAAAACGGTGAGGCCACCGTGGCCGAAGCGCTTAACGGCGGCATGTTTATGGGATACGTCGCCGGCGTATTCGATACTTATTCGATGCAGGGCAACCGCAATATTTGCCCGGAAGCCGGGATGAGCATCGGCACGGCCGCCGATGCGGTGATGCGCTATTTGAACGAGCATCCCGAGCAGTTGCATTACTCTGCGCCTTCGGTGATCATGCTGGCGTTAAGCGCCGCCTATCCCTGCGTGCGCCATTAAATTTGCATTCCATTTAGTGCGCATTTTTTCATAAGGTGCGCTCTCATACTTTCCGCACGAACTTCAATAGATCAATCTCCGCGGCGCTGTCACCTTAGCTTCGTCGGCATCCCCCGAACGGGTCGGGGAGAGACGCGCAGGAGGTTATATGACCACATTTCACAGCGCCAACATCGCTCTCGATTATCAGGATATCGGCTCAGGACCGCTCACGCTGGTGCTGCTGCCCGGCTGGTGCGAGCCGAAAACCGTGTTCGATCCCTTCATCGCCCTGGCGGCAGAACGTTATCGGGTGATCAGCATCGACTGGCGCGGCCACGGCCTGTCGTCAAAAACGGCGGAGATGTCGCTCGCGGCGGACGATTTGCTGGAAGATGTGCGTCAGCTACTGACGGCGCTGCGTTTGGACAACGTGGTGACTCTGTCGGTGGCGCACGCCAGCTGGCTGGCGGTGGCGTTGGCCGAAGCGTTGCCGCAGCGGGTGCGGGGCATGGTGTTTCTCGACTGGATCATGACGCAGCCGGAACCGGCGTTCTTTACGGCGGTGAGCCGCATGCAGCAGCCGCAGCAGTGGCTGGCGGCGCGCGACGCTTTGTTCGCCTTCTGGCAGGGCGGCATCCGCCACGAACGGGTCAAACGCCATCTGGAGGTCGAGATGGCGCAAGAAGATTACCGGCTCTGGCGTGCCGCCGGCGTGGCCATCGAACAGGCCTACCGGCAATTCGGCTCGCCGCTGCAACGTCTGGCGGGAATGAGCGCGCCGCCGCCGTGCCGCCACATCTACTCGCTGGATCGCCGCGACGACTATCTGCGGCGCCAGCAGGCATTTGCCGCCGAGCAGCCGTTTTTCTCCGTGGTGCGTTTGGGGGAGGCTCGCACTCACCTCGGCATTCTGGAACGGCCCGACGCGGTGCTGTGGGCGGTGGAGGATTTTTTGGCGCCGTAAACGCCGCCCGAGGGAGGTCGCCGCCGATAAAGTGGGTTTCAACACCTTAGAAAGCCTGTATAATACGCGGTTCGATCCTGATAAATGTATTGTTACCGTTGTGGCGGCTGGCCGCGGCGGTTATCCCCCCGACGCCTGTGAAGGCGACATTAGAGGTTGCTCAATGAGCGAAAAGTTACAGAAAGTTTTAGCGCGCGCCGGGCATGGCTCGCGTCGTGAAATCGAAACCATGATTGAAGCCGGGCGCGTCAGCGTTGACGGCAAGGTCGCCAAGCTGGGCGATCGCGTTGAAGTGACGCCGGCGATGAAAATTCGCCTGGACGGTCATGTCCTGTCGATCAAAGAGTCTGAAGACGTGGTCTGCCGGGTGCTGGCTTACTACAAACCGGAAGGCGAGCTGTGTACCCGCAGCGATCCTGAAGGCCGCCCGACGGTGTTCGATCGTCTGCCTAAGCTGCGCGGTTCGCGCTGGGTGGCGGTAGGGCGCCTGGACGTCAACACCTCCGGTCTGCTGCTGTTCACCACCGATGGCGAACTGGCCAACCGTCTGATGCACCCGAGCCGTGAAGTGGAGCGCGAGTACGCGGTACGCGTGTTCGGCCAGGTCGACGATGCGAAAGTGAAGCAGCTGAGCAAGGGCGTGCAGCTGGAAGACGGCCCGGCCGCCTTCCGCACCATCAGCTTCCAGGGCGGTGAAGGCCTCAACCAGTGGTACAACGTGACCCTGACCGAAGGCCGCAACCGTGAAGTGCGTCGCCTGTGGGAAGCGGTGGGCGTGCAGGTGAGCCGCCTGATCCGCGTGCGCTATGGCGACATCGATCTGCCGAAAGGCCTGCCGCGCGGCGGCTGGGCCGAGCTGGATCTGCCGGCGATCAACTACCTGCGCGAGCTGGTGGAATTGAAGCCGGAAACGGTCAGCAAGATGCCGGTGGAGCGTGAGCGCCGCCGCGTGAAGGCCAACCAGATCCGCCGCGCGGTCAAGCGCCATTCGCAGGTGGCCGGCAGCGGCCGCCGCAGTGCGCCAGGCAGCAAGCCGGGTAAACCGGGCAAGCCGAGCAAACGCAGCTAATCTCTCATTCTGGCCCCGTTCGGGGCCAGAACTTTTGTTACCAATCGATCCCCTGTTGCGCCTTCACGCCCGCATCAAACGCGTGCTTCACCGGCCGCATCTCCGTGACCGTATCCGCCAGTTCCAGCAGATCGCGATGGCAACCGCGCCCGGTCAGGATCACCGTTTGGTGCGCAGGGCGCTCCAGCAACGCGGCCTTCAGCTCTTCCAGTTCCAGATAACCGTAGGTCAGCATGTAGGTCACTTCGTCCAGCAGCACCAGATCCAGGCTGCTGTCGGCCAGCATGCGTTTGCCGTGTTGCCACACCGCCTGGCAGGCGGCGGTATCGCCGGCTTTGTTCTGCGTCTCCCAGGTGAAGCCGGTGGCCATCACCTGAAATTCAACGCCGTGTTGCTGCAGCAGATTCTTTTCGCCATTGGGCCATTCGCCCTTGATGAACTGGATCACCCCGGCGCGCATGCCGTGGCCGACCGCCCGGGTGACGGTGCCGAAGGCGGCGGTGGTCTTACCCTTGCCGTTGCCGGTAAACACCAGCAGCAGGCCGCGCGTGTCCTGCGCCGTCGCGATGCGCGCATCGACCTGTTCTTTCAGGCGCTGCTGGCGCTGTTGATGACGATCTTCCGCCATGAAAACGCTCCTTATTCGGCCGCGCCGGGTTTACGGTTCGGCTGGGCGTCGAAGCTCATGCCGGTTTTGCGGCGGCTGTCTTCGCCCATCAGATACAGATACAGCGGCATGATATCGGCCGGGGTTTTCAGCTTGTTCTTGTCTTCGTGTGGGAAGGCAGATGCGCGCATTTTGGTGCGGGTGCCGCCCGGATTGATGCAGTTCACCCGCAGATTGCGGTTTTTATACTCGTCGGCCAACACCTGCATCATGCCCTCGGTGGCGAACTTCGACACCGCATAGGCGCCCCAGTCTGCGCGGCCGGTGCGCCCGACGCTGGAACTGGTGAACACCAGCGAACCCGCGTGGGATTTCAGCAGCAGCGGCAGCAGCGCCTGAGTCAGCATAAAGGTGGCGTTGACGTTAACCTGCATCACCTCTTGCCACATGGTCATCGACAGGTCGGCCATCGGCGCGATGTCGCCGAGCAGGCCGGCGTTGTGCAGCACGCCGTCAAGGCGGGGGATCTGGCGCGCCAGATCGTCGGCTATCTGCCGGCATTGCTCCGGCGTGGCGTGCAGCAAGTCCAGCGTCACCACCAACGCCGGGGCGCCGCCCTGGGCCGCGATCTCTTGTTGCACCGCCAGCAGCTTGCTTTCGGTACGCCCCAGCAGCACCAGCCGGGCACCGAAGCGCGCGTAGGTCAGCGCCGCTTCGCGGCCGATGCCGTCGCCGGCGCCGGTGACCAGAATGATACGTTGTTCGAGCAGATCTTGCTTGGGTTGGTAATGCACGATAAATCCTCGCCTGGGTGGCCGTTCTCCCGCAGATATCGGGGAGCAAGAGTGAAACGCGCGGCCGGGGCGGGAGCGAAGGCTCGACCGTCTGCGGGCCGCGCAGCGAATGCGTCTCATCATATTGATGAATAATGGGTGTTATATGCCTTAATCCGCCGGCATTTTCAATGCGTAGCAGGCTGAAATGGCATTCTTTTGTAACAAAAGCACGGCGGCGGCGCCTTGGTTCGGCCTTGAATCGTCCCCATAGTGATGCTCCGTGCGCAATGAATTTTCATTTAGCCGCGACAGCAGCCGCTGAGGTTGGCTAAAATGGGAAGAAGCATACTAACAACCTGTAAATAAAGGCGGAATCTGTGGAGTTTATATCTGTTTATGGCCTGTTTCTGGCCAAGGTTGCCACGGTGGTGCTCGCCATCGCCGCGTTGGCCATACTGGCTGTCAGTCTGGGGCAACGCAAGAGCCGCCAGAAAGGGGAGCTGCAGCTGACCGATCTCGGTGAACAGTATCGCGAGATGCAGCGTGACATGCGCCTGGCGCGCATGGATGCCGCCGAGCAAAAGGTTTGGCTGAAACAGTTCAAGAAACAGTCCAAGGCCGACGACAAGCTGAAAAAGCAGCGCGCCAAGTCCGGCGCGGTCGAGGTGGCCAAGCCGTGCCTGTATGTGCTGGATTTCAAGGGCAGCATGGACGCGCACGAGGTGACCTCGCTGCGCGAAGAGATCTCGGCGGTGTTGGCGGTAGCGTCGGCGCAGGATGAAGTCCTGCTGCGGCTGGAAAGCCCTGGCGGAGTGGTGCACGGCTACGGCCTTGCGGCCTCGCAGCTGGAGCGCCTGCGTAAAGGCGGCATTCGCCTGACGGTGGCGGTGGATAAAGTGGCGGCCAGCGGCGGCTACATGATGGCCTGCGTCGCGGATCGCATCGTGGCGGCGCCGTTCGCCATCATCGGCTCGATCGGCGTGGTGGCGCAGATCCCGAACTTCCACCGCCTGCTGAAGAAGAACGACATCGACGTGGAGTTGCACACCGCCGGGCAGTTCAAACGCACGCTGACGCTGTTCGGTGAAAACACCGAACAGGGGCGCGAGAAGTTCCGTGAAGATCTGAACGAAACCCACGAGCTGTTCAAGCGCTTTGTGCATGAGCAGCGCCCGTCGCTCGACATCGACAGCGTCGCCACCGGTGAGCACTGGTTCGGTTCACAGGCGAAAGAGAAGGGCCTGATTGACGCTATCGGCACCAGCGATGACTTGCTGATCGCCGAGCTGGATAACCACGAAGTGATCGCCGTGCGCTATTCGCGCCGCAAACGCCTGATGGATCGCTTTACCGGCAGCGCGGCGGAAAGCGTCGATCGCTTGCTGTTACGCTGGTGGCAGCGTGGGGAAAAGCCGCTGCTGTAACGGCGGCGATAGCGTGAATCAGCGGGGGCCGGGCGCCCCCGTTTTCTTTTCTCAATCGACCAGGTGGTATTTTTCCGAAAGCAGATGGGCCAAATGTTTAAACATATTAAATACCGCGGTGGTTTTGGCGGTGGGCAATCCGTCGGCATCCAAAAAGTATTCGCCGCGGAAAACTAAAACGCCGTTTTTTTGTTCAACGTCGGTGGCGATCATGCCGTGCAGATAATCTTCGTGTTGGCGGATGATGTTATTTGCTTCCGCCAGCAGGGCCTCGCGGCCGATAGGGGCAGTATTTGTGCGCATTTATTAGACTCCAAACTAAAAACTCTGCGCATATTCTAACGCCGGTTCGCTTTTATCCGCAAACCGACTAAGGTTTATTTGCCGTCTGGATGGCCATGCGCGGCCGCCGGTTGGCGAAATCGGTCTTTCCGTGCTAATTAGGTTGCGTGACGCTTTTTATCAGGTACAGTGTGGGATTTTGCGGCGTCGGGTGGAAGGTTTTGTTTACGCCATGAATAAAACTCACACAGCCATACTTCTGGGGCATGGGTGAATAGCAGGCAGGATCAACAACTTGCGTTCAGGTTGAGCGGTTGGGCAACCAAAAGGAAAAAATCTGTTGATCTCTTGCCAGACTGCCGCAATATAAAAAAAGAGACACGAATTGCCGCGGCACGGCGAGATAAAAGACTTCTTTTTAGAAGAAATAAATTAGGTAAAGGTAAATATGGGTAAAGCTCTCGTAATAGTTGAGTCCCCGGCAAAAGCCAAAACTATTAATAAATATTTAGGAAGTGACTACGTGGTGAAGTCTAGCGTCGGTCATATCCGTGATTTGCCGACCAGTGGCTCAGCCAGCAAAAAGAGCGCTGACTCAACCGAAGACAAAGCCAAGAAAAAAGTTAAAAAAGATGAGAAGGCGGCGCTGGTAAATCGCATGGGCGTCGACCCTTACCACGGCTGGAAAGCGCATTATGAAATCCTGCCGGGTAAAGAAAAAGTGGTCGCCGAGTTAAAATCGTTGGCGGAAAACGCCGACCACATTTATCTCGCAACCGACCTTGACCGCGAAGGGGAAGCCATCGCCTGGCACCTACGGGAAGTGATCGGTGGGGATGACAAACGCTTTAGCCGCGTGGTGTTTAACGAAATCACCAAAAACGCGATCCAGCAGGCGTTCAAACAGCCGGGCGAGCTGAACATTGACCGCGTCAACGCGCAGCAGGCGCGCCGGTTCATGGACCGCGTGGTGGGCTATATGGTCTCGCCGCTGCTGTGGAAGAAAATCGCCCGCGGCCTGTCCGCCGGCCGCGTGCAGTCGGTGGCGGTGCGCCTGGTGGTTGAGCGCGAGCGCGACATCAAGGCCTTCGTGCCGGAAGAGTACTGGGAGCTGCATGCCGATCTGCTGGCGAAGGGTGAAACCGCGCTGCAGATGGAAGTGACCCACGCGCACGACAAACCGTTCAAACCGGTCAACCGCGAGCAGACTCACGCCGCGGTCAAGCTGCTGGAAAAAGCCCGCTACACGGTGCTGGATCGCGAAGACAAACCGACCAGCAGCAAACCGGGCGCGCCTTTCATTACCTCCACGCTGCAGCAGGCCGCCAGTACCCGCCTGAGCTTCGGCGTGAAAAAAACCATGATGATGGCGCAACGGCTGTATGAAGCCGGCCACATCACCTATATGCGTACCGATTCCACCAACCTGAGCCAGGATGCGCTCAACATGGTGCGTGGCTACATCGGCGACAACTTCGGCGACAAATACCTGCCGAAGGCGCCGAATCAGTACAGCAGCAAAGAGAATTCGCAGGAAGCGCACGAAGCGATCCGTCCTTCGGACGTGAACGTGCTCGCTGAGCAGTTGAAAGACATGGAAGCGGACGCGCAGAAGCTGTATCAGCTGATCTGGCGCCAGTTCGTTGCCTGCCAGATGACGCCGGCGCAATACGATTCCACCACGCTGACGGTGAAGGCCGGCGATTATCAGCTGCGCGCCAAGGGCCGTACGCTGCGCTTTGATGGCTGGACCAAGGTCATGCCGGCGCTGCGCAAGGGCGATGAAGATCGCACCCTGCCATACGTCGAAATCGGCAGCGAACTGGATCTGCAGAAACTGATCCCAAGCCAGCACTTCACCAAGCCGCCGGCGCGCTACAGCGAAGCCTCGCTGGTGAAAGAGCTGGAAAAACGCGGCATCGGCCGCCCGTCCACCTACGCCTCCATCATCTCGACCATTCAGGATCGCGGTTATGTGCGGGTGGAAAGCCGCCGCTTCTATGCCGAGAAAATGGGCGAGATCGTCACCGATCGCCTGGAAGAAAACTTCCGCGAGCTGATGAACTATGACTTCACCGCGCGCATGGAAGATGGCCTCGATGAGGTCGCCAACAACCAGGCCGAGTGGAAAGCGGTGCTGGACGAGTTCTTCGTCGACTTCAGCGAACAGCTGGAAACGGCGGAGAAGGATCCGGAAGAAGGCGGCATGCGGCCTAACCAGATGGTGATGACCAGCATCGACTGCCCGACCTGCGGCCGCAAGATGGGTATCCGTACCGCCAGCACCGGCGTGTTCCTCGGCTGTTCCGGCTACGCGCTGCCGCCGAAGGAGCGCTGCAAAACCACCATCAACCTGGTGCCGGAAGCGGAAGTGCTCAACATCCTTGAAGGGGATGAGGCGGAAACCAACGCGCTGCGCGCCCGCCGCCGCTGCAAGAAATGCGGTACGGCGATGGACAGCTATCTGATCGACAACCAGCGCAAGCTGCACGTCTGCGGTAACAACCCGGCGTGCGACGGTTACGAGATCGAAGAGGGCGAGTTCCGTCTGAAAGGCTACGACGGCCCGGTGGTGGAGTGCGACAAGTGCGGCTCGGAAATGCACCTGAAAATGGGGCGTTTCGGCAAGTACATGGGCTGCACCAACGAGAACTGCAAAAACACCCGCAAGATCCTGCGTAACGGCGACGTCGCGCCGCCGAAGGAAGATCCGGTGCCGTTGCCGGAGCTACCGTGCGAGAAGTCCGACGCCTATTTCGTGCTGCGTGACGGCGCTGCCGGCGTGTTCCTGGCGGCCAACACCTTCCCTAAATCGCGCGAGACCCGCGCGCCGCTGGTGGAAGAGCTGGCTCGCTTCAAGGATCGCCTGCCGGAGAAGCTGCGCTATCTGGCCGATGCGCCGGTGGCGGACGCCGAAGGCAATAAAACGCTGGTGCGTTTCAGCCGCAAAACCAAACAGCAGTACGTCTCTTCTGAAAAAGACGGCAAGGCGACCGGTTGGTCCGCGTTCTACGTGGACGGCAAGTGGGTCGAAGGCAAGAAGTAAGGCCAATGTCCCGCCCGCAAGATGAAAAACCAGCCCTGGCGGCTGGTTTTTTATTGGTGAAAAGGGGGAAACGGATCTATCCTTTGCTGTTTTTACCCCTCCGTCACCGCCGTTTCACGTTGATACCAATGCAAAATAATCGTTATCATAGTGTGACGCGGATCTATACTTGAAGCTGCAACGTGGTATAGTGGTTATATAAAAATTTTTTTTATTATTAAAGCTTATTAACAACGGCGTTTTCTTCACCATCAGGGTAAAACACGGTGTTTATGGCTTGTGAGTTTCAGCATACCGGGGCGACACCGATATACCTGGCTGCGGGTAAGCCGCAGTGTTTAACCTAGGATGGTATAAGATATGAAATTGCAGCAGCTTCGTTACATTGTGGAAGTGGTTAACCACAACCTGAATGTCTCCTCGACGGCAGAAGGGCTCTATACCTCGCAACCCGGCATCAGTAAGCAGGTGCGCATGCTCGAAGATGAGCTGGGCATCCAGATCTTCGCCCGCAGCGGCAAACACCTGACCCAGGTCACCCCGGCCGGCCAGGAAATCATTCGCATCGCGCGTGAAGTGCTGTCCAAGGTGGATGCCATCAAAGCCGTTGCCGGTGAACATACTTACCCGGACAAAGGCTCGCTGTACGTCGCCACCACGCATACCCAGGCTCGCTACGCCTTGCCCAACGTCATCAAGGGCTTTATCGAGCGTTACCCGCGCGTCTCGCTGCACATGCACCAGGGCTCGCCGACGCAGATCGCCGAAGCGGTCTCCAAAGGCACCGCCGATTTCGCCATCGCCACCGAAGCGCTGCACCTGTACGACGATCTCATCATGCTGCCGTGCTACCACTGGAACCGCGCGGTGGTGGTGAAGCCCGATCATCCTTTGGCGGGCAAAAGCAGCATCAGCATTGAAGAGCTGGCGGCTTACCCGATCGTCACTTACACCTTCGGCTTTACCGGCCGCTCGGAGCTGGATACCGCTTTCAACCGCGCCGGCCTGACGCCGCGCATCGTCTTTACCGCCACCGACGCCGACGTGATCAAAACCTATGTGCGTCTGGGATTGGGGGTGGGGGTGATCGCCAGCATGGCGGTGGATCCGGTGCAGGATCCGGATCTGGTGACGGTGGATGCAAGTGATATCTTCACCTACAGCACCACTAAAATCGGCTTCCGCCGCAGCACCTTCCTGCGCAGCTACATGTACGACTTCATTCAGCGCTTCGCGCCGCACCTGACGCGTGACGTGGTCGACAGCGCGGTGGCGCTGCGTTCCAACGAAGAGATCGAGGCGATGTTCAAGGACATCAAGCTGCCGATTAAGTAATCGTTGACGATATCAAATCAAACCCGGAGAGGCGCCTGCCAAACCGGGTTTTTTAGCCCGGAAATCCGCACCTTGCTTGTTGATCATCCTGAAAAGTCGCCGTCCTCCAGGAACACTCTCTATCAGGCATCTGACTTTCATATTCTTCGGGATGTGCTGCTAAGGCGTAGCTAACCCCCGCTAAAGCCGCGAGGTCTTCCTCGCCAAAGCGCCGCCTCGTTGCAGCGTTTTCGTTGGCGCACCGCCTAACCCCTTGGCGGCGTTCGGACTTCCTTTGCGCTGATTGTTCCCGCCTATCGTTGTGATCAAATCGTGTTGTTATCAAAACGTTAACTTATCTTTGTGGTATCTTTAAACAAGACCTCAGTGATTACCCTGTTTTATCACAATAAGAAATGGAGGAGCTATGTCGTCCGATCTTCGTGAAACAAGTATGGATAAGCTGGTTGCGCTGAATAGCGAATATTACTATTACAGTCTGCCGCTGGCGGCGAAGCAGCTGGGTGATATCGACCGGTTGCCGAAATCAATGAAAGTGCTGTTGGAGAACCTGCTGCGCCATGTGGATGGCGATACCGTGCAGGTTGACGACCTCAAGGCCATCGTCGCCTGGCTGCAAACCGGCCATGCCGACCGTGAGATAGCCTACCGCCCGGCGCGAGTGCTGATGCAGGATTTTACCGGCGTTCCGGCGGTGGTGGATCTGGCCGCGATGCGCGAAGCGGTGCGGCGGTTGGGGGGCAACGTCGATCAGGTGAACCCGCTGTCGCCGGTGGATCTGGTGATTGACCACTCGGTCACCGTCGATGAATTTGGCGATGACAACGCCTTTGAAGACAACGTGCGTATCGAAATGCAGCGCAACCACGAGCGCTACACCTTCCTGCGCTGGGGGCAGAAAGCCTTCAACCGCTTCCGCGTGGTGCCGCCGGGCACCGGCATCTGTCACCAGGTCAACCTTGAATACCTTGGCCAAACGGTCTGGCACAGCGACGAAAGCGGCCGCCGCGTGGCTTATCCCGATACGCTGGTGGGCACCGACTCCCACACCACCATGATCAACGGCCTCGGCATCCTCGGCTGGGGCGTCGGCGGCATCGAAGCGGAAGCGGCTATGCTGGGCCAGCCGGTGTCGATGTTGATCCCCGACGTGGTCGGCTTCAAGCTGACCGGCAAGCTCCGCGAGGGCATTACCGCCACTGACCTGGTGCTGACCGTCACCCAAATGCTGCGCAAGCACGGCGTTGTCGGCAAGTTCGTCGAGTTTTACGGCGATGGCCTGGCCGATCTGCCGCTGGCGGACCGGGCAACTATCGCCAACATGTCGCCGGAATTTGGCGCCACCTGCGGCTTCTTCCCGGTAGATGACGTTACGCTCGGCTATATGAAGCTCAGCGGCCGCAGCGCAGAACAAATCGCGCTGGTGGAAGCTTACGCCAAGGCGCAGGGCATGTGGCGCAACCCCGGTGATGAACCGGTCTTCACCAGCTCGCTGGCGCTGGACATGTCGACGGTGGAAGCCAGCCTCGCCGGGCCGAAACGCCCGCAGGATCGCGTTGCGCTGCCAAATGTGCCGCAGGCGTTCAAGGCCGCCACCGAGCTGGATATCGGCGGTCAAAAGGCCAAAGCCGACAGCAAAACCTTTACGCTGGACGGGCAACAGCACGAACTGCGCGACGGCGCGGTGGTGATCGCGGCGATCACCTCCTGCACCAACACCTCCAACCCGAGCGTGATGATGGCGGCCGGCCTGCTGGCGAAAAATGCCGTCAAGAAAGGGCTGCGCAGCAAGCCCTGGGTAAAAACCTCGCTGGCGCCGGGATCCAAAGTGGTGACCGACTACTTCGACAGCGCCAAACTCACCGCCTATCTGGAAGAGCTGGGGTTTAATCTGGTGGGCTATGGCTGTACCACCTGCATCGGTAACTCCGGCCCGCTGCCGGATCCGATCGAGCAGGCGATCAAAGAGGGCGATCTGACCGTGGGCGCGGTGCTGTCGGGCAACCGCAACTTCGAAGGGCGCATCCACCCGCTGGTGAAAACCAACTGGCTGGCCTCGCCGCCGCTGGTGGTGGCTTATGCGCTGGCGGGCAGCATGAAGATTGACCTGACCAAAGAGCCGCTGGGCGAGGGCAACGACGGTCAACCGGTCTATTTGAAGGACATCTGGCCGAGCAGCCAGGACATCGCTCAGGCGGTGGAAGAAGTGCGCACCGAGATGTTCCACAAGGAATATGGCGAAGTGTTCGACGGCGACGCTAACTGGCAGGCGATCCAGGTGACCGGCTCGGCGACTTATCAGTGGCAGGAGGATTCTACTTATATCCGCCATCCGCCGTTCTTCAGCACCATGAAGGTGACGCCGGATCCGGTGCAGGACATCAAAGACGCGCGCATTCTGGCGATTCTGGCCGACTCGGTGACCACCGACCACATCTCGCCGGCGGGTAACATCAAGCGCGACAGCCCGGCGGGGCGTTACCTGAGCGAGCACGGCGTGGCGCCGCAGGATTTCAACTCTTACGGCTCGCGCCGCGGCAACCACGAAGTGATGATGCGCGGCACCTTCGCCAATATTCGCATTCGCAACGAAATGGTGCCGGGCGTGGAAGGCGGCTATACCCGCCATATCCCGTCGCAGCAGCAGCTGTCTATCTACGACGCCGCCATGCAGTATCAGCAGGAAAAGGTGCCGCTGGCGGTGATCGCCGGTAAAGAGTACGGCTCTGGCTCCAGCCGCGACTGGGCGGCGAAAGGGCCGCGCCTGCTGGGCGTACGGGTGGTGATCGCCGAATCCTTCGAACGCATTCACCGCTCCAACCTGATCGGCATGGGGATTTTGCCGCTGGAGTTCCCGCAAGGGGTGACGCGCAAAACCCTGGGGCTGACCGGGGATGAGCAGATCAGCGTCGGCGGCCTGCAGCAGCTGCAGCCGGGCCAGACGGTGCCGGTGCACATCACCTATGCCGACGGGCGCAAGGAAGTGATCGACACCCGTTGCCGCATCGATACCGGCAATGAGCTGACCTACTACGAAAACGACGGCATCCTGCATTATGTGATCAGGAAAATGCTGTAATTAAGCAATAAAAAGGGCGCCGCAAGGCGCCCTGATTGTTTCCGCCGCGGCGGCGATCACTTCTGGTCGAGCAAATGGCCCATTTTGGCGGCCTTGGTCGCCAGATAGTGTTCGTTCTTCGGGTTACGGCCGACGATCAGCGGCACGCGCTCGCTGATGTTGATGCCGGCTTCGGTCAGGATCTCGACCTTTTTCGGGTTGTTGGTCAGCAAACGCACCGCGTCGACGCCCAGCAGTTTGAACATGTCGGCGCACAGGGTAAAGTCGCGCTCGTCGGCGGCGAAGCCGAGCTGGTGGTTGGCTTCCACGGTGTCTGCGCCCTTATCCTGCAGGGCATAGGCGCGGATCTTGTTCAACAGGCCGATATTGCGGCCCTCCTGGCGATGATAAAGCAGAATGCCGCGGCCTTCTTCGGCGATTTGCTCCAGCGCGGCTTCCAGCTGAAAACCGCAGTCGCAGCGCAGGCTGAACAGGGCATCGCCGGTAAGACATTCGGAATGCACGCGCGCGAGCACCGGCGCTTCGCCGGAAATATCACCGAATACCAGCGCCAGATGGTCATGCCCGGTCGCCAGTTCTTCGAATCCTACCATCAGGAAATCGCCCCAAGGTGTCGGCAGTTTAGCCTCTGCCACCCGTTTAAGCTGCATGTCACTCTCCACAAAAACCTACGATTCAATCATTGTCGCGCATCCTAAGTCCGGTTCGGTAAATTGACCAAGACTAAAACGTGCTGCGCCGATCTCTATTTCGTTAATTATCGGCTATTTTGCCACAACTTCTTGCCGGGCGGTGCTCAGCAAACCAGCAGATGGCGTTTTCCGGCTACCTATTATTGCGATAGGTTGCCTATCTGTTTAATTTTTCGCGTGTTATCAAGATTACACTCTTGTTACACTGCAGTCTGATTCACGCAGAGGAAAACGGGAATGTATGAGATAGCAAAACGCACGGCGGGCGGCGCGCTGCTGCTGCTGTTGATGCCGCTGGCGGTCTGGGTATCCGGCTGGCACTGGCAGCCCGGCGGCAATGATCGACTGCTGAAAGCGCTGTACTGGGTGACCGAAACCGTGACCTCGCCGTGGGGCATTTTGACCAGCGCTATCCTTTGCGGTTGGTTTTTGTGGTGTCTGCGCTTTCGGCTCAAGGCGGCCATCGGTCTGGCGATCCTGCTTTCCGCCGCGTTGGTGATTGGGCAGGGGATCAAGTCGCTGATCAAGGATCGGGTGCAAGAACCGCGGCCGTTTGTGGTATGGCTGGAGCAAAACCACGGCGTGGACGGCAAATACTTCTATTCGCTGCATCGCAAAGAGCGCAGCGCGCTGGTGCGCGAGCAATTGCAGGATCAGACCCTGGTGCCGAACTGGCTGCGCAAGCACTGGCAGTTTGAAACCGGCTTCGCTTTCCCGTCGGGGCATACGATGTTCGCCGCCACCTGGGCGCTGTTGGGCGTAGGGCTGCTGTGGCCGCGCCGCCATTATAAAACCGTCGCGCTGCTGATGGTGTGGGCAACGGGGGTGATGGGCAGCCGTTTGCTGCTGGGCATGCACTGGCCACGCGATCTGGCGATGGCCACGCTGATCAGTTGGCTGTTGGTGGTGGTCACCTGCTGGCTGGCGCAGCGCTGGTTTGGCCCGCTGACGCCGCCGCCGCAAGAGCAGCAGGAAATCGCGGCGCGCAAGCCGGAATAAGCATTCTTCTCGCAGGCGCCCGTCAGGCGCCTGCCACCAACACCTTTACTCCCACCTTCTCAAAGGCCTGTATGGCGGTATTGCTGATACCGTCGTCGGTGATCAAATAGTCGATATGCTGCCAGTCACAGGGCAATGCGAACATCGACACCTTATCGATTTTGCTGGAGTCGGCAACCACATACACCGTGTTGGCTGCGTTGATCATCGCCGTTTTCAGTTTGATGTCGGTCTCGCTTGGGAAACTGAGGCCGTGGCGGGGTGAGATGCAGGCCGTTGCGAGGAACAGTTTCTGGGCCAGCACGTTCTCGAAGAAGCCGGCGGCTTTGTCCCCCGAAGTGGAAAGCGTCGGAAATTTGAACGAGCCGCCGGTCAGCAAAATGTTCACGCCCGGTTCGCCGCCCAGCTGCAGCGCGATATTGACGCCGGTGGTGATAACGGACAGTTTCTTGATGTGGCTCAGATGATTGGCGATAGCCGTGGTGGTGGTGCCCGAATCAAGAATGATGGTGTCGCCCGGTTCGATAAAACCGGCGGCGAGCTTGCCGATGCGATCCTTGGCGGTCAGGTTGACCTGGCGTTCCAACAGCATGGCATGGGTGTTTTGCTTGCCATCGACCAGGGTTGCGCCGCCGTGGAAACGCTGCACATAGCCTTGTTGCTGCAGGACCCGCAGGTCGGTGCGAATGGTCGCTTCGGTCAGCTTGAAGGTATCGGTCAGCATTTTGACCGTCGCCGAGCCGTCTTCGCGGATCATGTCGAGGATCTTTTCGCGTCGTTGCTGCATTTCCGCCAGCTGTTCGCTTTTGCTTTTCAATCGAAAGACTCCTGCACCTGTCAGTTCCCGCCGGGCGGTTTCCCACGGCAACTCCTTATTGATGCGCTGAATTTTAGCTCGCGATTATTGATAAAGCTATGGATAAACCCGGTCAATCCCTATTGATTTTTATTCGAAAGTCTATGGTGTCAGCAAAAGTCACCGGGTAAAACGAATTTTAAGTTGTTTGAATGCTTTTATTTAATTGTTATTCATTGCTTTTTGTGAATTGTGATTCCGCCGGCTGCGTGCTTTTGCTTGAAATTTGATCTTGCCCACATTAATTATCGTTTTTGCTGCATATGATTTCCATTCGAAAATCAATGGCGGGTTAGCGGATCGTTTTAGAGGCGATAACGATAATCAATGTGCTCAAGCAGAGGTGACGATGGACTTCCAGGCGATTAAAAACACGGCGCGCCAGGCGCGCCGATATGTGGTGACCATGAACCATAAGGCAGGCAAGGGCCATACCGGCGCCGATCTGTCGGAAATCGACATCATCTGCACCTTGTATATGGCGGTGATGGATCGCGGCAATGCCCGGCCCGATCAGGATCGGTTCATTTTGTCTAAAGGGCACGGCGCCGGCGGTTTTTACTGCAGCTGCGCGGCGATGGGCCTGCTCGATCCGGCGGTGCTCGATCAGTTCATGGGCGACGACACCTTGCTGGCCGGGCATCCGGTGCGGCAGAAGCTGCCGGAGCTGGTGGAGATCAACTCCGGCGGTTTGGGGCATGGCCTGCCGATCGCCGTGGGGCTGGCGCTGGGCAACAAACTGGCCGGGCGCGCACATCGCCGCGCTTTCGTGCTGCTGGGCGACGGCGAGCTGGCGGAGGGATCCAACTGGGAGGCGGCGATGGCGGCCAGCAAATTCAAGCTGGATAACCTGATTGCCATCGTCGATCGCAACCGGCTGCAGCTGGCGGGCAAGACAGAGGCCATCATGCCGCTGGAGCCGCTGGCTGAAAAATGGAGCGCTTTCGGTTTCGAAACCCTGGAGTGCGACGGGCACGATCCGGCGGCGCTGGTGGCGGCGATCCAACGCCCGAGCCAGGACAAGCCGCGGGTGATTTTGGCCAATACCGAAAAGGGGCACGGCGTGTCGTTTATGGCTAACGTTGCCGCCTGGCATCACGCGGTACCGGACGAACAACAGCTGGCGCAGGCGCTGGCAGAACTGGAGGGGTGAACATGCAGGATTTACGCGATGCCGTGGTGACGGCGTTGATCGAAGAGCAGCTGGCGGGGGCAGATCTGAGCGTGATGGTGGCGGACTCCACGTCCACGTCGAAAATCGCGCCCTTTGAGCAGGTTTATCCGGAGCGTGTGGTGAACGTCGGCATCGCCGAACAAAATATGGTGGGCATGGCCGCCGGCATGGCGCTCAGCGGCCGCACGGTCTTTACCGCCAACGCCGCGCCTTTCCTGTTCGCCCGTTCTAACGAGCAGATGAAAAACGATGTTTGCTACACGGAAACCAACGTGAAAATGCTCGGCCTGAATGCCGGATTCGGCTATGGGCCGCTGGGGGCGACGCACCATTGCATGAACGATATCGCCATCGCCCGCACGCTGGGCAATCTCAGCGTCTATGCGCCGGCGGATGCGCGACAAGCGGCAGAGATTGTCCGTTATGTCATCGCGCAACCCGGCCCGGCCTATATCCGTATGGACAGCGACAAGCTGCCGGTGCTGAACGCGAGCTATCACTTCCGCCCCGGAGAGCCGGAGGTACTGCATCAAGGATCTGACAGCCTGGTGTTTTGCCTGGGGACGGTGGCGCATGAGGCGATGAAGGTGCTGGAATTGGGCGATAACCCGACCATCGTCTCGCTGCCTTCGCTCTGGCCACTCAATGAGGCGGCGGTAGTGGCGTTGATGCGTTCGCACCGCCGGGTGCTGACCATGGAGGAGCACGCTCTCAGCGGTGGCCTGGGCACCATCATCGGTGAGCTGTTGCTGCGGCATCAGCTGCCGCGGCCGTTTACCGCGCTGGGCGTGCCGGCTTATGAATTTACCCACAGCAGCAGCCGGGCGGCGCTGCGGCGGCAATACGCCATCGACGCCGCAGGATTGCATGCTCAGTTAACGCCATAGGGGGAATGCGATGGAGCAGAACGAATACGACGTTAATTTACGCTACGGTGTCGATAGCCGGATGTCGCTGGCAGGGAAAGTGGCGGTGATCACCGGCGGTCTGGGCGGCATCGCGATGGCCGCCAATCGCCTGCTGCTGGAGAAGGGCGCGCGCCTGGTATTGATGTATCCGGCCTTTGAACAGGACAAAGCCGCGGCGGTGCTGCGGGAGTTGGGGGAAGAACAGGTGTGCTGCCAGGTGTGCGACGTGACCGAACCCGGCTCGGTGGCCGCCGCCTTCAACGCGGCGCAATCTCGCTTTGGCCGGCTCGATATCCTGGTCAACTGCGCCGGCTACGTCAATCTGCAACCGGCGACGGAAGTGACGCTCGAGGAGTGGCAGCGCCATCTGGCGGTCAACCTCACCGGGCCTTTTTTGTGCTCGCAAGAACTGGCGCGCCGCGCGATAGCCGCCGGCCACGGCGGGAAAATCATCAACATCGCGTCGCAGGCGGCCTCCATCGCCATTGACGATCACTGCGCTTACACCGCCGCCAAGGCAGGGCTGCTGGGCATGACCAAGGTGATGGCCAAAGAGTGGGCACCGCACGGCATTACGGTCAACACGTTATCGCCCACCGTGGTGCTGACGCCTATGGGAGAGAAAGCCTGGCGCGGCGAGAAGGGCGAGGCGATGAAAAAGCTGATCCCGCTGGGGCGTTTTGCTTATACCGACGAAATTGCGGCGGCGATCCTGTTTTTTGCCAGCAACGGCAGCGACATGATCACCGGTGCGGACCTGATGATCGACGGCGGTTTTACCATTTGGTAAGCGGCAACCGCAGCGATCGCCAACACCAGACGATGTTCAACACAACGATAAGAGAACACCATCATGAGAAAAATAGCCACTTACCTTACCCTGCTCACCGGTTTTGCCTGCACCTCTGCCATGGCGGCGGAAAAAGGCACGATCGCCATTCTCGTCAATTCGCTGGACAACCCTTATTACTCCGCAGAGGCCAAGGGGGCCGAGAGCAAGGCCAAGTCGCTCGGCTATCAGACGCTGGTGCTGTCGCACGGCGAAGACGTTAAGCGCCAGGGGGAGCTGATCAGCCTGGTTATCGGCCGCAAAGTACAGGGCATCATTTTGGATAACGCCGATTCCCAGGCCAGCGTCGCCGCCGTGCAGCAGGCGAAAAACGCCGGTATTCCGGTGGTGCTGATCAACCGCGAGATCCCGGTCGATGGCGTAGCGTTGGCGCAGATCACCCATAACAACTTCCAGGCCGGCTCGGACGTCGCCAACCAGTTTGTCGAAAAAATGGGGGAAACCGGCAAATACGCCGAGTTGACCTGCAACCTGGCGGACAATAACTGCGTCACGCGCTCGCAGTCGTTCCACAACGTGATCGACCAATACCCTGAGATGGTCAGCGTGGCGCGTCAGGATGCCAAGGGCAATCTGCTGGAAGGGAAACGCATCATGGACAGCATTCTGCAGGCGCATCCGGACATCAAAGGCGTGATCTGCGGCAACGGCCCGGTGGCGCTGGGCGCAGTGGCGGCGCTGAAGGCCGCCGGCCGGCAGGATGTCACCGTGGTGGGTATCGACGGCAGCAACGATGAACGCGACGCCATTCTCAACGGCAGCCTCTACGCCAGCGTGATGTTGCAGGCGCAGGCGATCGCCGCGCAGGGCATTGAAATCCTCGACGGCTATTTCCAGTCCGGCAGCTATACCGGCAAGGAGCGCGTGATGTTCCGCGGCATCCTGATCGGCAAAGACAATGCGCAACGGGTCAGTGACTTCAACTTCAAACCGTAATCCGCGCTGAGCGGCGTCTTTCACCACCCCGTCCCGGCGGCGGGGTGCGATCGGAGGTGTTGTTATGTCGATGCGCATTGCGCTGGCCGTCACCGTCGTCCTGGCGTTGAGCGGTTGCCGTATCGTTTCGGAGAAAAAGCTGGCGGAGCTTCGCTCCCCGGTGAATCCGCATGTGGCGCAGGCGGCGGAAATTTACCGCGGCCAAATCGCTCCGCAAGCGGTCAAAACGGCGCAGCCGCTGGGCGAGCTGCTCGCCCGGATCGCCCAGGCCAAGGATTTTGACAGCGCCTGCGGTCTGCTGGGGTACCGCGCTCAACCGGAGTTTCCATGTTATTTCAACGTTAAGGTCAGCGGTGAAGTCGCGGCGGTCAACACCCGTTCGCGCAGCGGAAAATTAACGCTCAAGCTGACCGATGCACCGCTCAGCAGCGTGGAGGTGCAGATCGGGCCGGTTTATCGCGGTACGGCATTGCGCGACAGCTATCGCGGGCTGAGCTACAGCGATTTCAATGACCAAGCGCTGTTCGGCGATTTTGCCAGGGCGATTAATCAGGCTTCGATCGACGAACTGGCCGGATCCCCGCCCAAGGTGGGTGACCACATTACCGTGTACGGCGTATTCAGCAGCTGGCAGGCGCCTGCCGAGCCGCTGTTGATCACGCCGGTACGCATTCAACCTAAGGGGGCGTGATGAGCGATCCGGTCATTATTCAAACGCGCAACGTTTCGCGTCTCTATCCTGGCGTCACCGCGTTGGATAGCGTGAGTTATCAAGTGTTTCGCAATCAGGTCAACGTGCTGATCGGCGAAAACGGCGCCGGCAAGTCGACCATGATGAAGCTGCTGGCGGGGGTGGAAACCCCGTCCTCCGGCACCATCGAGCTGGAGGGTAAAGCGGTGACGCTAACTTCCACGCAGCAGGCGGAGCGGCTCGGGATCAGCATTATTTTCCAGGAGCTGAACCTGTTCCCCAACCTGTCGGTGATGGACAACATTTTTATGGCCAACGAGTTCTTCCAGCGTGGCCGCATCAATGTGGACTATCAATATCAGCTGGCCAAATCCTTGCTGCAGCGGCTGGAGTTGGACATCGATCCGCATACGCCGTTGGGCAGTCTCGGCATTGGACATCAGCAGCTGGTGGAAATTGCTCGCGCCTTGGCGAAGGACACCCGGGTGCTGATCATGGATGAGCCGACGTCGGCGCTGAGCCAGGCTGAAGTGCGCACGCTGTTTCGGGTGATCGCCGATCTGAAAAAACGCGGCGTCACCATCATCTACATTTCTCACCGTCTGGAAGAGCTGATGGAGATTGGCGATCGCATCACGGTATTTCGCGATGGGCGTTTTGTTGCCGCCGAGCCGGTCTGCAACGTCAGCATCCCGTGGATCATCGAAAAGATGGTCGGGGAAAAGAGCAAGCACTTTGATTATTGCGCGGCAGAGCAAGGGGATGAAGTGCTGAAGGTTGAGCAGTTGACGCTGCCGCGTGAAAACGGCGGCTATTGCCTTAACGACGTCAGTTTTTCACTGCGTAAAGGGGAAGTGATCGGCATTTATGGCCTGTTGGGCGCCGGCCGCACCGAACTGTTCAAGGTGGTCAACGGCGTGATGCGCCAGACGGCAGGCCGCATTCTGCTCAACGGCAAAAGCGTGGAGCGGTTGGGGTTTCGTCAGCGCATGGCGTTGGGCATGGCGTTGGTGCCGGAAGACAGGCAGGCGGAGGGCTTGGTGCAGATGATGTCGATCAAGGCCAACATGACCCTGGCCAGCCTGGGGCGCAACGCGCTGCGGCCGTTGGCGTCGGCCGGGGAGTGTGCGTTGGTCGACGGCATGATCGAAAAACTGGCGATCAAGGTGAGTGACCGGGAGCTGCCAATCACCAGCCTGAGCGGCGGCAATCAGCAGAAAGTGGTGTTGGGCAAGGCGCTGCTGACCGGGCCGCAGGTAGTGTTTCTCGATGAGCCGACGCGCGGAATCGACGTCGGCGCCAAAACGGACGTTTATCACCTGATTGGCGCGATGGCACGCCAGGGGCTGGCGGTGATGTTCTCTTCGTCGGAGCTGGATGAGGTGGTCTCACTGGCCGACCGGGTGATGGTGATGGCGGACGGGAAACTGACGGCCGATCTGCCGCGCGAACGGGCCGATCGCGAAACGCTGATCCGCGCCTCAACCCCACACGCATAAGGATAAGGCAATGCAAACCAAGTATCGGTTGTATATGTATTTGCTGCAGGCGCGCACCTTCATCGCCCTGTTGCTGGTGGTGCTGTTCTTCAGCAGCATGGTGCCGAATTTTCTGACCGTCTCCAATCTGCTGATCATGACGCAGCACGTGGCGATTACCGGGTTGCTGGCGGTTGGCATGACGCTGGTGATCCTCACCGGCGGCATCGATTTGTCGGTCGGCGCGGTGGCGGGCCTGTGCGGGATGATCGCCGGTGCGCTGTTGACCGTCGGTATCCCGCTGTGGGATGGCAACCGGCTGTTTCTCAACGTTTTCGAAGTGATCGGCGCGGTGGCGCTGTTGGGCGTGTTGTTGGGTTTGGTCAACGGCACGCTGATCACGCGGCTCGGCGTTGCGCCGTTCATCTGCACCCTGGGCGCAATGTACGTGGCGCGCGGAGCGGCGTTGTTGACGGCGGACGGCAAAACCTATCCCAATCTGGTGGGCATGGAAGCGCTGGGCAACACCGGTTTCGCGGCCCTGGGATCCGGCACCTTTCTCGGGATTTACAACCCGATTTGGCTGATGTTGGCCATCGTGTTGTTGGGGATCTATCTCACCAAGAAAACGCCGCTGGGCCGTTATATCTATGCGATTGGCGGCAATGAGCCGGCGGCGCGGCTGTCGGGGGTGCCGATCGTCAAAGTGAAAATGTTCGTCTATGCCTTCTCCGGGCTGTGTGCGGCGCTGGTGGGGCTGGTCATCGCTTCTCAGTTGCAAACCGCGCACCCGATGACCGGCAATATGTTCGAGATGGACGCCATCGGCGCGACGGTGCTGGGCGGTACGGCGCTCAGCGGTGGCCGCGGCAGGGTATTCGGTTCGATCATCGGCGCCTTTGTGATCGTTTTTCTGGCGGACGGTCTGGTGATGATGGGCGTCAGCGAGTTCTGGCAAATGGTGATTAAAGGGCTGGTGATCGTTACCGCCGTGGTGATTGACCAGTTCCAGCAGCGTTTGCAGAGCAAGGTCATTTTGATGCAGCGGCAGGATAAAAAAGCGGTGCAGCCGCTGGCTGAGGTGAGCCATGGTTAAAGCGGATTGCATTGTCGCGTTGGACGAAGGCACCAGCAACGCCAAGGCTGTGGTGGTGGATGCGCAGGGGGCGATCGTCGCCAGAGCCAGCAGGCCGTTGACGCTGCAGACGCCGCAGCCCGGTTGGGTGGAACAGCGGGGCGAGGCCTTACTGGCAGCCTCTCTGGCGGTGCTGCGGGAAGCGATTGCGTTGGCCGGCGCATCCCGTATTGCCGGTATCGCCATCAGCAACCAGCGTGAAACCGCCATTGGTTGGCGGCGTTCCGACGGCCAGCCGATCGGTCCGGCCCTAACCTGGCAATGCGCGCGCGCCGCCGATTTCTGTGAACGGCTGCGGCACGATCGGCAGGCCGAAGTGGTGCGTCGCGCCACCGGTCTTCCGCTTTCACCGCTGTTCTCGGCGGCGAAAATGCGCTGGTTGCTCGATCGCTGCGAAGGGGGGCAACGGATGGCGGAGAACGGAGAAATCTGCCTTGGCACCATCGATGCCTGGCTGCTTTGGCAGTTGAGCGGAGGACAGGCATTCGGCTGCGATACCTCCAATGCCGCTCGCACCCAGCTGTTGAACCTTGCCTCCGGCGATTGGGACGAGCGGATGCTGGCGCTGTTCAACATTCCCCGCCAGGCGCGGCCGAAGATCTCCCCCTCCAGCCATGTGTTCGGCGCGACGTTGGGATTGGAAGGCATTGCCGACGGCATTCCGATTGGCGCGATGGTCGGTGATTCGCATGCGGCGCTGTACGGCCATGCGCTCGGCCAGGCGGGGCAGGTTAAGGCCACCTATGGCACCGGTTCATCGGTGATGGCGCCGATCGCCGAAGCGCAATGCGACACGAGCGCTCTGGCAACGACCGTCGCCTGGCACGATGGCGAGCGTATGCAGTATGCGCTGGAGGGCAATATTCCCCACACCGGCGACGCCATTGCCTGGATGCTGGATATCACCGCCATGCCGGCGGGGGGCGAGACGCCGTTAAGTGAACTGCCTGTTTGCGTGGCCGACAGCGGTGGCGTCTATTTTGTGCCGGCACTGACCGGGGTCGGCGCACCCTGGTGGGATGAGCAGGCGCGCGGCGTGATCTGCGGCCTCAGCCGCGGCACGCGGCGGGAACATTTGGTGCGGGCCGCATTTGAGTCGGTGGCTTATCAAATCGCCGATGTGATCGGCGTATTGCGGCAACAGCCGGGTTTTGCATTGCAGGGGTTAATGGCCGATGGCGGCCCCAGCCGCAATGACTGGCTGATGCAGTTTCAGGCCGATCTGCTGGGTTGCCCGGTGTGGCGCAGCAACACGGCGGAACTCTCGGCGCTGGGGGCGGCGCTGATGGCGATGCGCAGCCTGTGGGGGACTACCGATCGGCAACTGGCGGCATTGTTGCCCCAACATGATGAATTTAAACCCGATATGCAGCGCCACCGGCAGCTGCAGGAAAACTACAGCGCCTGGCGGCAGGCGGTGCAACGCACCTTGTGGCGGCCGCAGGCGAGCTCATTGATGACAGGAGAACAACCATGAATCGTGATTTCACGGGGAAAACCGTGGTGATTACCGGCGCATGCCGCGGCATTGGGGCCGGCATCGCCGAGCGCTTCGCCCGTTTGGGCGCCAATCTGGTGATTGCATCGAATGCGGAACGCATTCTGACCACGGCGGAAACGCTGCGCCAGCGTTATGGTGTGGAGATTCTGCCGGTGATCCTCGACGTCACCGATGAGGCGCAGGTGGTTGATTTTTATCGTCAGGCTTGGGAGCGATTCGGCGCGATCGACGTTTCCATTCAAAACGCCGGGGTGATCACTATCGATCGTTTTGACCAGATGCCCAAAAGCGATTTTGAGAAAGTGTTGGCGGTAAATACCACTGCAGTGTGGCTCTGCTGCAGGGAAGCGGCTAAATATATGGTCGGCCAGCGCAAGGGGCGGCTGATCAACACCTCTTCCGGTCAGGGGCGTAACGGATTCATTTACACACCGCATTACGCCGCCAGCAAAATGGGCGTGATCGGCATTACGCAAAGTTTAGCGCTCGAGCTGGCACCGTATGGCATTACCGTCAATGCATTCTGCCCCGGCATCATTGAAAGCGAGATGTGGGAATATAACGACCGCGTTTGGGGAGAAATTCTCAGCGGGCCGGAAAAAACCTACGGCAAAGGGGAGTTGATGGCCGAGTGGGTGGCGGGCATTCCGCTCAAGCGCGCCGGTCAGCCCGAGGACGTGGCGGGTCTCGTGGCCTTTCTTGCCTCGGACGATGCCGACTACATCACTGGCCAAACCATCAATGTGGACGGCGGGTTAATCATGTCATGACGTGACTGTGTCACAAAAACGCGGCGTCGGATCGGCGCCGCATTAACCGCTTACATTTTCCCGCCATTGCAATCCGCGCCGTCGCCCCCATATCCTTATAAATTCGACGTTTTGAGAAGCTTTCTCATCAATTTGTTCGCTAAGGCCGTTTACTGCCGAATATGCCAGCAGATATGTGGTTTTATCGTGCCGCAGGGTTTCCCTGCCGCAGTGGGAAATGCTAACTTAAGGGTTAGGGACGCCACGTTTTGGCATCGTTCATCCGATTCACTCGGCATCGCGGGAAAGAATGTGAAATATTTGCTGATTTTTTTGTTGGTTCTGGTGATCTTCGTGATTTCCGTCACCTTGGGTGCGCATAACGATCAGGTGGTCAATTTCAACTATCTGGTTGCGCAGGGGGACTATCGCGTATCGACCCTGTTGGCCACGCTGTTTGGTGCCGGTTTTGTTCTCGGCTGGATCATTTGCGGCCTGTTCTACCTGCGCACGCGCATTGCGTTGGGCCGCGCCGAGCGCAAGATCAAAAGGCTGGAGCTGCAGCTTGAGCAGCCCGCTGAACCGGCGGCTCAGCCCGTTGTCAGCAAGGAATAATCCTCTATGTTAGAACTGCTGTTTCTGTTGCTGCCCGTGGCTGCCGCGTACGGTTGGTACATGGGGCGCAGAAGCGCTCAGCAGGATAAACAGCAAGAAGCCAACCGCCTGTCGCGTGAATACGTGGCAGGGGTGAACTTTCTGCTTTCCAACCAGCAGGACAAGGCGGTCGATCTGTTCCTCGACATGTTGAAAGAGGACAGCAACACCGTTGAAGCCCACCTGACGCTGGGTAACCTGTTCCGTTCGCGCGGCGAAGTCGACCGCGCCATCCGCATCCACCAGGCCTTGATGGAAAGCGCCTCTCTGACCTTTGAACAGCGCCTGCTGGCGGTACAGCAGCTGGGCCGCGACTATATGGCGGCCGGGCTGTACGATCGCGCGGAAGACATGTTCAGCCAGTTGACTGACGAAGCGGATTTTCGCGTATCGGCGCTGCAGCAACTGCTGGTGATCCATCAGGCCACCAGCGATTGGCAAAAAGCGATCGACGTGGCGGAAAAGCTGGTCAAGCTGGGTAAAGAGAAACAGCGCGTCGAGATCGCGCACTTCTATTGCGAACTGGCGCTGCAGGCGATGGGCAGCGACGATCTCGATCGGGCGATGAGCCTGCTCAAACGAGCGGACGCAGCCGATAAACAGTGTGCGCGCGTGTCCATCATGTTCGGGCGCATCTACATGGCGCAAAACGACTACGCCAAAGCGGCAGAGTCGCTGCAACGCGTGCTGAGCCAGGATAAAGAGTTGGTCAGCGAAACGCTGCCGATGCTGCAGGAATGCTACACGCATCTGCCGGAACAACAGCACAACTGGGTTGAATTCCTGAAACGCTGCGTGGAAGAGAACACCGGCGCCACCGCCGATCTGATGCTGGCCGAGATCATCGAACAGCACGAAGGGCGCGACGTGGTGCAGGTCTATATCAACCGCCAGCTTCAGCGCCATCCGACCATGCGCGTGTTTTATCGGCTGATGGATTATCACCTGGCGGACGCCGAAGACGGCCGGGCGAAAGAGAGCCTGCTGCTATTGCGCGATATGGTCGGCGAGCAAATTCGCACCAAGCCGCGTTACCGCTGCCACAAATGCGGCTTCACTGCGCACTCGCTCTATTGGCATTGCCCGTCGTGCCGAGCCTGGTCATCGGTCAAACCGATCCGCGGTCTGGACGGGCAATAACGTGGCGGCGCGGCAAAAAAAACGGGGCGATTTATCGCCCCGTTTTTTTTCGTTTGCCGCTTACTTTTTCTTGCCGCCTTTGGCGCCGGTTTTCAACAGCTGGCGCAGTTTCTTCAGTTCTTTCTGGCTCAGCGGCTGTTCAACCTCTTCTTCGGTGCTTTGATTGTCGATCTCTCCGTGGTGCAGCTCATCCGCCTTTTTGGCCGCTTTTTCTACCTTGGCGGCGGGCGCGTTGAAGCTGTTTTCCAGGCGCTGGCATACTTCCACGCTCAACGAAAATTCGTTTTCAGCGGCGGCGGCGCGGATTTTTTCCTTCAGTTCCAGAGGAATTTTGATGGTAAGTGTCGATATCTCGCTCATTTTGAAAGCCTTTCTGCAGGAAGATGCCTTCAAGCTAAGCCACTGGCGATCGGGTGTCTAGTGTGTAATAAAAATTTAATATTTATGTAACAAAGAAGGGTGAGGCAAACGCGGGTTTTTTAGGCGAGAAACAGAGGCAGGGCCCGAGCGTGCGGGCCCTGTACCGGAAACATTATTTATAGATGATCGCGGTGCCGCTCAGCATGTTGTTACCGCCGGCGGAGATGATGCGGTAGCTGCCGGCGCCTTGGGCATCGGCTTTAGCGGCCAGTTTTTTCTCCAGGCTGCTGAGGGTGGTCGCATGGCCCGCGGAAACGATGCCGGTGGCGGTCAGGCTGTCAGCCTGTTGGCTGTTGACCGGCTCAGCGGCGAAGGTAGCGAAAGAGGTCAGTGCGATAGCGGTAGCGGCTGCAAAATATTTGATGGTTTTCATGGGTGACTCCAGTCTGTTTATTTAGGAAGGAAGCCATTTGCTTCCGATGTGGTGAATAATAAAGCATCTGCGCCGTTTGAAAATCTGATAATGCTGAGCAAGTTGTTCAAAATGTTTGATTGATAATTTACGCATCTTTACGACGTTTTACGCTGCGTGGTTTATCGCTGACGCGCTTTCGTTGACGCGCCATGACAAAGGTGAGAGGTAACATGACAGAGCGGCGGTACGCGCTGCGGCTGGGATTTCTGGCCCCCGGCATGTAGAATGCGGCGGTCAGTTTCGCGGGTGAGTACCTGATTATGTCCATTTTACAGAAGGTAGAAGAAATGAAGTCTGAAAATAACACTAATAACAATGACTTAAGATCATCTCCAATCGTTGTGGCGTTAGATTACGCCGATAAGAACGCTGCGCTGGCGTTCGCCGACCGTATCGATCCGCAAGACTGCCGGCTGAAAGTGGGCAAAGAAATGTTCACGCTGTTTGGGCCGCAGCTGGTGCGCGATCTGCACGGGCGCGGTTTCGACGTGTTTCTAGACCTGAAATTCCACGATATTCCCAATACCACCGCGCATGCGGTTGCGGCGGCGGCCGAGCTGGGCGTTTGGATGGTCAACGTCCATGCCAGCGGCGGCGCGCGCATGATGACCGCCGCTAAAGAAGCGCTGCTGCCTTACGGAGCGGATGCGCCGCTGCTGATCGCCGTGACGGTGCTCACCAGCATGGAAGCGGAAGACCTGCGCGGCATTGGCATCGAGGCCAGCCCGGCGGAACACGCCGAGCGCCTGGCGCGCCTGGCCCGCGACTGCGGGCTGGACGGCGTGGTCTGTTCGGCACACGAAGCGCAGCGCCTGAAGGCCGCCTGCGGGCAGGCTTTCCAGCTGGTTACGCCGGGGATCCGCCCTGAAGGCAGCGCGGCGGGCGATCAGCGCCGTATCATGACCCCGGTGCAGGCCCAGGCCGCCGGCGTGGACTACATGGTGATTGGGCGTCCGATCACCCAATCTGCGGATCCGGCCGCGACGCTGCGCGCGATCCGCGCCTCTTTGGCCTGAGGAGGCAATGATGAATGACGATAACAGCCGCCTGGTGTATTCCACGGACACCGGCCGCATCAAGCAGGAAGACGTTAAACCGCAACGCGCCAAGGGCGACGGCATCGTGCGCATCCAGCGTCAGACCAGCGGCCGCAAGGGGAAGGGGGTATGCCTGATCGCCGGCGTCGATCTGGATGATGCCGCGCTCGACAAACTGGCGGCCGAGCTGAAAAAGAAATGCGGTTGCGGCGGTTCTGTGAAAGACGGGATTATCGAGATCCAGGGCGATAAACGCGATCTGCTCAAACAGCTGCTGGAAGCCAAAGGCATGAAGGTCAAACTGGCGGGCGGTTGAGGTGAATCGCCATGCCGCGGTGCAATACTGCGGCATGGCTTGAGGTTGTTGCTGCCGGGGGTTAGCCCGTTAACGGCAAAAGAACCATAGACTTAAAGTAAAACAGACCTGAAATCATCGTTATTCTGGTTAATACGTCAAAGCGCCGAGGCGCTTTTGCCAGCCTGTCGGCCGAGGTCTCTCGGTCAGGTTATTTGCCAACCTGGTGACCGATGATGCCCCCTACCGCAGCCCCACCCAGCGTGCCCAGCGCGCTGCCGTCTGTCAGCACTGCGCCGCCGACTGCACCGGCGCCGGCACCGATAGCGGTGTTGCGATCGCGTTTGGACATGTTGGAACAGGCGCTGAGTGAAAACGCCAGAGTCAGTGCCAGCGCGGCGGTGGCGAAACGTTTATTGATAATCATCATAATGACTTCTCCTTAGCATTGGCTATATGGAAGTGCCCTATAAGTATAGGCGTTAACCATAAATCAGGCCTGCCGTTGATTCCCGTACAGTATCGATATAAAAAAATGGCATTTTTTGTTAACGGCCGAATAATTAGCAAGTTACGGCCCAAAAGGCGCCGAAACTGAGTATAGGTTTCTCGGGAAGGATAAACAGGTAAATAGTCTTAAAATCCCGCTGCGCAAGGGGAAGGCGCGCGGTGTAGCCCGCGCGGTGCGGCAGTGACCTGCGTTATTCGTTGACCAGCTCCACCTGTACGCCCTGGCGTTTCAGCTGATGCTGATACTCCAGCGCCAAGCGCGAATCGGTGATCACCCGGCTGATCTGGCCGGGCTGCGCCAGCGGGTTGGGCTGGATCTGGCCGAATTTGCTCGAGTCCGTCAGCACAATATTCTCCACGCCCTTGGCCAGCACCGCGCTGACCACGTCGGCGCGCATCATGTCGCGGCCGGTAAAGCCGGTTTCGGCCTGAAAGCCGTCAATGCCGATAAACGCCTTGTTGAAATGCACCTGCTGAATGCACAGCCGCGTAAGCGGGCCGACCACGGTCTCGCTTTTCTTCTGGTACATGCCGCCCAGCACAATCACGTCGCAGTCGGTTTCTTTCAGCAGGTTGGCGATGTAGTGGCTGACGGTGATCAGCGTAATGCGCTTGCGTTCGGCGATGTAGCGCGCCAGCAGGGCATTGGCGCTGCCGCTCTCGATGAAGATCGTCTCGCCGTCGTTGACCTGCGCGGCGGCATATTGCGCCAACCGTTGTTTGAGGGTGAAATTGGACATCATGCGGGCGTCGACGTCGTCGCTCTCCAGCGCCACGGCGGAACCGTGTACCCGCTTCAGATAACTGCGCTTTTCCAGCAGGTTGAGATCCTGCCGGATGGTGACTTCCGAGACGCCCGAGGCGCGCGCCAGCTCATTGACGCTGATCCGCCGGCGATCGTTAACCAACTGCAATATGGTCTGTTGTCGTAAATTCATATCGGCCTGATGATGCGGCCGCCAAGGTGCGGCCGCTAAGAGTCAAAGGTTTAAAGAGTATGTTCTGTGCGCGCAATAATATCATCCTGCGCCTCAGGGGATAATGCGGTAAAGAAGGCGGAATAGCCAGCTACGCGAACCACTAAATCACGATATTGGTCAGGGTGTTGCTTCGCCGCCAGCAGCGTTTCGCGCGACACGATGTTGTACTGTACATGCCAGCCGCGATAGCTCTCGAAGAAGGTGCGCAACATCAGCATCAGCTTTTCCCGATCGCGCGGGTTGTCCAGCGTCGCCGGGTTCAGCTTTTGGTTGAGCAGCACGCCGCCGAGGATTGCCTCGGTAGGCAACTTGGCGAGCGAATTGAACACCGCGGTCGGCCCCAGGTGGTCGGTGCCGGACGCCGGGCTGGCGCCTTCCGCCAGCGGCTGGTGCGCTTTACGGCCATCCGGGGTCGCCAGGGTGGCGGCGCCGAAGGGCACGTTGGCCGAAATAGACGAGGTGCCGGCGTAGTAGCCGCCGCCGATCGGCCCGCGGCCGAAGCGGGTGTTGCGATACTGCTTCAGTTCCTCGATGTAGGTTTGGTAGGCGCGCACCAGCAGCCGATCGACCTCGTCCACGTCGTTGCCGTATTTGGGCGCGGCGTTGAGCAGCCGCTGGCGCAGCTGTTCGCCATCCAGCCCGGCGAAGTCGTCGGCCAGCGCCGCCGCCAACTGCTGCTGGCCGATTGCCCCTTGCTCGAATACCAGTTTGCGCACCGCCGCCAGGCTGTTGCCGAGGTTGGCGATGCCGACCTGCAGGCCGGAAACCCAGTCGTACTTGGCGCCGCCTTGCTTGATGCTTTTGCCGCGTTCGATGCAGTCATCCACCAGCGCGGAGCAGAGAATATCGTGGGCGTTCTCCTCCAGCACGCTGTCCACCACGCATTCGATCTCAATTGACTTGCGTGTGTAGTAACGGATTTGCCGATCCCAGGCGGCCATCACCTGCTCGAAATCGGCGAAGTTTCCTTTGGACAGCGCCTGTTCCTGCGGCAGGAAAATCTGCCCGGAGGTGGCGTCGCGGCCCTGTTCCAGCGCCGCCAGCATCACGCGGGCAAAGTTGATGAAGCTCATGCCGGTGCAGCGATAGCCCCATTTGCCGCCGACGGCGGTCTCGATGCAGCCGATGGCGGCATAGTCGTAGGCGTCCTGCGGTTCAACCCCCAGCTTGATGAACTCGGGAATGACGATTTCGTCGTTGTTGAACGCCGGCATGCCGAAGCCGCAGCGGATCACCTGTACGCAGGCGTCGAGGAAATCGGCGCTCATTCCTGCGTGGTAACGCACGCTGAGGTTGGGTTGGGTGGAGCGCAGGCGGCCGCAAGATTCGAGGATGGCGTAGGACAGCGGGTTGACCGCGTCGCACGGCCGGCCGTCGAGCAGCTTTTGGCCGCCGATGGTGACGTTCTGGTACAGCGGGCTGCCGGCGGAGGCCTTGGAGTGCGTGCCGGAGCGGATCTTGTTGACCTCCAGCAGCTTCAGCCAGCAGCTGTGCAGCAGCTCGATGGCGTCTTCCCGCGCCAGGTTCTGCTCCAGCTCGACGTCGCGCCGATACCAGGGATAGAGATATTGGTCGAGGCGGCCGAAGGAAACCGAATGGCCGTTGGATTCGATCTGCAACGTCAGCTGGATAAAATAGCACAGCTGCAGCGCCTGCCAGAAGGTGTGCGGCGGGCGATGGGCGATCAGCTCGCAGTTGTCTGCGATAGCCAGCAGCTCGGTGCGCCGCCAGTCGCGGGTTTCGCGTTGCGCCATGTCGCGCGCCAGGCGAGCGAAGCGCAGGATGTGCTCGCTCAGCGCCGCCAGCACGATGTCGATGGCGTTGAGAAACTGCGCTTTGTGCAGATCTTCCCACTCGGTCAGGTGCAGGCGGCTGCGGCGCGCGTTCACCTTTTCACGCAGGCCGTCGAGGCCTAGCGCCAGCAGCAGCGGGAAGTTGACCGCCAGGTGGGCGTCGCCGGAGGTCATGTTGCCCTCGGCCTTGATGATGCCGGTGGCGAGCAGCGCCTTCTGTTCGTCGGTAAACATGCCATAGCAGCGATCCTGCACCGTTTGGCCGCGCCACCAGGGGCAAAGACGGTGCAAAATCGCCTTGTTCTCTTCGCTGACCGAGAAGCCGGCGCCCGGCCGGTCTGCCAACTGGTCGATCTCGTTTTCTATCCAGCCGACGGTGTATTCGGGGAAGATCGGCGCGGCGCGCAGCTCGCTGGCCTGGTTGCCGACGATCAGCTCGTCGTTGGCGATCCAGATGCTGCGCTTCGCCAGATGGTTGGCCAGCGCCAGCGCGCGGCGCACCGGCAGCGGCCGATCCTGATGCTGTTGATAGGCCTCGGTATAGTGCTGAGCGCGTTCGGTGCACACCGGCGGTTTGACGATGTGAATCAGCGCGTTCTTATGCGCCTGAATGCGGGCGCTGAGGGTGGTCAAATCCAACGTAGTCATGGCGTTATCCTCGCAAAATGGCGCTCAGGCCTTTGGCGCCGGCGTACGCTTCGGCGAAGGCCAGCAGATCGGGCGCGTCCAGCGGCGTGCGGGCGGCGCGGTAAGGTTCGCCGAGCAGGTGATACTTGTTGATGCCCAGCGTGTGGTACGGCAAAAAATGGATCTCCGACACGCCGATCTCGTCGGCGGCGAAGTCGACAATCGCGCGGACAGAATGGCGATCGGCATTGAAATCGGGGATCAGCGGCACGCGCACGGTCATTGGCACGCCGTGCGCCGCCAGACGGCGAAAATTGTTCATCACCCGACGGGCGGAGCCGCCGGTCCAGGTTTTGAAACGCGCTTCATCGGTGTGTTTGAGATCGGCCAACAGCAGATCCAGCCAGGGCAACGAAGGGGTGATGTAACGCCAGGGAACGTGCAGACAGGATTCGACGGCGGTGTGGATGCCGGCTTCGCGGCCGCGCCGCAGCAGCTCCGCCGCGACCTCCGGCTGCATAAAGGGTTCGCCGCCGGACAATGTTACACCGCCGCCGCTGCGCAGGTAGAAAGGCTTATCCCGCATCACCTCGGCCATGATATCGTCGGGGTTGACCGCGCTGCCGCACAGGCTGAGCGCGCCGGTCGGGCAGACGGCGGCCAGCGCCGCATAGTCGTTTGCGCTGATGACGTCGCGCCGCAGCGTCAATGCTCCCTCGTCACGCCGCAGGCCTTGCGGGCAGCGCTCGGCGCACAGCGTACAGCCGCTCAGGCACAGGCGTTCGTCAAACAGCAGATCCGCGTGGCGCGAACGGCTTTCCGGGTTCTGACACCAGCGGCAGCTCAGCGGGCACCCTTTTAAAAAGACCACGCTGCGGATACCGGGGCCATCATGGGTCGAGTAGCGCTGCAGATTGAAGTACATGAGTCACCCGTTTGGCGTTGCTGAATCTTTCGCCATTAAAGGTGTTTCGAATGAAAGTTGAATTGATTTTGGTCAAAAGTTTGCGGGGTTTTTGCCCTATGATGATCAGAGTTTGAATCCGCCCACACAACATGACACAGGAGTCCGTGATGGAGCTTTATCTCGATACCGCCGATGTGACGGCGGTAAAACGCCTGGCGCGCATTCTGCCGCTGCACGGCGTCACCACCAACCCGAGCATCGTGGCGAAGGAAGGCAAGCCGATCTGGGAAGTGCTGCCCGCGCTGCGCGACGCCCTCGGCGGCACCGGCAAGCTGTTCGCGCAGGTGATGGCGACCGATGCCGAGCGCATGGTGGCGGAGGCGGCGCTGCTCAGCCAGCGCGTACCGGGGCTGGTGGTCAAGATCCCCGCAACTGCCGAGGGGCTGGCGGCGATCAAGAAGCTTAAAACGATGTCCATCCCGACGCTGGGCACGGCGGTATACGGCGCCGGGCAGGGGCTGCTGGCGGCCTTGGCCGGGGCGGAATACGTGGCGCCTTACGTCAATCGGGTAGACGCGCAGGGCGGCGACGGTATCGAAATGGTGCACGAGCTGCAGCAGCTGCTGAGCCTGCACGCGCCGTCGGCGCAGGTGCTGGCCGCCAGCTTCAAGACGCCGCGCCAGGCGCTGGAATGCCTGCTGGCGGGCTGCCAGGCCATCACGCTGCCGGTGGATGTGGCGGAGCAGTTCCTGAGCGCGCCGGCGGTGCAGGCCGCGGTCGAGAAATTCGAACAGGATTGGCAGGGGGCGTTCGGCAGCAATTTGCTGGGCTGATAGCTGTCCGTCTCGTTTTCTCCCGATCGACAATTAATTTTAAAGGATGGCGCATCATGGCGTCATCCTCCCGCCGTTTCGCCATTCTTCTCATGCCCGCCGCCTCCCTTATGGTTTTGTGAATCGCAGTGCCATAAAGCTGTTGATTTTTCCCCCTCGAAGCTCATAATTCGCCCAAGAGTAAGTTTTATTTACATTAATTTACTTAACTTATAATTTTGACCAAATAGATAACTATAAGTAACGGTGAGGAGCCAAGGATGCGCTCAGATTCAGATAGTGCTCGTGCTTTACTTTATTCTATCCGCTGCGGGCTGTCGGGATTATTGATCGGCGTTGTACCCCTGTTTTCCGCTTCGGCGTCTACCAGCGATGGAATGGCGTCCATTGATGCCCGCGAACAGCAGCGCCAGCAGGAGCGCGAGCGCGCCCTGCAACAGCAAAATGCCCCGCAGGCCGATGCGCGCCTTTCCCGTCCCGACGTTGTGCTGCCCGATTACCCAACCGATGAACGCCCTTGCTTCATCATCAATCGGCTAACGTTGGTCGGCGAGTCTGCCGATCGCTTTCAATGGGCGTTGAACGCCGCGGCGGATGCCAGGGGCCGCTGTCTGGGTAGCCAGGGCATTGTGCTTGCCATCAACAAGGTGCAAAACGTCATACTGGCCAAGGGCTATGTCACCACACGCGTGATGGCGCAGGAGCAGGACTTAACCACGGGCGTATTGACGCTGACGCTGCAGCCGGGGCGTATCGGTGAGATCCGCTTTGAGGATCCGGTCTCCTGGCGTGGGCGGCTGTGGAACGCTATTCCGGCCTCACGCGGCGATATTCTCAGCCTGCGCGATATCGAACAGGGGCTGGAGAACTTCAGGCGGGTGCCCAGCGCCAATGCCGATATTAAAATCGTACCCGGCGCCGAGGACGGAACCAGTGACCTGCAGGTCAACTGGCACGAAGGGCGCCCGGTGCGGCTCAGCCTGGGGCTGGACGACAGCGGCTCCAAAAGTACCGGGCGTTATCTCGGTTCGGCCACTCTGGCTATCGATGCGCCGTTTGCACAGAATGACCTGTTTTACGCCAACATCGGCAAGGATGTGTTCCAGCACGGGCCGTTCGGCAACCGTTCACATACGCTGAACTACTTTTTCCCGGTGGGATATTGGGCTTTCTCGGCCAATTACAACGACTACACCTATCACCAGAACATCCCCAACGCCAATGAGGTGCTGCGCTACAGCGGCAAGAGCGACAACATGCAGTTGACCGTCTCCCGGTTGCTGTACCGCGACCAGTCGCACAAGTTAACGCTCAACCTGCGCGGCTACCGCAAGCACTCGACTAACGCCGTGGACAACGTTGATATTGTGTCGCAAAAACGTCGGACCGCCGGCTGGGAGATAGGGCTGAATCAGCGCAGCTACTTCGGTACCACTACGCTGGACGCCAATATCAACTGGCGGCGCGGCACCGGCGCATTCAATGCCCTGCCTGCCCCGGAAGAGTCGCGTCATGAAGGCAGCGCACGTACCGGCATTTTGCTCGGCGACCTGGGCATCAACCGGCCGTTCTCCTGGGGCGATCAGCCCTGGCGGGTATATACCAGCGTAAGGGGGCAGTGGAGCCCGAACGCGCTGACGCCGCAGGAGCGGATGGCCATTGCCGGGCGTTACACGGTGCGTGGCTTTGACGGCGAACAGATGCTGTCCGGCGAAAAGGGCCTGCTGTGGCGCAATGAAATCGCCTGGAACGTGTTTTCTCGCGGGCATGAATTGTATCTGGCCGCCGACTACGGTCGGGTGGACGGCCCAAACACCCGCCACTTGGTTGGCCATCAATTGGCGGGCAGCGCGCTCGGCGTGCGCGGCGCGCTGTGGGGGCGATTCAGCTATGACCTGTTTGCCGGCGTTCCGCTCTACAAGCCTGCGTGGTTCCACACCTCCGGTGCGACCGCGGGTTTTAGCGTAAATCTGGAAATTTGAACATCGCGATACCGGCAGCGTTGCTGCGCTGACCTGAACGGACTGACTTTTCTCACGGATGTGACCTATGAACAAACATTGCTATCGCCTTATCTTCAGCCGCACCCACGGGGAGTTGCGGGTGGTGTCCGAATTGGCCCGCAGCTGCAGCAGCGAGCCGGGGCAACGCATCGGTTCAGGAATAACAGGTGGAAGTCGTCTGTGGGTCACCGTGCGTCGGTCAGTGTGGCTGCTTGGGCTGTTGATGTTCGCCGGCCCCGTCATGGCAGACGGCATTGTCGCGGACGGCGGTGCCAATCCTTCCCAGCGGCCGGAGGTCATCACTACCCAGAACGGCTTGCCGCAGGTCAACATCACCGCCCCCAACCAAGCTGGGGTCTCACATAACCAGTATCAGCAGTTCGACGTCGACGCCAAAGGCGCCATCCTCAACAACTCGGCGGTGATGACCGCGACCCAGATGGCCGGGATGATCCAGGGTAACCCTAATCTCAATCCCAATTCCGCGCCGGCTCGCGTCATCCTCAACGAAGTCAACAGCAACAATCCCAGCCAGCTGCGCGGTTTTATGGAAGTGGCCGGCGGCAAGGCGCAGGTGATTGTGGCCAATCCCGCCGGCATTGTCTGCAACGGCTGCGGCACCATCAACGCCGGACGCATGACGCTGACCACCGGCAAACCGCAACTGAATGCCGATGGCAGCGTGGCGGGCTACCAGGTCGAGCGTGGCGTGGTGCGCATCGAGGGCGGTGGGCTCAACGGCGATACCCGTCATGATACCGAGTACGTCGACATTCTGGCGCGCGCGGTGGAGGTCAACACCGGCGTCTGGGCTAAAGAAGGCGTGACGCTGGTGGCTGGCCGCAATCGCGTGAGCGCGGACGGCAAAACCGCCGCGCCGCTTTCGGGCGACGGCAGCGCCAGGCCTGAGCTTGCCATCGATATGGGGCAGATGGGTGGCATGTACAGCGGCAGTATCCGCATGATCGGCACCGAAGCCGGCGTCGGCGTGCGTAACCAGGGCGGGCAGGTCCGGGCGGGCAAAACGCTCACCGTGAGCAGCGAAGGCAAGCTCAGCTGGCGCTCTGATGCGCCGGATGCGGCCACCCAGGCCGGCGGTAATATTCAGCTGGCGGCAAAAGGCGACATCGAGACGCACGGCAAAGTGTACAGCGGTGGCCAACTGGCCGTGCAGAGTCGCGAGGGAATGTTAACGCAATCCGGTACGCTGGCGGCGGCCGGGAATGTGCACCTGAACGCCGCGCGCGGCATCCAAAGCAGCGGCCACCTGCTGGCGGGCAGTAATGCCGAAAGCGCGCTGGTCCATGATGCCAATCTGCAGCTTGATAGCCAGGGCGAAATTCGCGCCAGTGGCAGTCTGCTCGGTAAAAAGAACGTCAACGCGACCGGGCGGCGGGTGGATATCAGCGGCGCGCAGGTTGCGGCCGGCCGCACCGCGCTGGCGGCCCGCGAGGGCGGGGTGGCCTTACGCCAGTCCACCGTAGACAGCGGTGAGCTGGCCGTGAGCACGAAGGGGAATGTGGATGCACAGCAGGCCAAAGTCAAGGCCGGGCGCTGGACGGTGGATGCCGACAACCTGTTCAACCAACAGGCGACCTGGTCTCAGACTGGTGACGGTGAGAATCGCTTCACGTTGGCGGGCGCGATGGATAACAGTGACGGCACCATCGAGACGCAGAACCTCCGGCTTTCGGCCGGTCAGTTAGTCAATCAGCGTGGCCGTCTGGTGGCGCTGGGCGGCGCGGCGCAGCACTGGCAGGTCGGCGGCCTGCTCGACAATGCCGGCGGGACGGTGGGCAGCAACGGCGACCTGCGCCTGGATGCCGGGCGCCTCGATAACCAGCGCGGCACGATAAAAACCCAGGCGGGGTTCACGCTCCATGCTGATGGCGCGGTAAATAATGCCGGGGGCAATCTGCTGGCGGGGAACGGCCTGACGCTTGAGGCCGGTAGCGATCTGAATAACCAGTCCGGCACCCTGAGCGGCGATGATGTGCGTCTGGCGGTACAACGGCTGGATAACGCGCAGGGGCAGGTCATAGGCCAGGGAAATCTCGAAATGACGGCCGGCCGCCTGGATAACCAACGCGGCCTGATTGGCGCCGGCAAGGCGCTGAATGTGCACGCCGGCGACTGGGACAACCGTGGCGGCACGGCGCAAGGCGAAACGGCCGTGACGGCAACGGCGAGCAATCTCAACAACGACGGCGGTAAGCTGCTTTCAGGTCATGCATCCACCCTTACGACCTCGGGTAATGCCACCAACCGCGGCGGCGAAATCAGTGCCACGGTGCTGACGGTGCAGTCTGACCGTCTCGACAACACGCAGGGCAAGGTGATTGGCCGACAACGGCTTGAGCTGCATGCCCGTCAGGGGCTGGACAACACGCAGGGGCTGCTGGGCGCCGGTGAGATGCTGACGGTGAGCAGTGAGGGCGAGCTGAGCAATCATCACGGTAGGGTGCAGGGTAATGGGCAAACCACGGTGTCAGCGCGAGACATCCACAACGAGGCCGGCAAGCTGCTGGGCGGGCAAAGGCTCTCTCTCACTGCGTCGGGCGTGCTTGGCAACCGCGAGGGGGAAATCAGCGGCGAGTCGCTCACGCTAACGGCGCAGCGCCTCGATAACGCTCAGGGCAAGGTGGTCGCCAGGCAGGATGCGAACCTGGCGGCGAAGCAAGGGTTGAGCAACGCCGCCGGCTGGCTTGAAGGCGGCAGCACACTCGCCGTCAACACCGATGGCGATTGGGACAACCAGGGTGGCACCGCACAAGGTGGCCGGCAGGTCACCGCCAGCGCGCAGTCGCTTGACAATACCGGCGGGCGGCTGCAGTCCGGCGGAGGCCTGACGCTGGATGCTACAGGCAATATCCTCAATCGCACCGGCAAACTGACCGCGCAGCAAGCCCTTGCCGTTAACGGCGGTGCAGCCAGCCTGTTCGATAATGATGGTGGCTCACTGCAGAGCGGTGGCGACCTGTCTCTGCAGGGAGGCCAGTTGACCAACCGCGCCGCAGGGGTGGTGCTGGGCGGCCAGGCGCTTTCTCTGAATCTGGCGGGGGGCTGGGATAACCAAAACGGCACCTTGACCGGCAATGGCCGCACGCAGGTGCGCGCCGCCAGTCTGCTCAATGCTCAGGGCGCCATCAACGCGCTGGATAGCCTGGACATGCAGTTCACCGGTAAGCTGGATAACGGCCAGGGGCGGATTTTTAGTCAGTCGTCTCAAATGCTGCAGGCGCAGGACATTTTCAACGCCCAAGGCTGGATGGGCAGCCAGGGGGGCTGGCGGGCCATAAGCGGCGGTTTTGACAATACTGAAGGCAGTATACAGAGCCTGCAGGCCGCACAGCTTACGGCTGACTGGTTGGATAACGCCCAGGGCGTGATGCAATCGGCGCAAAACCTGGCGCTGCGCATCAAACAGGATATCGATAACCGCAGCGGTAAGGTCTCGGCGCAGGGGCAACTGACCGTACAAGGGGCCGCTGACGGCGATCACGCCGGCGCCATCAATAACACCGGCGGCGAATGGCTGGCGGGCCAGGCGCTGACTATCGCTGCTCGCAGCCTTGATAACGCCCAGGCGGGGCAACTCTACAGCCAGAAGCAGCTGCGGCTCAATTTGAACGGCGGGCTCGACAACCGCGGCGGGAAAATACAGGGCGGCGATGCGCTGACGTTTGATGCGCAGGCGCTGAATAATGCCGGCGGGACGATAGACGGCCAGCAACGCGTGGCGCTGCGCATTCTTGGCCTGCTGGAGAATACCGGCGGTGCAGTGCGCAGCAATGGCGGGCAAGAGGTGTCGGCCGTCGGTATCAATAATACACGCGGCGTATTCAGCAGCCGCGGCGGCATCACGGTGGCATCAAAGCAGCTGAACAACGACGGCGGCACGCTCATCAGTCAGGGGGCGGGCATCTACCGACTCGACCGGCTTAACAATCAGCATGGCAAGGTGCACAGCGGCGACGCGCTCACGCTTGAGGGGGCGCAGGTCAACAACCGGGGTGGGCAACTGGTATCGACTCAGGGCCTGACGCTCAAGGCCGGGGCGCTCGATAACAGCGGTCAGGGCACGCTCAGCAGCCAGGCGGAACTGGATGTGCAGGCCGAGCGCCTGAACAATCGCGATGGCGGGTTGATACTGGGCACCACGCGCACCGATATCACCTCTCGTGATATCGACAATACCGCAGGCCGCCTGCAGAGTAGCGGCCAGATGACCCTCGCGGGGGTAACGCAGCTGGACAACCGCCAGGGGCGGATCCTGGCCAACGGCAACCTCAATATCAATACTGACCGGTCACAGACCGACTCGCCGCTGGCGCTGCTCAACCAGGGCGGGCGAGTGGAGAGCGCCGGGCAACTTACCTTGCATGCGCGTACCTTGGATAATCAGAACGGTACCCTGCTGGGGCTGCAGGCGCTGACGCTGTCCGCGCAGCAGGACTACATCCATCAGGCCGGCGAAACGATCAGCAGTAACGGTACGGTGACGTTCTCCCTGAGCGGCGCCTTTACCAACCTGGCGGATTGGTTGCTGCCCGGCAAGCTGGCGCTCAATGCGGCCAGCATCACCAATCCGGCGGCGCTGGTGGGCAAAACGCTGCAGCTGACGACCGGAGCCTTGCAAAACACCGGGCGCCTTGAGGCGGACAGCATGACGCTGAACGTCGATACCCTGGACAACACCGCGGCGCTGATGGGCGACGACATCACCGTGAACGGGCGCATTATCGACAACCACGGTGCGCCTGCGGTGATGGCGGCGACCCACAGCCTGACGGTGCAGGCCGGTGAGCGGCTGACCAACCGCGAGGGAGCGCTGATTTACAGCGCCGACCGTCTGCACCTGCACAGCGATGACCTGATTGAAAACCGGGCCAGCTTTCTCGAAGCGGACGGTGATGCCATAGTGGAAGCGCGTCGCCTGAACAACCTGCGCGAAGGGCTGGTGATTGAGCGTAACGCCGAGAAGAGCGACTACAAATGGCACCGCTACAACTACTACTGGCGCTCCTACGGTTCAAAGGTCAATCCCGAAAAAAGCACCATGGCGCCGACCACCCAGCAGCTGACCTATCAGGATGACGCGGCGGCGCAAACCAACCGCTACGGCACTCTGCTGGCCATTGATGCGGCGGGCAAGCGCGCACAGGTGCGGGTCAAGGACAATAAGGGCCAACTGACCGACCTGTGGGTCAACTACCTGGCGCTCAAGCCGAATGCCGATGGCAGCTATGCGATGACGTTCTATGAAACGCGTGGGGGCAATCAGCTGGCGGCCATCCCGACGCCTTATCAAAACGGCTTCCATTGGGAGCACGACTGGACGCAGGTGATGACCTGGGATCCCGAAAAGCATGTCGATATCGACAGCGCGCCGTTCATCACCGATTACAACAACTTCCGCGAACGTACCGAGAGCGGCACGGTAACGCGCGACAAGCTGGTGAGTGAGGGGATCGGCGCGCGTATTCTGGCCGGCGGCAACATGGTGCTGCGCATCACGGGAGCGTTGCTCAATGACGCCAGCGTCATTACCGCCAACGGCAACCTGACGCAGGACGGCGGCGGCAGCGTGGACAACCGCGGTTACTCGGTTAACGAGCGGCGTCAGGCGGCTATCGTTGACCATTATGACAAGGACACGCATCACTGGTACCCCACGTTCAATCGGGACGAAACCACGGCGCTGGCGACCGTTGACGGGGTGATCACCGGCAATGGCACGGTCACCATCAACGGAGCCCGCATCACCAACACCACGGTCAATCAGGCGCAAATCAGTCAACTTGATGCGGCGTTAAAGGCGGTGGATGCCGAACGCGCCGAGCTTGAGCGCAATCCGCTGGCCTTCACGGTAGAGGGCGCTGCCCGCCCTGACGGCGATACGACGCTGGCGCCGGGCGAGCAAATGACAAGACCGGGCGCCGCGCCGTCCTCGCCGCTGGGGCGCCCACTGCTGCCGTCTGAGCTGGCGCTGACGCAGTTACAGCATCTGGGCAATGTGGCCACCGCCATCCCCAATAACGGCTTGTTTAGTCAACATACGGCGATCGGCAGCCCGTTCCTGGTGGTGACCGATGAACGCTTTACCCGCCGCGACAACTTTATCAGCAGCGACTATATGCTAGAACGCGTAGGGTATGACCCCGCGCAGGCCCATAAGCGCCTGGGGGACGGCTTTTACGAGCAGCGTCTGGTGCGCGAGCAGGTGCTGGCGCTGACCGGCAAACCGTCCGTCAAGGGCTGGGATGCGATGGAGCAGTATCAGCAACTGATGAACAACGGCAGCAAAGTCGCCCAGGACTTCCATCTGGTGCCGGGCGTGGCGTTGACGCCGGAGCAGATTGCGGCGCTGCAACAGGATATCGTCTGGCTGGTGAGCGAGACGGTGCAAACGGAAGGCGGCCCGCAAACGGTGTGGGTGCCGAAGGTGTATCTGGCACAGACTACGCTGCGCCTGACCGGCGATGGCGCGGTAATTGGCGGCGGCGACCTGCAACTCTCGGCAAACAGCATCACCAATGCCGGCAACCTGTTTGCCGAAAAAGCCCTGACGGTTGACGCCGGGCAGTTCCTGCATCAGGGCGGCGACGTCAGGGCAGGCAGCATTGACGTGCAGGCAGACAGTCTGGCCATGAGCACTAACCTGCAGGACGCCCTGCGCCAGGCGACCATGAGCGCCGGCGACATTCGCCTGCGCGGCACCGATATCACGCTCACGGGGGCGAAACTGGATGCGACCGATACGCTCAGCCTGAGCGCGCGTCACGATCTGACCATCACCGCCGCGAAAAGCAGCCATACCGCCGATCTTGAGGTTATCTCCGGTTCAATGGGTAACCGCACCCGCGGCGGCACGGAAGTGGCAGGCTCCCGGATGGCGCACGTCAGCGGCGAATGGCAGCAGGCTCTGGGGAGTGAGCTTAACGCCGGCGGCAACCTCGCGCTCAATGCCGGGCGAGACGTCACGTTCACGGGCAGCCAGGCCAGCGCCGCCGGCAGCACCCGCGTGCAGGCCGGCGGCGATATCAACATCAGGGCCGAAAGCACCACCAATACCACGCACCTGGACGCCAACAGCCGTACTTCATCAGTCAGCAATGACCGCCAGGAAGAGCGCCTGACAGTAAGCGCACTCGGCGGAGACCAGGGCGTCACCCTGGTGGCGGGCAACCGCCTGTTGGCCGAAGGCGCGCAGATTGACAGTAAAGAGGGGCGTATTGGCGTCAGCGCGCGGGACGTGACCATTAAAGACGCGCGCACCCGCACGCAGGACCAGGACAGCGAAAACAAGCGCGAAGGCAAAACCAAAAGCCATCGCGAAGAGCAAACCGAGCGCGAAATCAGCACCGGCAGCACCTTCAGCGGGCGCGAGGGCGTGACCGTGATCGGGCGTGAAGGCGACGTCACGGTTACCGGCAGCGCCCTGCACAGCGGCCAGGGCGCCATCGCGCTGCAGGCGAAAAACGATGTGATCCTTAACCACACCACCGACAGCGAGCATCGCGTCTCCAACGAGGAAAGTCGCGGCCGGAAAACTAAAGGTGAGCGCGCCGAAGCAGTCCTGCGGGAAAACGTGGTGGGCAGCACCCTCAGCGGGCAGGGCGGCGTCACGGTGGTAGCGCAGGACGGCAGCATCATCGCCACGGCAAGCGCCCTGCACAGCGACCAGGGCGCCATCGCCCTGCAGGCGAAGCAGGATGTGACCCTCAATACCGCCACCGAACGCGAGTCGACCCTCAGTGAAGAGCGGTCACAGAAAAAAGGTTTCCTGAAAAAAAGCAGCAGCCACAGCGTGGCGCATGACGCCACCACACGCGAGAAAGGCAGCCTGCTCAGCGGCAACAGCGTCAGCGTCAGCGCCGGCAACGATCTGACGGTCACCGGCTCGGCCATTGCCGCAGACCAGGACGTGAACCTGCAGGCCGGCCGTAACGTCGACATCGGCGCGGCCACCGAGACCGACACGCATTACCGGCTGGAAGAGAAGAAAAAAAGCGGCCTGCTGGGCAGCGGCGGCATCGGCTTCACCATTGGCAAACAGTCGAGCAAACACGAAATCGACGAGAAAGGCCGGACCCAAAGCCAAAGCGTCAGCACCGTCGGCAGCAGTCAGGGCAGCGTCAACGTCACGGCGGGCAACCAACTGCACATCGGCGGCGCCGATCTGGTGGCGGCCAAGGATCTGGCTCTTACCGGCGACAGCGTGACTATCGATCCCGGCGTTGATGCGCGCACGCGTAAAGAGACCTACGAGCAGAAGCAGAGCGGACTAAGCGTGGCATTATCGGGCACCGTGGGCGGCGCGCTCAACACCGCCGTCAGCTCGGCACAGCAGGCGCGAAAAGAAGGCGATGGGCGCCTGACCGCGCTGCAAAACACCAAGGCGGCGCTGTCCGGCGTGCAGGCTGCACAGGCTGCTGAACTCGACAAGCTCAACACAGATGCGGGGAAAAGTGCCACCAACACGGTAGGCATCAGCGCCTCCTACGGCAGCCAATCGTCGAAGAGCGAAACCCGCACCGACAGCCACCAGTCGCAGGGCAGCACGCTCACCGCCGGGCAAAACCTGTCGATAACGGCGAGCGGCAAGAACCACAACGCGCAAAGTGGCGATATCGTCGTCACCGGCAGCCAGCTGAAAGCGGGCAAAGATCTGTCGCTCGATGCGGCGCGGGACATTACCCTGCAGTCGGCGCAGAACCGCGAAAGCACCGTCGGCAAGAACAGCAGCAAAGGCGGCAACGTCGGTGTCGGCATCGGCGCAGGTTCGGGCGGGTACGGCATCAGCGTCTCGGCAGGCGTCAATGCCGGCAAGGGGCATGAGAACGGCAACGGCCTGACGCATGCCGAAACCACCCTGGATGCCGGCAGTAATCTCAAGGTGACCAGCGGCCGCGACACCCGGCTTACCGGCGCGCAGGCGAGCGGGGAAAAGGTCACCGTCGACGTGGGCCGTAACCTTCGGCTTGAAAGCGAACAGGACAGCGACCGTTATGACGCCAAACAGCAAAACGCCAGCGCGGGCGGCAGCTTCACCTTCGGCTCGATGACCGGCTCAGCCAACGTAAGCGCTAGCAAGGACAAGCTGCACAGCAACTTCGACTCGGTGAAAGAGCAGACCGGGCTGTTTGCCGGCAAGGGCGGGTATGACGTCAAGGTCAAAGAACACACCCAGCTCGACGGCGCTGTGATTGCAAGCCAAGCGGACAAAGAGAAGAACCGCCTCGATACCGGCACTTTGGGCTGGACGGACATCCACAACCAGGCGGACTACAGCGCGACACACAGCGGCGGGTCATTCAGCACCGGCGGGCCGGTGGGCAAGGATCTGCTGACCAACATGGGCGGCGGCATGCTGTCGGGCGCCAACCACAGCGGGCACGCCGAGGGCACGACAAAGGCCGGGGTTAGCGAAGGTACGCTGATAGTTCGCGACACCGGCAAACAGCAGCAGGATGTGGCGCAGCTGAACCGGGATACCGAGCATGCCAACGCCGGCAGCATCAGCCCGATATTCAACAAGGAGAAGGAGCAAAACCGGCTCAAACAGGCGCAGCTTATCGGCGAGATTGGCGGCCAGGCGATGGACGTCATCCGCACGCAGGGGGATATCGCCGGGCTGAAGGCGCAGAAAGACCCGGCGGCGCTGGCGCAGGCCAGGGAGCAGCTTGAGAAGAACGGCAAACCGTTCCGCGAGGCGGACGTGTTGCAGCGCGCATACGACAACGCGATGCGGCAATACGGCACCGGCAGCGACCTGCAGAAGGCGGCGCAGGCGGTGACGGGGGCGCTGACGGCGCTGGCGGGCAATAACCTGGCGGGGGCGCTGGCAAGCGGCGCCTCGCCGTACCTGGCGACGGAAATCAAGAAGCGGGTCGGTGAAGATAACATGGCCGCCAATGCGATGGCGCATGCAGTGCTGGGCGCGGTGACCGCGCAACTGAATAACCAGTCGGCCGCAGCAGGGGGACTGGGTGCAGGTGGTGGCGAACTGGCGGCGCGCTACATTGCCGGGCAGCTGTTCCCGGGCAAGACGGCGCAGCAGCTGAGCGAAAGCGAGAAGCAGCAGGTGAGCGCACTGAGCCAGCTGGCCGCAGGGCTTGCAGGCGGGCTGGCGACGGGGGATACTGCGGGGGCTGTGACCGGCGGGCAGGCTGGGAAGAATGCGGTGGAGAATAACTATCTGAGCAGTAAGCAGATAGATGCTTGGTCGGCAGAAATGAAATCCTGCCAGGCTGGCGGTGGTGACTGTACTGGGATCATTAAAAAGTACGAAGAACTGAGTACCGCCCAGCAGCAACTGCTAATCAGCGATTGTGCAAGCAGCCCAACAACCTGTCAGAAGAAGTACGGTGAGGTCCTGGCGGACAGTCTGGCAGTGAAGCAGGCTATAGATCGTGCCTTGGGTGAAGATATCCCGATCAAGATGGTCTATGATCTGACGGCGACCTGGATGCATCAAATGCAGGTCGACGGAGTTATCGCAACCAATAAAGTCTCTGAAGCTCTCCAGAAAGAATATGGACTGGATGAAGTTCAGGCTGGCATTATAGCAAGTACAGCGGCTTCGGCATTTGGGGGAATTAGTAAGGCTGGCAAGCCTAATTACACCTTAAATAAAAATGGTGCTATGCTCGGTATAAATGGCCCAATGGTTCCAAGTAAAACATTGTGGATGGGTAAAGGGAAGGAGAGAATTGATGTTGAGAATCCTGCACCAGGAAAGAGAGCAGGCCAAATACATTATCAGGATAATAAAAACAACAAGTACTATTATGACCCTGTTACACAAACATTCCCTGAAGCACCTAAAAGTGTGAATGATAAGTTGAAAGATCCTGATTTCAAAAACGCTATAGATAAAGGTATGACTAAATATCTGGGAGAGAAATAAGATGTTAGTTAACTACTTAATGCTCCCTCATCTTGAGGCTGTTTGTTGGGGGGATATAGAGAAACTTAATCTTCCTTATGAGTTAAACGAGATTGTAGAACAAGGTTTTGTTGAGTTACATGGTTGTTTTTTTTCAAAAAAATTACTTGCTTATTGTAACTCGGTTACTCCTGATGCTTTCGAGGATGAAATTGCCTTCGAATGTTTTGTAAATTCTATTCATATAGAGGATTACGTAAGTGAAAAGTATTTTCAATACTCAATTGTTTTTTGTAATTCAATAATTAAGAAGTGGAATGAAAATTATGTTGACTGTTTGAATGTTATCATATCGTTAGATGATGAAACATTATTGCCAACAGTAAAGTACCATTTAAAAAGAAAAGGTGTCTCATGGTTGGATGAAGATAATCTTGACTCAAGTATTCAAGCTGTTTTAGTAACTGTGAATGAAATTAATAAGAATAAATTATAAATTATCAAATTTGCTGATTAAGAAACCCCGGCCATCTGGCCGGGATCTTTGCTTTTACGCCTCGAAAACTTCCTCTTTCCGTCGCTGCAATAGGAGCACACCGGGCGCAGCGGTCACTTCCTGTTGTTCGGAGCTGGCAATGCCGGACTCGGTGAGCCAGTCGCCGCCGATCACCAACTCACCGTTCTGCCGCACTCAGTCGGTGCCAAGGTCGTGGCGGTACTGGCTGGCTTCACAGAGCGCTTCCCATATGGCTTCGTCAGTGACGACAGTGTTCCAGAGTGTGTGATGCTGAAACGTCAGTTGTCATGAGGACCGGGGTAAACTCGAGTGTAGTGATCGCGTCTGCTGAGGCGAAAAACGCCGCTGCCGGCTTGCAGCCGGGAGACGAAGGTGCGGCGCAGGGCGCCACCAATACGGTGGGTATCAGCGCCTCCTACGGCAGCCAATCGTCGAAAAGCGAAACCCGCACCGACAGCCGCCAGTCGCAGGGCAGCACGCTCACCGCCGGGCAAAACCTGTCGATAACGGCGAGCGGCAAGAACCACAACGCGCAAAGTGGCGATATCGTCGTCACCGGCAGCCAGCTGAAAGCGGGCAAAGATCTGTCGCTCGATGCGGCGCGGGACATTACCCTGCAGTCGGCGCAGAACCGCGAAAGCACCGTCGGCAAAAACAGCAGCAAAGGCGGCAACGTCGGTGTCGGCATCGGCGCAGGCTCTGGCGGTTATGGCATCAGCGTCTCGGCCGGCGTCAATGCCGGCAAGGGGCATGAGAACGGCAACGGCCTGACGCATGCCGAAACCACCCTGGATGCCGGCAGTAATCTCAAGGTGACCAGCGGCCGCGACACCCGGCTTACCGGCGCGCAGGCCAGCGGAGAAAAAGTCACCGTCGACGTGGGCCGTAACCTTCGGCTTGAAAGCGAACAGGACAGCGACCGTTATGACGCCAAACAGCAAAACGCCAGTGCGGGCGGCAGCTTCACCTTCGGCTCGATGACCGGCTCAGCCAACGTGAGCGCCAGTAAGGACAAACTGCACAGCAACTTCGACTCGGTAAAAGAGCAGACCGGGCTGTTTGCCGGCCAAGGCGGGTATGACGTCAAGGTCAAAGAACATACCCAGCTCGACGGCGCTGTGATTGCAAGCCAAGCGGACAAAGAGAAAAACCGCCTCGATACCGGCACTTTGGGCTGGACGGACATCCACAACCAGGCGGACTACAGCGCGACGCACAGCGGCGGGTCATTCAGCACCGGCGGGCCGGTGGGCAAGGATCTGCTGACCAACATGGGCGGCGGCATGCTGTCGGGCGCCAACCACAGCGGGCACGCCGAGGGCACGACAAAGGCCGGGGTTAGCGAAGGTACGCTGATAGTTCGCGACACCGGCAAACAGCAGCAGGATGTGGCGCAGCTGAACCGGGATACCGAGCATGCCAACGCCGGCAGCATCAGCCCGATATTCAACAAGGAGAAGGAGCAAAACCGGCTCAAACAGGCGCAGCTTATCGGCGAGATTGGCGGCCAGGCGATGGACGTCATCCGCACGCAGGGGGATATCGCCGGGCTGAAGGCACAGAAAGACCCGGCGGCGCTGGCGCAGGCCAGGGAACAGCTTGAGAAGAGCGGCAAACCGACGAACGATGCGGCGGTGATGCAGCGGGCATGCGACAACACGATGCGGCAATACGGCACCGGCAGCGACCTGCGGAAGGCGGCGCAGGCGGTAACGGGGGCGCTGACGGCGCTGGCGGACTATAACTTGGCGGGCGCACTGGCGAGCGGTGCTTCGCCGTACCTGGCGACGGAAATCAATAAACGGGTTGGTGAAGAGAATATTCCTGGGGGCGACATCTTCAGACAAACTGTCGTCCGTTAACGGCCCAACCCCTTAAGCAGTGCTCTGCTCAAGAGGCCGGCCGTTTCTCCTAACGGCGAGACTCAGCCGCGGCCGGTCTCCTCCCGCAGCGCGGCGCTGACCTCATGCGTCGTCGGCTGTTCGGAGCGCAACGCCCGGCGGATCGCGAAGAAGGCGGCGATCAGCATGGTCACCGCCACCAGCATAAAGAACCCGCACAGCGCGGCGTTGATTTGGTTGCTGAATACGATGGTTTCCATGTCTTTCAGCGATTTGGCCGGCGCAATGATCGTGCCTTGCTCGATGCCGGTGGAAAATTTCTTCGCCTGCGCCAGGAAGCCGATGCTCGGTTTCTCATGGAAGATCTTCTGCCAGCCGGCGGTCATGGAGGTGACGAACAGCCAGGCGGTCGGCAGAATGGTGACCCAGGCGTAACGCTGTTTTTTCATTTTGAACAGCACCACGGTGCCGAGGATCAGCGCCATTGACGCCAGCATCTGGTTGCCGATGCCGAACAGCGGCCACAGGGTATTGATGCCGCCGAGCGGATCGACCACGCCCTGATACACGAAGAAGCCCCAGCCGGCCACCGCCACCGTGGTGCCCGCCAGGTTGCCGAACCACGAACGGTTGTTGGCCAGCTGCGGCACCGCCACGCCCACCAGATCCTGCACCATAAAGCGGCAGGCGCGGGTGCCGGCGTCGACGGCGGTCAGAATGAACAGCGCTTCGAACAGAATGGCGAAGTGGTACCAGAAGGCCATCATCGCCCGGCTGTTGAACACCTCGCTGATGATGTGTGCCATGCCCACGGCGAAGGTCGGGGCGCCGCCGGCGCGCGACAGGATGGAGTTCTCACCCACCTCTTTGGCGATCAGCGCCAGCGTTTCCGGCGTGACGATAAAGCCCCAGCTGTTGATGACCTGCGAAGCATTTTCCACCGTGGTGCCGATCAGCGCCGCCGGCGAGTTCATGGCGAAGTAAACGCCCGGATCCAGCACCGAAGCGCAGATCAGCGCCATGATGGCGACGAAAGACTCCATCAGCATGGCGCCGTAACCGATAAAGCGGATGTGGCTTTCGCGCTCCACCAGCTTGGGCGTGGTGCCGCTGGAGACCAGCGCGTGGAAGCCGGAAATGGCGCCGCAGGCGATGGTGATGAACAGGAACGGGAACAGGGCGCCGGCGAACACCGGGCCGCTGCCGTCGATGAAGCGCGAAACCGCCGGCATTTTCATCTCCGGCATGGCGAAGACGATGCCGATGGCCAGGCCGATGATGACGCCGATTTTCATAAAGGTGGAAAGGTAGTCGCGCGGCGCCAGCAGCAGCCACACCGGCAGCACCGAAGCGACGAAGCCGTAGATCACCAGCACCCAGGTCAGGGTAGTGCCGTGCAGCGTGAAGAACGGCCCCCAGTAGGGATCTTGCGCCACGTTGCCGCCGTAAATGATCGCCAGCAGCATCAGCACGAAGCCAATCACCGAAATTTCAGCGATCTTACCCGGCCGGATAAAACGCATGTAGATGCCCATGAACAGCGCGATCGGGATGGTGGCGGCGATGGTGAATAGCCCCCACGGGCTGTCGGCCAGCGCTTTTACCACCACCAGCGCCAGCGCCGACAGGATGATGATCATCACCCCCAGCGCGCCGAGCATGGTGATCACCCCGGCGAAGGCGCCCAACTCTTGCTTGGCCATTTCCCCCAGCGAACGCCCGTCGCGGCGCGTGGAAATGAACAGCACCAGGAAATCCTGCACCGCGCCGGCCAGCATGACGCCGACCAGGATCCAGATGGTCCCCGGCAGGAAGCCCATCTGCGCGGCCAGAATCGGCCCCACCAGCGGGCCGGCGCCGGCGATGGCGGCGAAGTGGTGGCCGAACAGCACCCATTTGTTGGTGGGCACATAGTCCAGGCCGTCGTTGCGGCGTTCGGCCGGGGTCAGACGGCGGTCGTCCAGTTCAAAGACCTTGTCGGCAATGAACCGGCTGTAGAAGCGGTAGGCGATGCTGTAGCAGGCGACGGCGGCGATCACCAGCCAGACGGCGTTGACGTGTTCGCCGCGGCTGAGCGCCAGCATGGCGAAGGCGAAGGCGCCGACCAACGCCACCAGCAGCCAGATAAGTCCGGACCTGATGTTTTTCATGAAACAACTCCTTGGCGTACAGAGGTAAAAATCGACGTTGTTATTTGGAATGACGTTTTAACAGTAGAAGTTTTGCCGCTGAACCGCGGCAGGTCGGATGAGAAATGTGAAGCAGGTGGGGTTTTAGTGTAAAAACAAAGTGATGAAACAGCGTTGGCGCAGGCTACCGCCCACAGAATCCCGGGCAGTTATTCATTCTGCATTTTCGCGGCGCGTACAGCGAATCATTGTCGTTTTTTATCTGGATACGGCGTCTGGCGGATTATTATTTTATCTGTCGAGGCGAGCCGAAATAAAATTATTCATGCCGTGTTATACCTTTATTTTCACCCTCAGGTTTATTCATTCACCAAATAAATAATAAAATCACGAAAGGAATGTAATTATGATAAATAAAATCATCGAAGGGTATTTACCGCAGCTCACGGCTATTCGGCACGATATTCATCAGCACCCCGAATTGGGTTTCGAAGAGTTTCGCACCAGCGATCTGGTCGCGGATTATCTGAGTTCGTGGGGTTATGAGGTGCACCGCGGATTGGCGGGCACCGGCGTGGTGGGCACGCTGCGGGCGGGCGACGGCGTGAAAAGCCTCGGGCTGCGCGCCGATATGGATGCCTTGCCGATCGAGGAGAACACCGGCAAACCCTGGAGCAGCAGCGTGGCCAACCGCATGCACGCCTGCGGCCATGACGGCCATACCACCATGCTGCTCGGCGCCGCCCGTTACCTGGCGCATACGCGCAACTTCAACGGCACGCTGCACCTGATTTTCCAACCGGCGGAAGAGATGCTGAACGGCGGCGCGCGCATGGTGGAACAGGGGCTGTTCGAGCGCTTCCCCTGCGACGCCATCTTCGCCATGCACAACATGCCGGGCATGCCGCTCGGTGAGTTCTTTTTCCAGCATGGCCCGTTTATGGCCTCGATGGATCAGTTCAACGTGCGGGTGCAGGGGCGTGGCGGCCACGGCGCCATCCCGCAGCTGACGATCGATCCGGTGCTGGTGGCCTCGCATATCACCGTTTCCCTGCAGAGCATCGTCTCGCGCAATATCGATCCGCTGGAAGCGGCGGTGATCACCGTTGGCAGTATCAAGGCCGGTGAGGCGGCCAACGTGATCCCGGACAGCGCGGAGATGAAGCTCAGCGTGCGCTCGCTGGATCGCCAGGCGCGCGCCACCTTGCTGGCGCGCATTCCGGCGCTGATCGAGGCGCAGGCGGCAAGCTTCGGCGCTCACGCGGTGGTGGAACATGTTAACGGCACGCCGGTGCTGGTCAACGACGAAGGGATAACCCGTTTCGCCCACCGCGTGGCACAGCAGCAGTTCGGCGCCGCCCGCGCGCACTATGGCGCCCGGCCGCTGATGGGCAGCGAAGATTTCGCCTTCATGCTCGATGCGCACCCGCAGGGTTGTTACCTGATCATCGGCAACGGCGATGGCGAAGGCAGCTGCATGGTGCATAACCCGGGATATGACTTTAACGACGGCTGTCTGGTGGCCGGCAGCCATTATTGGGCAGCGTTGGCGAAAGCGTATTTAAAATAAACGCGAAAAATAATAACAGGGAAGATAATGATGAGTGAAAATACGGCTGAAACTCAAACGGCAATAATATCGGCTCCGAACGCCAGCGGCAAAAAGGTCATATTCGCCGCCTCCTTCGGTAATGCGCTGGAGTTTTTTGACTTCGGTATTTATAACTTCTTCGTTATTTACATCAGCGTATTGTTCTTTCCACCGTCCAGCGATCCGCATTTGGCATTGCTGTTGGCGTTCGCGACGTTTGGCGTCAGCTTCTTCATGCGGCCGCTGGGCGGCATTCTGATTGGCGCCTATGCCGATCGCTGCGGCCGCAAACCGGCGATGATCCTGACGATTTCCTTGATGAGCCTGGGCACGGCGATGATCGGCTTTGCGCCGACCTACGCCAGCGCCGGCTACTGGGGAACCGTCACCTTGGTAGCGGCGCGCCTGATCCAGGGCGTGGCGGCGGGCGGCGAAGTAGGGGCGTCGATGTCGTTGCTGGTGGAGTCGGCGCCGCCCAACCGGCGCGGCTTCTATTCCAGCTGGTCGTTGGCGACGCAGGGCATCGCCACCGTGGTTGGCGGCGTCACCGCGCTGGCGCTCAGCGCGGCCTTGCCGGTGCATTCCGGCGAGCCGAACGCCATGGCCGAGTGGGGATGGCATATTCCTTTCTTTATCGGCGTGGCGCTGGCGCCGCTCGGTTGCTGGCTGCGTCTCGGGCTGGAGAGCGATCGGCCGTCGGTGCCGCGGGCGCACGAGCCACCCGCGCAGTTGCGCAAGCACTCGCGGGCGGTGGTGCTCGGCGTGATGCTGACCATCGGCGCCACCGTCGCCACCTACATCTCGATGTATTATCTCGGCACCTACGCGGTGAAATACTTGGGGATGGCGCAGGCCTACGGCTATGCCGCGATGCTGCTGGCGGGACTTGTCACCTTCGGCGGCAGCCTGCTGGTCGGGCACTGGTGCGATCGTTACGGCCGCTTGCCGCTGATCCGTTGGTCGCGGATCGCAATTCTGATCGTGGCCCTGCCGGCGTTTTGGTGGCTGAGCGCGGTGCCGCATCCGGCGGTGCTGTTGCTGATTGTCGCGCTGCTGGTCGGGTTGACCACGCTCGGTTCGGTGCCGACCATGCTGATGATTTCGGAGCTGTTCCCGCAGCGCATTCGCGCTTTGGGGTTTGCCTTGGTCTACAGCCTCGGGGTGGCGATCTTCGGCGGTTTTGCCCAGTACATCGCCTCGCAGTCGATCGCGCTGAGCGGCTCGCTGCTGGCGCCCGCCGTCTATTTGATGCTGGCGACGCTGGCTTCGCTGGCGGTGCTGCCGCTGCTGCGCGAAACCGGCGGCGAGCCGCTGCGCTAGCCGGAATGAGGCGAAAAAAAACGCCGGCGGTTTTCACCGTCGGCGTTTGGCGCTGCTACCGTTTCAGGTTGGCGTTCAGGCCGCAGGGCGGGCGATCACGCTGCGGGTTTCCATGCGCACTTCGGCGATGGTGACCTGCAAGGTGTCGCTCTGGCGGTAAACCACTTCACCCTTGATTTGCACGGTGCCTGTTTCCTGGCTGCACTGCATCTCGTCGCGCACCGCGTGAATAAACGGCGCCGGAATGAAGGCAACCGCGCCGTTGTCCAGCAGGCGCACGCGCAGGCCGCCGCGGGTCACGTCGATGATCTCGGCGTTGAAGCGGGTATCGGTACCGGCCTTGTCCTGCAGGAAGCGAGCGTACAGCCAGTCGCCGACGTCGCGCTCCGCCATGCGGTTCAGGCGGCGGCGTTCCGCCAGCTGCACCGTCACGTCATCCTGCGGTTTTTCCGCCGGCTGCTGGTTGATGATCGCCTTCAGCAGGCGATGGTTGACCATATCGCCGTATTTACGGATCGGCGATGTCCAGGTGGCGTAAGCCTCCAGCCCCAGACCGAAGTGTGGCCCCGGCGTGGTGCTGATCTCCGCGAAGGTCTGGAAGCGGCGGATGCGGCTGTCGAGGAACTGGGTCGGCTGCGCGTCCAGGTGGCGGCGCAGTTCGCAGAAACCGTCGAGGGTCAGCAGCTTGTCGGCTTCGGCTTCCACGCCGTTGGCCTGCAATACGGTGACCGCTTGCTCGACCAGCGCAGGATCGAAACCGGTGTGCACGTTGTACACGCCGAAGCCCAGGCGATCGCGCAGCACGATGGCGGCGCAGACGTTGGCGGCGATCATGCACTCTTCAACGATGCGGTTAGCGCTGCGGCGCTGTTCGGTAACGATCTCGAGCACGTCGCCTTTTTCACCCAGCACGAAGCGGTAGTCCGGGCGATCTTTAAACACCAGCGCATGCTGGTGGCGCCAGGCGTTGCGCGCGTCGCAAACGCGTTTCAGCAGGGTGATTTGTTGCGCGATGGCGTCGCTCGGCGGCTGCCAGCCGGCAATGCCTTCCAGCCAGTCGGAGACTTCGTCGTACACCAGTTTGGCTTTGGATTCGATCTCGGCGGCGAAGAACTGGATATCTTCGCCCAGCGCGCCGTCGGCGGCGATGGTCACGCGGCAAGCCAGCACCTGGCGGCGCTCGTTAGGGCGCAGCGAGCACAGGTTGTCCGACAGATCGCGCGGCAGCATCGGGATGTTGAAGCCCGGCAGGTAGTTGGTGAAGGCGCGCACGCGGGCGATATCGTCCAGCTTGCTGCCTTGTTCGACGTAGGCGGTCGGATCGGCGATGGCGATGGTCAACTGCAGCGAACCGTCGCCGTTGTCGGTCACGTACAGCGCATCGTCCATGTCTTCAGTGCTGGCGCTGTCGATGGTGACGAATTCGAGCGCGGTCAGATCTTCACGCGCCGATGCGGCGGCCGGTTCGCTGAGAGCCAGCATCTCCGGCGCCTCTTTTTCCAGGTTGTGACGCGCCAGCGTCACCCACCACGGGGCGAAATGGTCTTCACCGTCGGTGATAAACTGGGTCAGATCGGCGTTGAAGCCGCGATCGCCTTTCAGCGGATGACGGCGCATTTCCGCCACCGCCCAGTCGCCGGCCTGGAAGTTGTGGGTCAATTCACGCACCGGGCGGCACGGAATCGCCTCTTTCAGCAACGGATGATCGGGCACGATGGACAGACGGTCGTCGCGCTTTTGCACGCGGCCGACAAAGCGCGACAGGAACGGCTCGACCAGGGTTTCCGGCTCGGCGATTTCGCGCTCTTTCTCGGTGTGCAGGGTGGCGATAATGCGATCCCCGTGCATGACTTTCTTCATGTACGGCGGAGGAATGAAGTAACTTTTTTGACCGTCTACTTCAAGAAAGCCAAAGCCTTTCTCAGTCCCTTTCACGACGCCTTCAACGCGCGGGGTTTGAGAGTGAAGTTGCTGTTTAAGCTGCGCCAGCAGCGGGTTATCTTGAAACATATCGTCCAGTGAATGGGTTGTGAGTGGCAAGATTTGCGGCTGACAGTTTTACGCGAATCACCCGCTGCGAGCAAGCCTAACGTCACTGAACCCCGCGTTGCCGCGCGATTTTGCGCAAGATTGGTCAATCGAAACGCTATCGATGAAAAAACCCGGCGCGAGGGCCGGGGTGGAGGGCGGGTGACCGTCAGTCTTGCAGCGGCGTCGGCTGCAGGATTTCAATCCAGTAATCGTCCGGATCGCGAATGAACGCCACGTAGTTCATGCGGCCTTCATGCAGGCGTTTCTGGAAGGTGACGCCGAGGCGCTCAAACCGCTCGCAGGCGGCGCGCACGTCCGGCACCGTGACGCACAGGTGGCCAAAGCCGCGCGGCTCGCCGTTGCCGTTGTGATAGTGGAAATCCGCCTGATTTTCGGTGCCGTGGTTATGGGTCAGCTCGAGAATGCCCGGCTGGCTCAGCGCCCAGCGTTTGCGCTCGTCGTCGTCCTGCGGGATTTGCTCGCGCGGGCTGCGCGTCAGGTAGCAGATGGTGAAGGCGGCTTCTTCGAACGTTTCCAGATAGACCGGGGTAAAGCCCAGCACGCGGGTGTAGAAATCCAGCGCCTTGGTCAGATCCTTCACGCGGATCATGGTGTGGTTGAACACGTAACCGTCGGTTACCGCATCCGGTTGGGCCGCCACGCCGGGCAGCGTCAGTAGGTCATTCAGTGGCATCAGAGATCCTCCTCAGGGTGTCGGCAGACTGTAGGTGAAATCGATGCTAATCTAAAGTGATTGTTTTTAACTAAAACACTAACTAAAAGTGAATAATAGATGAAGCTGAGCCAGCTGAAGTTTTTCTGCACCGTAGTGGAACATAAAACCATCGCCGCCGCCGCGCGCGAGCTGCACTGCGTGCCTTCCAACGTCACGCTGCGGCTGCGCGAGCTGGAGGAGTCGTTGGGCGGCGAGCTGTTTTTCCGCGACAAGAACCGGCTGTACGTCAATCCCAAAGGGCGGCTGTTCTACCAGCAGGCGCGCGACATTGTGGCGCAGGCGGAGCGCAGCAAGCAGCTGTTCGCCGGCGAACACCAACATGGGCTGCTGAACCTCGGGGCGCTGGATTTCTCGCTGGTCAGCCATTTGCCGGCGCGCATTGCCCGGCTGCGCCGTTTACAGCCTCATCTGCACATCAACGTGCTGAGCCGCGACTCGCTGGTGCTGGAACGCATGTTGATCGACAGCGATCTCGATCTGGCGATCACCGACGGCCCGATAGAACATCCGCTGCTGGCCAGCCAAAAGGCATTCGACGAACGGCTGGTATTGCTGATGCCGGCCGATGCCGGGGAACCCGACGCCGCCACGCTGGCGCCGCTGGAGTTTTACACCTTCAGCCGCGAATGTTCGTTTCGCCTGAAGGTCGATCACTGGCTGGCCTCGCGCGGGCTGAAACCGCGCATGACGCTGGAAATGGAGTCTTATGCCGCGATGGCGGCCTGCGTGCAGGCCGGTTGTGGCGTCGCCTGCGTACCCGGTTCGTTGCTGCCGCTGATCTTGCCGGCGCCGGGGCTGAAGGTGGTGGAAATGGGTGAGGAGGGGGTGAGCGACCTGTACTTCGTCTGGCGACGGCATCAGCTGTCCGACGAATTGCAGACCATCCTGGCGATATTGGCGCGCCCGGGGTGAACCGGGCGCGCGTTTTCAGGCGATGCGCAGCGAAGGTTGCTGTTCGCTGCGGCGGATCACCACCGGAATCGACTTCGAAGTCGGCGTGCCGGTACCGTCGCCGAAGCTGGCCAGCGGCACCAGCGGGTTGGTTTCCGGGTAGTAGGCCGCCAGGTTGCCACGCGGAATGTCGTAACTCACCAGCTTGAACCCGTCCACTTTACGCACCACGCCATCGTTCCACAGGGTTTCAATCTCTACCCGTTCGCCATCCTGCAGGCCCAGCGCCGCCAGATCCTCCGGATGGATGAACAACACTTCGCGTTGGCCGTAAACGCCGCGATAACGGTCATCCAGGCCATAGATGGTGGTGTTGTACTGATCGTGCGAGCGCAGCGTCTGCAGGGTAAACGGCGCTTGCTTGCCGCCCAGCTGCGGGAACAGGGTGGTCGGCAGCGCGGCGGCGCTGAATTCTGCCTTGCCGCTTGGCGTGGCGAAGCGCAGTTCGGCGGCGGCATTGCCCAGGTAGAAACCGCCGGGCTGGTCGCAGCGCCGGTTGAAATCCTCAAAGCCGGGAATGGTGGCGGCGATATGATCGCGGATCAGCGAGTAGTCGTCGGCCAGTTCCAGCCAGTCCAACTGCCGGGTGCCCAGCACCGCGTCGGCGATGCCGCAGACGATCGCCGTCTCCGAACGTTGGGTCTCCGCCAGCGGTTTGCCGATGCCTTCCGAGGCGTGCACCATGCTGAACGAATCCTCGACCGTAATGTACTGCGAGCCGCTGGCCTGCATGTCCAGTTCGGTGCGGCCGAGCGTCGGCAGGATAAGCGCGTCTTTGCCGGTCACCAGGTGGCTGCGGTTAAGCTTGGTGCTGATATGCACCGTCAAATCGCAGTTGCGCAGGGCGCGGGCGGTGCGCTCGGTGTCCGGCGCCGCGGCGGCCAGGTTGCCGCCCAGCGCGATCAGCACTTTCACTTCGCCGCGCAGCATCGCTTCGATCGCTTCCACCGTGTTGTGGCCCAGCGCGCGGTTGGCGGTAAAGTTAAAGTGGCGCTCCAGGCTGTCGAGCAGCGCTTTGGGCGACTTCTCGTCGATCCCCATGGTGCGGTTACCCTGGACGTTGCTGTGGCCGCGTACCGGGCACAGGCCGGCGCCCGGTTTGCCCAGTTGCCCGAACAGCAGCTGCAGGTTGGTGATTTCACGCACCGTCGCAATAGAGTGTTTATGCTGCGTCACGCCCATCGCCCAGGTGCAGATCACCCGTTCGGCGCCCTGATAGGTGGCCGCCGCCTGGCGCAGCTGCGCCTCGCTCAGGCCCGACTGCGCGGTAATGGTCTGCCACTCGGTGGCGTCCACCTGCGCCAGATAAGCCTCTACGCCGACGCTGTGCCGCTCGATAAACGCCAGGTCGAACAGGGCGGGCTCGCCGGCGGCCAGACGCTGGCGGTGGGTTTCCAGCAGGGCTTTCACCATGCCGCGCACCGCCGCCATATCACCGCCCAGATTCGGTTGGTAATAGGAAGAGCTGATCGGCGAGGATTTTGGCGTCAGCATCTGTACCGGATCCTGCGGATCGGCGAACCTTTCCAGCCCACGTTCGCGCAGGGTGTTGAAGCTGACGATGCGCGCGCCGCGTCGGGCGGCGTTTTTCAGGCTGTGCAGCATGCGCGGGTGGTTGGTGCCGGGGTTTTGACCGAACACGAAGATGGCATCGGCCTTTTCGAAGTCATCGATGCGGATGGTGCCTTTGCCGACGCCGATGCTCTGTTTCAGCCCGACGCCGCTCGCCTCGTGGCACATATTGGAGCAGTCGGGGAAATTGCTGGTGCCGAGCATGCGGCCGAACAGCTGATAAAGGTACGACGCTTCGTTGCTGGCGCGGCCCGAAGTATACAGCTCGATCTGGTTCGGGTTGTCCATGCCGTTGATGTGCTTGGCGATCAGCGCCAGCGCGTCCGGCCAATGGATAGGCTCATAGTGATCGGTTTCGGCGTTGTAGCGCATCGGATGGGTGAGGCGCCCCTGATACTCGAGGAAGTAGTCGCTTTGCTGCTGCAGGGTGCTGACGCTGTGGGCGGCGAAGAACTCTGGCTCGACGGCGCTGCGCGTCGCTTCCCAACTGACCGCTTTGGCGCCGTTTTCGCAGAAGCTGAAGGTGCTGTGGTTGTCGTCGCCCCAGGCGCAGCCTGGGCAGTCGAAGCCGCGAGCCTTGTTGACGCGCATCAGGTTGCGCATGTTTTTGAGCGTTTGTTTACTGTCGAGGACAAAGCGGGTGGTGGCTTCAAGCGAACCCCAGCCGCCCGCCGGGCCGGTGTAAGGCTTGATTGACGGTTTAAATTTCATGATGACACTTCGCAGGTGGTTGTAGCTAAAAAGTAAACGCTTTTTTATGCGTCTTGCGTATTTATGTCACAAGTTTAGGGGGGCTGCCGGGTGGCGTCTAATCGAATGGGGCAATGGCGGCATAGAGCTTATCTATCGCCGGCGGGCGATGACGTAAACAAATGGTTGCATAAAGACACCCGCTGCAAAAGAGTAATGGTTTCGTCTGAAAGTGAATTCATGCAGTCTATCTCGCGGATTATATTGGTATTTTATTTAGCCTGCGGGCCTGAGGAACACAGCGTGAAGCGTTCAGTATCAGTGGTGATCGGCGGCATATTGCTGCCTTTAGCGGCGCAGGCGGCGGGAACGACGCCCCATTTTCCCACCATGACCCCGCCGGCGATAGACGCCGCCTCTTACGTTTTGATGGATTACACCACCGGCCAGGTGTTGGCTGCCGGCAATGCCGATGAACGGCGCAACCCGGCCAGCCTGACCAAACTCATGACCGGGTTGGTGATCGACCACGCGCTCGACCAGCACAAGATTGGCCTTGACGATGTCGTCACCGTGGGGAAAGACGCCTGGGCGCAGGGCAACCCGGTGTTCAAGGGGTCTTCGTTGATGTTCCTGAAGCCAGGTGACAGGGTCACGGTACGCGATCTCAGCCGCGGCATTATCATCGATTCCGGCAACGACGCCTGCGTGGCGATGGCGGACTATGTGGCGGGCAGCCAGGCCAACTTCGTCAAGCTGATGAACGAGAAGAGCGCGCAGCTGGGCCTGCAGAACACCCATTTCGAAACGGTACACGGGCTGGATGCGCCGGGGCAGTTCACCACCGCCGGCGATCTGGCGGTGATTGCGCGTGCCATTATCATGAGTGAACCGGCGGAATATCATATGTACAGCGAGAAGTCGCTGACCTGGAACGGTATCACGCAGCAGAACCGCAATGGCCTGCTGTGGGATAAGACGCTGCACGTCGACGGGCTGAAAACCGGGCACACCGCCTCGGCCGGCTTCAACATCATCGCCTCCGCCACCGAAGGGGATCGCCGCCTGATTGCCGTGGTGATGGGCGGCAAAAGCGCTAAGGGGCGTGAGGAGCAGGCGCGTAAGCTGTTGACCTGGGGGCTGCGCGACTTTACCACCGTACACCTGTTCAGCGCCGGGCAGAGCCTGGGGGAAGAGCCGGTCTGGTACGGCGAGGATCACCGCTTGCCGGTCGGCAGCGCGCAGAACCAGTCGCTCAGCCTGCCAAAAAACGAAGCGGACAAGCTGAAGGCGCAGTACGTGATCACTGCCGCGCGGCTGGAAGCGCCGATAGGCAAAGGGCAGACCGTCGGCGAGATCCGCATCAGCGACAATGGCCAGGTGGTGAAAACCCTGCCGCTGGTGGCGCTGCAGGCGGTGCCGCAGGGCGGCGTGTTCTCGCGCCTGGCGGATTACGTGAAGCTGAAGCTCTGACTCGCCGGGCGGGCGACGGCGCCCGGTGGTATACTGATGCGAATGCCGATCATTGAGCCGCGCTATGGATATTAAACAACTGATTTATTTGTGTAATTTAGAACGGGAACGCCACTTCGGCCGGGCGGCGGAAGCCAGCTTCGTTAGCCAGCCGACGCTATCCATGCGATTGAAAAATCTGGAGAAAGAGCTGGGCGTTTCGCTGATTAACCGCGGCAACCATTTCGGCGGTTTTACCGCCGAAGGCGAGCGGGTGCTGGCGTGGGCGCGTGAGATCGTCTCGGTCTACCAGGGGCTGAAGCTGGAGGTGGAGTCGCTCAAGCACGGCTTGCACGGCACGCTGCGCCTTGGCGTGGTGCCGCAGTGCAGTATCTCGGTATCGGAAATGCTCAAGGCGGTCAGCGAGCGTTACCCGCATCTCGATTACCGGCTGGCGGTGCTGAGCGCCGATCAGCTGCTGGAGGCGCTGACGGCGCATACCGTCGACATCGGCATCGGCTTTTTCGAGCTGTCGACCTTAAAGGAACTGCATTTCCAATCGCAACCGCTGGTGGAAACCGGCGTCGAGCTGGTATTTCATCCGCAACACTTCCCTAAGCTGGTGGGCGACACGCCGTTGCCGCTGGAGGCGGTGGCCGCCTTGCCGCTGTGCCTGGCCGAGCCGACGCGTTATTTCCGCCGCTATCTCGATCAACACTTCCGCGACGCCGGGTTGACGCTGCACACGCGGCTGGAAACTGCCTCGATCTTCCAACTGCTGGAGGGAATTTTCGTCGGCCTGGGCTGCGGGCTGTTCCCGCGCGGCCAGCTGCAATCGCCGCTGATGCCGGCGTTGCAGCGGCGCCCGGTGGCCATCGGCGCCATGCCGCGTCATGCGGCGGTGGTGGTCGATATGGCGGAGCGCGCCACGCCGTTGGCGCAAAAATTCTTCGACGCCGCCAGCGAGTGGCTGCGTCGGCAAAATGAATAGAGACGTTTAAGTTTACCCGATGTTTCCGCAACGATTATGGCCCCATGGGGCCATAATCATGTGGTGCCTAACGGTCGACGGAATAAGGTTAATTGCTGATGGTAATGGTCGGATCCCAATAGAAATAACCCAGTAATTTCTGATCGCCGCCGTTTGGCCGATAATAAAGGCCAAATTGGATGCAATAATTTTCCGTGCCGGTATTGCTGATGTCCGCCTGGATGAACCAATAGGTTTGGTTGGTGAAGGTGACGGGGAACACGGTATTTTGCGCCGGCATCATCGAGCAGCGGGTGTACATTTTGAAGGTCGGGTTGGAAAAGACCTGGGTGCCGCTGCCGAACTGCGGCAGCCCGTAGATCAGCACGCCGGCGTCGAAATTGGCGGATTCTGAGGTGCCGGTCCAGCGAATGACGTCGCCGACATTGGCTTTAAAGTTCAAGTCCGCCGTGCCGGAGCCGCCGATCACCTGCTCGGAGGTGACGACCATATAAGCGTATTGATGGCCGATACCTGTTGGGTTGCCGGAGTCCTGACTGGGGTTGTTATTCTCGAATGCTTCTATCAGAGCATCGGTATCGATGACGACAATCACGTTAACGATACTGTTGCTGGATTTAAGTTCTTGCTCAGACATGGGGTTACCTCACAATATTTTTTTGCTGTGATGGAAAATCAAAAAATAATGGGGTTGACGGCGAGCGTTTATTTTTAGTGAATATTTGAAATGGAAATCACAACGTCGCTATCGGCTTAATCATAGAAACTAAACAGCAAGGCCACCACTGCTGAAAAGTTAGAGGCGTTAATGTGTTTCTCTATTAATTAGCAGGGTTAAAACCTTGTTTTACTGCTTCTGCGATGAGAACGGTTACATAATTGAGCGAGGGCGCAATCTTTCTATTGCTTTGTTTGCAGACATAATTTTGACGAGTCGTTATTTTCGCGAACGGCAGGAAAAAACGAATTATAATTCTCACAAATATTACTTTTTCGGATTTTTACTTTATCAGTTCATCTTTTGGCGAAGTTTTTAGCCAAAATAGATCAAAGAGAGTTAACGGCGAAATTAGCCGTCAACTCAGTGATAGGTCACTGCGCCGGCTGTGCCGGCTCCGCATCGCCCAGCGTTTGGCGCAGGCGGTTTTCCCAGGCGTAGAGCGCGGCGGTGAGGATCACTTCCAGCGCCTGCGCCTGGTTCAGGCCGCTGTTGAACAACGGCTGCACGCTCTGCGGGGTGAATTTCTCCGGAGCGCGCGTCAGCTCGGCGGCGGTGTGGATCACCGCGCGTTTAACGGCATCCTCGGTAAAAGCCAGCCCCTGAGGCAGCCCGGCGAACAGCGCCTGGGCCAGCCCGTCGTCCTGTAGCTCTTGCGCCACCGTAGCCGCGCAGTAGCGGCTGCCGTTGATGCGCGAGACCGCCAGCGTCGCCAGCGCTTTCAATCGGCTCGATAACCCATATCCTTCGGCATTGATGCCGTTAAACACGCCGTTACGCTCGCGCAGCGCGGCGGCATCATGCGCCAACAGCAAATAATAAGATTCGGCGCGCGCCTGCGGGTGGCTCTGATCCAGCACGTCAAGCTGTTCGGCGGCGGCGGCTTCCGTGTCGATTGTCGGCAGACGCGCAGCCCAGCTCAACTCGTCGGCGCTGAAAGCGACGCCATCGGCGTCTTCGACGTTCGGGAAGCCGGGCACCACCACCGCCGGGCGGCCGGCCAACGCCGCCACACCCGCCACTACACGCGCCTGATAGCTGACAAAACCGATCGTCTGAGAGAAGGTTACGATATCCGCCGGGCTCAGCCCGACGTCGCCGAGCTGTTGCAGCGCCCTGCGGCAAATCAGCGTGGGCTGGCTGGCGAGCTGGCGGGCATATTGGGTGATCTGAGCAAGGCGGATATTGCTTTCCCGGGAGGCGTCCGGGCTGTGCAGCGGGGCGAGGCGGGCGGCGTAGTGGCTACAAAGCGATTGCACGCCCGTCACCTGAGCGACGGTCAACGCGGTGCTGAGGCGATCGTAGGGTGACAATGTCACGTATCGTGACAGCGACACCTGGTCGGGAAACAGCGCGTGGTAACCGGCCAGCGAGGCGTTGAATACCCCGGCGCGGGCGCTGAGCGCAGCATTTAGCGCTTCGTCGGCGAAGGCGCCCAGCCCCAGCAGAAAACGATCGCGCAGGGTGGCCGCCTGCGGCTCCAGCGGCGCATCGCCCCGTACGCTGCTTTGGGTTTCGTGATACCACTGGGCATTATGTTGTCGACGGAGTCGTTCCATAGGGTCAATCCTTAATCGTGATCAACAGCCAACGCTGCGTACGGCAGCGGCGGCTGGACAAAGAGGCAACATGCCCGCTGGCGGGGCGAAAGGTGGATTCAGCGCAGCTCATCGCAGCACAGCGCGTGGCCGTAAACAGAGAAACCGGCGGCCAGCGTAAGCAGAAACTGCGAGAGGCGGCGATGGCGAAGGCTGTTCATCAGTGCGATATCCTGTCGTATGAGAGGCTCAACGTAGGGGATATCCTCACCGATCGCCCTGGCGAGATAAAATAATGTTACGGACTAATCAATAACTGAAAGGAATAAAATATAAGGATATATAACAAGAATGTAATTTGTATTTGCGTTTTCTGGCGTAGCGGCAGGCGCGTGCGGCAATAAAAAACCCGCCGCAGCGGGTTTATTGCAGGCCAGGACGGGCCTCAAAAACGGCCGCCGTCGCGCCGCCAGGCGTCGGCGGTCAGCGCCTCGCCGAAATGGCTGGCGATAAGGCGCTTGGTCAATTCGTGCAGCGGCGCCGCCAATACCTCGGCGGTGCTGCCGCGTTCGACGATTTCCCCTTCGTGCATCACCAGCACCTGGTCGCTGATATGCTTCATCATGCCGAGGTGCTGAGTGACGTAGATATAGGAAATACCGTGTTTTTCCTGCAGTTCCAGCATCAGGTTGATGATTTGCGAGCGCATCGACATGTCCAGCGAGGCCAGCGCCTCATCGGCGACGATCACCTTCGGCTGCAGGATCAGCGCACGCGCCAATGCGACGCGCTGTTTCTGCCCGGAAGCCAGCATGTGCGGATAGTAGTAGGCGTGATCCGGCAACATGCCGACCTGGCGCAGCGTCTGGTTGATGCGCTGCTCGCGTTCGGCGGGTTCCAGACTGGTGTTCAGCCGCAGCGGCGCGTCCAGCAGTTGGCCGATGCGCTGGCGCGGGTTGAGCGAGGTGCTCGGATCCTGAAAAATCATGCGAATGCGCTGGCTGCGGTAGCGATAATCGCCGAATTCCAGCGGATGATCGTCGATCAGCAGTTCACCGCCGGTCGGTTCCACCATGCCGGAGAGCATCTTCGCCAGCGTGGATTTGCCGGAGCCGTTCTCGCCGATCACCGCCAGCGTCTGGCCTTCGCGCAGGGTAAAGCTGACGGATTTCACCGCCTCGACGTGCTGACGGCGGAACAGCCCGGTGCGGTAGCGGTAGGTTTTGCTCAGGTTGCGCACTTCCAACAGCGTTTCCATGTTATTGCTCCTCCATGTTCAGCGGGAAGTGGCAGGCGAAGAAGTGGTTTTTGACCGGGCGCAGGCGCGGCGTTTCGATGCACTTCTTCTGCGCGTAAGGGCAGCGCGGCCCCAGACGGCAGCCGATCGGCAGGTGTTCCAGCGAAGGAATGGCGCCCGGCAGCGTGTTCAACCGGCTCTTGTGCGGCAGCGAGCGGCCGAAGTCCGGCATGGCGCGGATCAGCGCCTGGGTGTAAGGGTGGTGCGGCGCCGCCAGCAGCTCTTCGCACTGGGCGCTTTCCACCGTTTGCCCGCAGTACAGCACGTTCACCCGGTCGGCCCATTTACTCATCATCTGCAAATCGTGGCTGATCAGCAGGATGGTGGTGTTGTTGTTCTGATTGAGGCGCGCCAACAGGCGGAAAATCTGCGCCTGGGTGGTCGGCTCCATGGCGTTGGTCGGCTCATCGGCGATCAGCAGGCGCGGCTGGTTGGCCAGCGCGATGGCGATCATCACTTTCTGACACTCGCCTTCGGTCAGCTCGTACGGGAAGCTGCCCATGATGTCGTCGTGATCCTTGATGCCGACGCGGTGCAGCAATTCGATGGCGCGGCGTTTGCGCCAGTTGAAGCGCTGCCACCAGTGGCCTTTATAAGTCCAGCCCGGGATCGCCTGCGCCAGCTGGCGGCCGATGCTCTCGGAAGGATCGAGACAGGACTGCGGCTCCTGGAAAATCATCGAGACGTTGTGGCCCACCAGCCTGCGCCGCTCGCGCGGGCTCAGCTGCAGCAGATCGATGTCGTCGAAGCGGAAACGGTCGGCGGTGACGCGCCAGTTGTCTTTGGTTACGCCGCAGATGGCCTTGGCGATCAGGCTCTTGCCGGAGCCCGATTCACCCACCAGGCCGCGCACCTCGCCCTCGGTCAGCGTCATGCTGACGCGATCGACCGCCTTGACCGGCCCTTCGGCGGTCATAAATTCAATCGTCAGATTGCGGATATCGAGTAACGGCATTATTCCACCCCGGCATTGATTGCGCGGCGCATACCGTCGCCTAACAGGTTAACCAGCAGCACGCTGACGAGGATGGCCGCGCCGGGCAGCATCACCGTCCAGGGGGCGACGTACACCAGCTCGAGCGAATCGCCAAGCATCGCTCCCCATTCCGGCGAAGGCAGCTGCGCGCCGAGATCGAGGAAGCCGAGTGCGGCGATGTCCAAAATGGCCATCGACAACGCGCGGGTGAACTCGGTCACCAGCACCGCGGCGATGTTCGGCATGACGGCGTACCACAGGATCTGCAGCGTGGAAGCGCCGTCGAGCCGCGCCGCCACCACGTACTCTTTCTCCAGCTCGTCGTGCACCGCGCTGTAGATGGTGCGCACCATGCGCGGCAGCAAGGCGAGCCACACCGCCAGCATGGCGTGTTCAAGTTTGGGGCCGATAAACGCCACCACCACGATCGCCAGCAGCAGCGAGGGAATGGACAGCAGGGTATCGAGGATGTGGTTGAGCACCGCCGAGCGCAGCCCGTGGGTGACGCCGGCGAACACGCCGAGGATCACTCCGCAGAACGCCGCGGCCAGCGTCACCGCCAGCGCCGAGCCGAAGGTGGCGGCAGTGCCGGTCAACAGGCGGCTGAGGATGTCGCGCCCGAGATCGTCGGTGCCGAGAAAGAACGACACGTTGCCGTAGCGTGACCAGGACGGCGGCAGCAGCTGATAGCCGAGGAACTGCTGATCCAGCGCGTAGGGCGCCAGCAGGCTGCCGAACAGCGACAGCAGCAGCAGGGCGATCACGCCGTAAAAACCGATCATCGCCAGCGCGTCGCCGTAGAAAATCCGCCAGGTGTAGCGCAGCGGGCTCGGCATTTTTTTCTCGCGGTATACGTTATCGAAGGGCATACCATTCCTTATGTTTCAGCGGGTTGGTTGCCGCACCCAGAATGTCGGCCAGGACGTTAATGGTGATCACCAGCGTGCCGACCACCATGACGCCGGCGGAGATCGCCGCATAGTCCTGCTGGCGAATGGCGTTGATCAGCCAGCGGCCGAGGCCCGGCCAGCTGAACACCACTTCGGTGATCATCGCCAGCGTGAGCATGGTGGAGAACTGCAGCCCCAGTTTGGGCACGATCGGCGGCAGCGCGTTGTGCAACACGTGGCGGCGAATGATGGTGAAGCGCGACAGACCGCGGGTGGCGGCGGCCTTGATGTAGTTTTGGCTCAGCACGTCGTCGGTGCTGATGCGCATCAGGCGCACCACTTCGGTGGTGGGCGCCACCGCCAGCGCGGCGATCGGCAGGATCATGTGGCGCAGGGCGCTGCCGATCATCTCGGCGCGGTACGGCGAGTCCGACAGCCAGGCGTCAATCAGCGCGAAACCGGTGATCGGCTTCACCTGATACAGCAGGTCGAAACGGCCGGAAACCGGCAGCCAGCCCAGGTGCAGCGAGAAGAACAGCATCAGCAGCAGCGCCAGCCAGAACACCGGCATCGAAAAGCCCAGCAGCGCGAAGGTGCTGATGGCGGTGTCCTGCCATTTGCCGCGCAGCACGCCGGCGATGATGCCCAGCGGAATGCCGATAAACAGCGCCAGGGCGAAGGCCAGCAGGCACAGTTCCATGGTGGCCGGGAACACTTCGCGCAGCTGTTCGCTGATCGCCTGGCCGTTGATGCTGGAGACGCCGAAGTCCCAGTGCAGCAGGCTGACGAAGTAGAACTGATAGGCGTCCAGCAGGGCGGCGCCGTTCAGCGGCGCGCGCGGCGTGAAATAGCTCAGGCTGAAGCTGACCAGCGTCAAGAAGAACAGCGTGATCAGCAGCAGCAGAATGCGGCGCAGGGTAAAGATAATCACTTTTTCACCTCCGGCGCGGATTCACGGTACACCCCGGCGAACGAGGCGTTGCCGAACGGGCTCAGCACCAATCCCTTGATGTCGTAGCGGTAGGCCTGCAGCCGCAGGGAAGAGGCCAGCGGCAGCACCGGCAATTGCTGCTCGAGGATCTTCTGCGCCTTGCGGTAGTTGTCGATGCGCTGAGACAGCTGCTGCGACAGCAGCGCGTTCTGCAGCACTTCGTCGAAGCCCGGGTCACACCAGTGAGCATAGTTGGTTTGTGAACGGATTGCCGCGCAGCTCAGCAGCGGCCGGAAGAAGCTGTCCGGGTCGTTGCTGTCGGTGGCCCAGCCGGTCAGGGTCAGATCGTGGTTCATCTCCATCAGGCGCGCTTCCTGGAAGCGGCCTTCCACCGGCACAATGGTGACGTTGATGCCCACCTGGCCGAGATCGGCCTGGATCAGCTCGGCGGTCTTCAGCGGGCTCGGGTTGTAAGACTGCGAGGCGGTCGGCACCCACAGCTTCAGGTTCAGCTGGCCGACGCCGGCCTGCCGCAGCATTTCGCGCGATTTGGCCGGATCGTACTCGGTGACGTGCGCGTCGTTGTCATAGGCCCAGGAGGCGCGCGGCAGGATCGAGGCGGCGGTTTCCGCCGTGCCGTAATAGATCGATTGCATCAACCGCTGGTTGTTGATCGCCAGCGAGATCGCCTGGCGCACGTTGAGGTTGTCGAGCGGCGGTTTGCGGGTGTTGAACGCCAGATAGGCGATGTTCATCCCCGGGCGCAGCGTCAGGCGCAGGCGCGGATCGTCGCGCAGGATAGACAACTGGCTGGCCGCCGGATAGGCCAGCACGTCGCATTCGCCGGTCAGCAGCTTGGAGAGGCGGCCGGTACCACCTGCGCCCAGATCGATCACCACCTGCGGCATGCGCGGCAGGCCTTTCCAGTAGGCGGCGTTGCGCGCCAGGCGAATATATTGCCCCGAGCGGTATTCATTGAGCAGGAACGGGCCGCTGCCGACCGGCTCGCGGTCGATCAGCTCCTGGTGGCCTTCGCGCGTCAGCGTGTCGGCGTATTCGGCGGACAGCACCGGCGCGTAGTGGGTCGCCAGGTGCCACAGGAACGAGGCGTCCGGCGACTGCAGGCGGATCTCCACCGTGTAGTCGTCGAGCTTTCTCACGCTCTGCACCGAATCGCCGAACTGCAGGCTGTCGAAATAGGGGTATTCGCCGCCGTTGACGTCGTGATACGGGTGTTTTTGGTCAAATACGCGCGCGAAGCTGAACACCACGTCGTCGGCGTTCATCTTGCGGGTGGGCGTGAACCAGGCGGTGGTCTGGAACGGCACGTCCTTGCGCAGATGGAAGCGGTAGGTGGCGCCGTTGTCCAGCACCTCCCAGCTTTGCGCCAGCTCGGGGATCAGCCGGTAGGTGTAGGGATCGACATCCAGCAGGCGATCGTACAGCTGGGCGGCCAGGGTATCCACCGTCAGGCCGCTGCTGGCCATTTGCGGGTTGAAGGTATTCAGTATGCCGCTGACGCAATAGACAAAGCCGCTCTGGCGAATGTCCGGCAGCGGCGCCGCGGCGGGCGCGGGCGGTGTTGTTGTGGCCAGGGCGGAGCCGGTAAAGCACAACGACACTATCCAAAGGGGTAAACCACGCATAGAGGCTCATGGGTTAATCAGCAATAGCGTTAGTGTATCGCACTCTGACCGGCAGCCCAATCCATTGAGCAAAATCGCTGAGTTTTCTGCGACTTGATTAACCAGCCCGTTCAGCGGCAAGAAAAAATTTTTTCATGTTATGTTATAATATAACAAAATCATGATACCGTTCCCCGGCAAAGTCACAATAACGCAAGGGGATGTATGAACGAAGTTGCGCTTCCACCACGCCGTTCGCTGCCAGACGCTCAGGCATGGCGCGGCGAAATGAGTGATGTCGGGCTCGATTGGGTCGGGATGCAAGGGATCGCGCTGCCGCTTGAGCTGGCCGGCAAGCCACTGATGGCCAAGGTCGACGCCGGCATCAACCTGCGCGCCGAAGCGGCGGGCGAACGCGGCATTCACATGTCGCGGCTGTATCTGGCGCTGGACGAATTGACGCAGGGCGAGCTGACGCCGCAGCGCCTCGGCCGAACGCTGCAGGCCTTTCTGGATTCGCAGCCGGAACACAGCGATCGCGCCAGCCTGACGCTCAGCGGCGAGCTGCTGCTGTCGCGCCCGGCGTTGCTGTCGCCGCAGCGCGGCTGGAAGGCTTACCCGCTGCGCATCGAGGCCACCCTGACGGACAGGCTGACGCTGGCGCTGACCGTCGGCGTACCTTACTCCTCGACCTGCCCGAGTTCGGCGGCGCTCAGCCGCCAGCTGGCGCAGCAACAGTTTCAGTTTGATTTCGAACAGGCGGCGGAGCGGATCAGCCAACGGCAGGTGAGCGAGTGGCTGTTGGAGCAGGGAATGCCGGCTACCCCCCACAGCCAGCGCAGCTGGGCCTGGGTCACCGTAACGCCCGAGAATGAACGGGCGTTCGAACCGGTGAAATTGATCGACCGCATCGAACACGCGCTGGGCACGCCGGTACAAACGCTGGTGAAACGCCGCGACGAACAGGCCTTCGCGCTGGCCAACGGTCAGAACCTGATGTTTTGCGAGGACGCGGCGCGGCGTCTGTATCGCATGCTGCGCAGCCAGTGTGATTACCGCACCTTCTCGCTGCGCGTCGAGCATCAGGAGAGCCTGCATGCCCACAATGCGGTGGCGGAGCTGAGCTGGCGGGGAGAAAATCATGCTGCGTAAAAATCCCAGCGGCCACCTGCCGCAGGTCTCGCCGCTGGCCTACATCGATCCCACCGCCATTATTTGCGGCCGGGTGATCGTCGAAGATTTCGTTTACGTCGGCCCGTATGCGGTGATCCGCGCCGACGAGTTGAACGCCGCCGGCGACATGGAGCCGATCGTCATCGGCTCGCACTCCAATATTCAGGACGGCGTGGTGATCCACTCCAAGAGCGGGGCGGCGGTCACCATTGGCCGTTACAGCTCGATCGCCCACCGCGCCATCGTCCACGGCCCGTGTCGCATCGACGATCGGGTGTTTATCGGTTTCAACAGCGTGCTGTTCAACTGCCACATCCAGTCCGGCTGCGTGGTGCGTTACAACGCGGTGGTGGACGGCGTGACGCTGCCGGAAAACCGCTATATCCCCTCGACCGAGCGCGTAGGGCCGGACAGCGACCTGTCGCGCTATCGCCAGGTCGATCGCGGCGCGCTGCAGTTTTCGGAAGAAGTGGCCGCCACCAACGTCGAGCTGGTGCGCGGCTATCAGGCATTACGCAATGAATTTTAATGAGGCTCCCATGAAACAACTTCCCGTGACCGTGCTTTCCGGCTTTCTCGGCGCCGGCAAGACTACGGTGCTGAACCACATCCTGAACAACCGGCAGGGCATGCGCGTGGCGGTGATCGTCAACGACATGAGCGAAGTGAACATCGACGCCGCGCTGGTGGAAAATGCCGTGCATCTCGATCGCCAGGAAGAGAAGCTGGTGGAGATGAGCAACGGCTGCATTTGCTGCACGCTGCGCGAAGACCTGCTGGTATCGGTGCGCGAGCTGGCGCAGGACGGGCGCTTTGATTATCTGTTGATCGAATCGAGCGGCATCTCCGAGCCGCTGCCGGTGGCGGAAACCTTTACCTTCGAGGATGAACAAGGGGAAAGCCTGTCGCAGTTCGCCCGGCTGGATACCCTGGTGACGGTGGTCGACGGGGTGAATTTCATCCAGCAGTACCAGCAGGCGCAAAGCCTGCAGGAGGCCGGCCAAAGCCTGGGCGAGGACGATCTGCGCAGCGTGGCGGATCTACTGATTGAGCAAATTGAGTTCTGCGACGTGATCCTGGTCAGCAAGACCGATCTGTTGACGCCAGCCCAGCAGGGCGAAGTGATGGCGCTGTTGGCCAGCCTGAACCCCGATGCCCGCATTGTGCCGATCGCGCCGGGTAAGCTGCCGCTGGAGGCGGTGCTGAATACCGGCAGCTTCAGCTTTGAAAAGGCGCAGCAGGCGCCCGGCTGGCTGAAAGAGCTGCGCGGCGAACACGTGCCGGAAACGGAAAACTACGGCATCAGCAGCTTCGTCTATCAGGCGCGGCGGCCGTTTGCGCCTGACAAGTTTTACCGCGTGATCAACGGCGACTGGGGCGGCGGCAAGCTGCTGCGCTCGAAAGGCTTTTTCTGGCTGGCGACGCGGCCGCGCCAGGCCGGACAGTGGAGCCAGGCCGGCGGCATCGCCCACTACGGCCTGGCGGGCACCTTTTGGCGCGCCATCCCGCAAAAGAACTGGCCGCAGGATCCCGAAGCGCGGGCGCATATTCAGGAAAAATGGGTGGAGCCGTTCGGCGACATGCGCCAGGAGCTGGTGTTTATCGGCCAGCATCTGCAGCAGGCGACGATCGTGCGTTTGTTGGACGACTGCCTGCTGAGCGACGATGAAATGGCCGCCGGCGTGGACTACTGGCTGGATATGGCTGACCCGTTCCCTGAGTGGTAATTGCGCAATCTTCGTGTGGAAATGAGAAAAATTCTCAACAAAGTGCTTTACAGACGATACTGATAACTATTATCATCGCCTGGCAGTTCACGGAAGGCCACAGTTTGCGGCTCTGATGTGGAAGGCACGACATTGCTCACATTGCTTCCAGTGTTTTTTAAGCCAGCTCGGGTGCTGGCTTTTTTTTTGCCTGCCTCAGACCGGAAACCTCGCCAGGCAAACAGCATATCCGCACTCTGCTGTTCAACCTGGACGATCTCGACAGAAGTTCGGGCTTTCATACATTCACAGTCCCGCGACGGAATTTCATACTCCTCCTCATCGACGCGCCGGCTGCGTTTGGCCTGCCACTGTTAACCGCGAGGAGAAAGCCTGTGATTATCCAACAAACCCCCATCAACTCAGGATTCGGGCCCAAAACGACCGCCGGCGAGGTGCTAACGGGCCTGGATCTGTCAGGCACTCAGGCCATCGTCACCGGTGGTCATTCAGGTCTCGGTCTGGAGACGACGCTGGCGCTGGCCGACGCCGGCGCACGGGTCATCGTCGCTTGCCGGGCACCGGCGGCAGCCAAAGAGGTGTTAGGGCAGAGCGCCGGCGTCGAGATCGCCGAACTCGATCTCGCCGATTTAAACAGCGTGCGCCGATTCGCCGCAGACTTTACCGCATCGAGCCTACGGGCGGATATTGTCATCAACAACGCCGGAGTGATGGCATGCCCGGAGGCGCGGGTGGGGCGCGGTTGGGAAAGGCAGTTCGCCACCAACCATCTCGGCCACTATGCGCTGACCAATTTGCTGTGGCCGGCCATTGCCGATGGCGGGCGGGTGGTCAGCGTTTCCTCCGCCGGGCATCACCATTCGGCGATCCGCTGGGAAGATGTGCAGTTCGAACGCGGTTACGACAAGTGGCTGGCGTACGGTCAGTCGAAGACGGCGAATGCCCTGTTTGCCGTCCGGTTGGATCTTCTTGGCCGCTCGCGGGGGATCCGCGCATTTAGCCTGCATCCTGGCAGCATCGCCACGCCGCTGCAGCGGCACATATCGAGAGAAGAGATGATAGCCCTAGGCTGGATGGACGAAGACGGCAATCCGGCCGATCCCGACGCCCTTAAAACGCCTCAGCAGGGGGCCGCGACTCAGGTGTGGGCCGCCACCTCACCGCAGTTGCAGGGTTTGGGAGGACTTTACTGTGAGGATGGCGATATTGCCGGTATCGCCGCACACGACAGTCAGGCGCTGGTCGGCGTGAAGGAATACGCGATCGATCCGGAACAGGCGCAGCGTCTGTGGGCGCTTTCGGCGTCGCTGACCGGTGTCGATGCCTTCGCCTGAGCAGGCCGCTAATCGGATAAGAGGAGCGTCCATGATGTCGATGATGAAAGAAAAAAACCTGGCGATATCCAGCATGTTTTTCATGCTGGGGTTGTGTTTCGGCAGTTTGAGCTCAAGGATGGCGACGATCAAGGGAGGGCTCGCGTTGTCTGACGGCGTATTCGGCAGCGTACTGTTCGCCATGTCGGCCGGGGTGGTCTTGTCGCTGCCGATATCGGGATGGGCGATCGCCAAACTCGGCAGCAGGATGGTCGGCGTCGCGGCCATTCTGATCAACGCCATGCTTTTGCTTCTGGTGCCCTTTGCCGCGACGGTCCCTCAATTGGCGGCGTTGCTGTTTTTCTCCGGGTTCGCTTACAGCGCGGTCAATGTCTCTAACAACATGCAGGCCAGTATCGCCGAGGCGGTCAGCGGTAAAACGCGGCTGCCGTTCTTTCACGGTATATGGGGCGTGGCCGGGTTCGTCGGCGCAGGGATCGGGGCGCTAATGATCGGTCGGGATGTCGCCTTGCCGCTGCACTTTACTGGCATAGCGGCGGTGGCTCTGGTGTCCGCCTTGCTGTGTCGGCGGGCATTGTTCGACAAACCGGAGTTGGAACAGACCGGGCGCGCTTTCGCCATCCCGGACCGCTCGCTGTTCAACTATGGCCTGATCGTTTTCTGCTCGATGGCTTGTGAGGGCATCATGTATGACTGGAGCGTCGTTTATTTTCAGAATGTCGTCTCGGTCGATCGAAAATACATCGGCCTGGGTTTTACGGTATTTATGGCGGCCATGACGATCGGTCGGCTCATGTTGAACCGGTTCGTTGATCGGATCGGAGTGAGAAGAACGTTGCAGTGGGGCGGAATGCTGGCGTTCACCGGCATGACGCTAACGACCTGGTTGCCGGGGTTGGTGACATCGATAATCGGTTTTTTCCTGGTTGGGCTTGGCATTTGCGTCATTATTCCGCTGGTTGCGGGGGCGGCCGCAAGGTCTTCTTCCATGGCGCCAAGCGCCGCCATCGCGGCGGTGTTGACCATCGGCTTTCTGGGCACGCTGATCGGGCCGCCGTTAATCGGGTTCTTATCCGAAACTGTCGGTCTGCGCTATGCCTTTCTGGTCTGCGTCGCGTTGTCGCTCGGCGTCATTTATCGGGCAGGGAAAATACCGCAGTGATCTTGCAAGAAGGTGATTCATCGGCGGGAAAATCCCGCGCAGTGAAGTGACCGTCGGGAAAGGCCGACATCTCCAGGCGGCCGTCCTCAGGCCACATCTCCCAACCTGGGGCTAATAGCTGACGGCCGGGAAAGACCGGCACCCAATCCCTGCGTTACTAATCCTCGTCTTGCTCGCCGTTTTGCAGCAGCGCATGTTTTTTCAGCATGCCGCGCAGCTGATGATAGGTGAGCCCCAGCAGCTGCGCCGCCTTGCGCTGGTTGAAACGCCCCTGCTGCAGCGCCGCTTCGATCAATACCTTCTCCTGCTCCAGCTGCCAGTTTTTCAAATCCAGCGGCAGCGCCGGTAACGCGCAGACGCCTTCAGGGGCGGGCGCGACCGGCGCCGCCTCACGCGGCGCAAACGGGTTGATGACGATCTCATCCAGCGGGCTGTCGCTGTCGCCGTGACGATAGACCGAACGTTCGACCACGTTTTTCAGTTCACGCACGTTGCCCGGCCAGCCATATTCGAGCAACGTTTGCCTGGCGCGTTCGGTAAAGCCGGGAAACAGCGGCAGCGCCAGTTCGCGGCACATTTGAATGGCGAAATGCTCGGCCAGCAGCATGATATCGGGCCGCCGTTGGCGCAGCGGCGGCAGCTGCACCACGTCGAACGCCAGCCGATCCAGCAGATCGGCGCGGAACTTGCCCGCCGCCGCCAGCGCCGGCAGATCGTCGTTGGTGGCGCACACCAGGCGCACATCCACCCGTAGCGGCTGGCTGCCGCCCACGCGCTCCAGCTGGCCGTATTCGATCACCCGCAGCAGCTTCTCCTGCACCAGCATCGGCGCGGTCGCCAGCTCATCGAGAAACAGCGTGCCGCCATCGGCGCGCTCGAAGCGCCCCAGATGGCGTTTTTGCGCGCCGGTAAAGGCGCCGGCCTCGTGGCCGAACAGTTCGGAATCCAGCAGGTTTTCATTCAGCGCCGCGCAGTTGAGCGAGATGAACGGCCCTTGCCAACGGTTGGAAAGGTAGTGCAGGCGGTGGGCGATCAGCTCCTTGCCGGTACCGCGCTCGCCGATCACCAGCACCGGTTTGTTAAGCTTTGCCACCTGGGAGACTTGCTCCAATACGTCGACAAAGGCGTTTGCCTCGCCCAACAAATTCTCTGGCTGCTCGTTCATGATGAAATTCGCCAATGTTTGGTGAAAATAATCACTCTACAGCAAGCACGCAGAGAGTCAAAAAATAATATCCATTATTTATCAATGATATAAAAGTTGGCACGGGTTTTGATTATATCTTCAGGCAAGCTGTACGACTTAACGCGGCGCTTCAGACGCCATCAGAACCAAGAGGAAGTGAATTATGGGTATTTTTTCTCGTTTTGCCGACATCGTGAACGCCAACATCAACACCCTGCTGGACAAGGCGGAAGATCCGCAGAAGCTGGTGCGGTTGATGATCCAAGAGATGGAAGACACGCTGGTTGAAGTTCGCTCTACGTCGGCGCGTGCGCTGGCGGAGAAAAAGCAGCTGCTGCGTCGCATTGAGCAGGGCGAAAGCCAGGTAGGCGACTGGCAGGAAAAAGCCGAACTGGCGCTGCGCAAAGATAAAGAAGATTTGGCCCGTGCGGCGCTGATCGAAAAACAAAAGGTGGCCGATCTGATCGCCACGCTGACGCAAGAAGTGGCGACCGTAGAAGAAACGCTGGCGCGCATGAAGAGCGAAATCGGCGAGCTGGAAAACAAGCTGACCGAAACCCGCGCGCGGCAGCAGGCGCTGGCGCTGCGTCATCAGGCCGCGTCTTCCTCCCGTGAAGTGCGCCGCCAGCTCGACAGCGGCAAGCTGGATGAAGCGATGGCGCGTTTCGAACAGTTTGAGCGCCGCATCGACCATATGGAAGCCGAAGCGGAAAGCATCAGCATCGGTAAAAAGAAGTCGCTGGATCAAGAGTTTGCCGAGCTGAAAGCCGACGACGCCATCAGTGAGCAGCTGGCGGCGCTGAAAGCCAAGATGAACCGCTCCGAGTAAGGTGAACCGCGGCCACACGTCGGAGGTGGCCGCCTATCCAGGACCCGATAAGAAGGAATAACAATGAGTGCTTTATTACTTGCCATTCCGCTGACAATTTTCGTGTTGTTTGTCGCGCCGATTTGGCTTTGGCTGCATTACAGCAATCGGCAACAGACCGGCATCCAGCTGAGTCAGCAAGAAATGCAGCGCCTGGCGCAGCTGGCGGAAGACGCCAAACGCATGCGTGAACGCATTCAGGCGCTGGAAGAGATCCTTGATGCGGAACACCCGAACTGGAGACAGTCCTGATGAGCATGACGCTGGGCAGTAAAAAGCTTTATCGCGTTCCCGAAGAAGGCATGGTGAAAGGCGTCTGCGCCGGGTTGGCCCACTATTTCGACGTGCCGGTGCGCCTGATCCGCGTGATGGTGGTGCTGTCGCTGTTCTTTGGGCTGTTTTTCTTCACGCTGGTGGCCTATATCGCGCTGGTGTTCGTGTTGGACGAAGCGCCGGCCAGCCGTTTCGAAGGCGAGCATCAGAAGACGCCGCGCCAGCTGCTCGATCAGCTGGAATATGAGTTGGGCAGCGGCGAGCAGCAGCTGCGTCAGGTCGAGCGGTACGTAACGTCCGATACCTTCGGCGTGCAGAGCCGTTTCCGCAAGCTGTAACCCTTCTTGCGATGCCCGGCCTGCGCAGGCCGGGCATCTTCGCCGCCGTTATCCCGTTGAATGTGAAATTAATCGTCTTGTGCCGGAGGGCATTGTCATGAATAAAATCGATGTTGCGAACACCGCCAGAACGGGTGGATTTAAACGAGGAGCGGCGGCAATGTTGAAGACATTGGCTAAAGTCATCATCATAGCGTTATTGAACTATGGCCCGGCGGGCGCCGCCGGCTGGCTGTTGAAGACCGTCGGCCGCAAACCGGTGCGCTTCGTGCTGGCGCTGGTGCTGGAACCGCTGTTCCGTAAAGGCCTGAACAAGGCATTCGGGCGTTACGTCAAGGAGAGCAATGAAACGACTGCAAAATGAGTTAACCTCGCTGGTCAACCGCGGAATGGATCGCCATCTGCGCCTGGCGGTGACCGGCCTGAGCCGCAGCGGCAAAACCGCCTTTATCACCGCCTTCGTCAACCAACTGCTGCATGTGCACAGCGGCGCGCGCATGCCGCTGTTTTCACCGGCGCGCGAAGAGCGCCTGCTGGGCGTCAAACGCATCCCGCAGCGCGATCTCGGCATCCAGCGTTTCACCTATGACGAAGGGCTGGCGCAGCTTTACGGTACGCCGCCGGCCTGGCCGACGCCGACGCGCGGCGTCAGCGAAATTCGTCTGGCGCTGCGCTACCGCTCCAACGACTCGCTGCTGCGCCACTTCAAAGACACCTCCACGCTGTACCTGGAGATCGTCGATTATCCCGGAGAATGGTTGCTGGATCTGCCGATGCTCGAGCAGGATTACCTGGCCTGGTCGCGCCAGATGGCCGGGCTGCTGCAGGGCGAACGCGCAGAATGGGCCAAACCCTGGCTTGAGTTGTGCAAAGCCTGTGATCCGCTGGCCCCGGCCGACGAAAACCGCCTGGCGGCGATCGCCCAGGCCTACACCGATTATCTGCTGCGCTGCAAAAGCGAAGGGCTGCACTTCATTCAGCCGGGGCGTTTCGTGCTGCCGGGCGACATGGCCGGCGCGCCGGCGCTGCAGTTTTTCCCGTGGCCCGACGTGGCCGCGATCGGCGAATCTAAGCTGGCGCAGGCCGACAAACACACCAACATCGGCATGTTGCGCGCTCGCTTCAACTACTATTGCCAGTCGATCGTCAAAAACTTCTACAAAGAACATTTCGTCCGTTTCGATCGGCAAATCGTGCTGGTCGACTGCCTGCAGCCGCTCAACAGCGGCCCGCAGGCGTTCAACGACATGCGTCTGGCGCTGACCCAACTGATGCAGAGCTTCCATTACGGCAAGCGCACGCTGTTTCGCCGCTTGTTCTCGCCGACCATCGACAAACTGATGTTCGCCGCCACCAAGGCGGATCATATCACCGCCGATCAGCACGCCAATCTGGTGTCGTTGCTGCAACAGCTGGTGCAGGAGGCGTGGCAGAACGCGGCGTTCGAGGGCATCAGCATGGATTGCGTCGGCCTGGCCTCGGTGCAGGCGACCGAGAGCGGCATCGTCGATCATCAGGGGCAACGCATTCCGGCGCTGAAGGGCAACCGCCTCGGTGACGGCGCGCCGCTGACGGTGTTCCCCGGCGAAGTGCCCGCGCGCCTGCCGGGGCCGGCGTTCTGGCAGAGCCAGGGGTTCCACTTCGATGAATTTCGTCCACGCGCCATGAGCGTGGACAGTCCGTTGCCGCACATCCGTCTGGATGCGGTGATGGAGTTTTTATTGGGAGACAAATTGCGATGAGCGAGCCGATCAAACCGCGTATCGATTTTGACGAGCCGCTGCAGCCGCCGCAGGAGCCGGCGTTGCGCGCCGGCGTCGCGTTCGATGCCGAACAGGCGGAAAGCTTTTTCCCGGCTGCGCCGGAGCTGCAGCAGGAAGAGGAAGAAGGGCGCGCCGAAGGCATCATTAACGCCGCGCTGAAACCGAAACGCAGCCTGTGGCGCAAAATGGTCACCGCTGGCCTGGCGCTGTTCGGCGTCAGCGTGGTGGCACAGGGCGTGCAGTGGGTGCATACCGCCTGGGTGCAGCAGGACTGGATCGCCATGGGCGGCGGCGTGGCCGGCGGCCTGATCGTGTTCGCCGGCGTCGGTTCGGTGGTCACCGAGTGGCGGCGTTTGTATCGGCTGCGCCAGCGCGCGGAAGAGCGCGACGTGGCGCGCGAGCTGTTGCACAGTCACGGGCTGGGCCAGGGGCGCGAATTCTGCGAGAAGCTGGCGCGTCAGGCCGGGCTGGATCAGGGGCATCCGGCGCTGCAGCGCTGGCAGGCCTCGCTGCATGAAACGCAAAACGATCGTGAAGTGGTGGAGCTGTACGCCAAACTGGTGCAGCCGGTGCTCGACAACCAGGCGCGGCGCGAAATCAGCCGCTCCGCCGCCGAATCGACGCTGATGATCGCCGTCAGCCCGTTGGCGCTGGTGGATATGGCGTTTATCGCCTGGCGCAACATCCGTTTGATCAACCGCATCGCCGCGCTGTACGGCATCGAGCTGGGCTACTTCAGCCGCATTCGTCTGTTCCGGCTGGTGCTGTTGAACATCGCCTTCGCCGGCGCTTCCGAGCTGGTGCGTGAAGTGGGCATGGACTGGATGTCGCAGGATCTGGCGGCGCGGCTGTCGGCGCGCGCGGCGCAGGGCATCGGCGCCGGCTTGCTGACCGCGCGGCTGGGCATCAAGGCGATGGAACTGTGCCGCCCGCTGCCGTGGCTGGAAGGGGAAAAGCCGAAGCTTGGCGATTTCCGCAGCCAGCTGATCGGCCAGTTGAAAGACACGCTGAAAAAGAGCGACGGCAAGGCCAAATAATCCCGCACGGCGCTCTGAGGAGCGCCGCTTTCTCAATGGCGCCGACGCCGGACGTAATCGAGACTTGACGACAGTCGATCCCCCTGCGAGTGCGTGATAAATCTCTGCAAAATTAATTCTGGTTGTGATAACTCTCTGTTTGTAGTCTAAAATGACGCCGATGCTGTTATTCGCTTGCGTTTAAAATCAGCAACCACGGCAATAAATCAGAGTTCTGTCAACTTTTGCTGACAGATCGCTTCTACCGCCCGGTGCGAGGGAGTATCATCATCGTCAACGATCCCCGCACCTGCAGAGATAAGGCCAACACTGATGCGTTTGGAAGTATTTTGCGAAGACCGCCTCGGTCTCACTCGAGAATTACTCGATCTTTTGGTATCGCGCAGCATTGACTTACGTGGCATCGAGATCGATCCCATCGGCCGCATTTACCTCAATTTCTCCCAGCTGGAGTTCGATACTTTCCGCGCGCTGATGGCGGAGATCCGCCGCATCGCCGGCGTGACCGACGTGCGCACCGTCAGCTTTATGCCTTCCGAACGCGAGCACCGCGCGCTGCGCGCGCTGCTGGAATCGATGCCGGAACCGGTGTTCTCGATCGACATGAAGGGCAAGGTCGAGCTGGCCAACCCGGCAGCGCAGGCGCTGTTCAGCCTGAACGAAGACAAGATCCGCAACCAGACCGCCGGGGCGCTGATCGGCGGCTATAACTTCAGCCGCTGGCTGGAGAGCGAGCATACGGCGCCGCACTCGGAGCGGGTGGTGATCCGCAGCCAGGACTTCCTGATGGACATCACGCCCATCTATCTGGAAGACGAACAGCAGCAGCCGGCCGCGGTCGGCGCGGTGGTGATGCTGAAGTCCACCGCGCGCATGGGCCGCCAGCTGCAAAATCTGTCGGTGAACGACGATACCGAATTCGACCACATCGTTGCGGTAAGCGCCAAGATGCGTCACGTGCTGGAGCAGGCGCGCAAGCTGGCGATGCTCGATGCGCCGCTGCTGATCGTCGGCGATACAGGTACCGGCAAAGATATTCTGGCCCGCGCCTGCCATTTGCGCAGCCCGCGCGGCAAACAGCCGTTCCTGGCGCTGAACTGCGCTGCACTGCCGGATGACGTGGTGGAGAGCGAGCTGTTCGGCCATGCGCCGGGCGCTTATCCCAACGCGCTGGAAGGCAAGAAGGGCTTCTTCGAGCAGGCCAACGGCGGCTCGGTGCTGCTGGATGAGATCGGCGAAATGTCGCCGCGCATGCAGACTAAATTGCTGCGTTTCCTCAACGACGGCACCTTCCGCCGGGTCGGCGAAGAGCATGAGGTGCACGTCGACGTACGCGTGATCTGCGCCACCCAGAAAAACCTCACCGAGCTGGTGCAGCGCGGAGAATTCCGCGAAGATCTCTATTATCGCCTCAACGTGCTGACCATCACCATCCCGCCGCTGCGCGAACGTCCGCAGGACATCATGCCGCTGACCGAGCTGTTCGTGGCGCGCTTCGCCGATGAGCAGGGCGTGGCGCGGCCCAAACTGGCGAGCGATTTGGGCGGCTTCCTCAGCAAGTACGGCTGGCCGGGCAACGTGCGCCAGCTGAAAAACGCCATCTACCGCGCGCTGACGCAAACCGAAGGCTACGAACTGCGGCCACAGGATATCGTGTTGCCGGAGTTCGAGGTGGAGATGTCGCTGGGCGACGAGGTGCTGGACGGCTCGCTGGACGACATCAGCAAGCGTTTCGAGCGCTCGGTGCTGACGCGTCTGTATCGCACCTATCCCAGCACCCGCAAGCTGGCGAAGCGCCTGGGCGTTTCCCACACCGCCATCGCCAACAAGCTGCGCGAGTATGGCCTGAGCAGCCGCAAAGGCGGCGCCGAGGGCGAAGAATAAGAAAGGCGCCTTGCGGCGCCTTTAATGGGTATCCAAAGCCGGCGTTCGCCGGCTTTATTATTTCAGCGCAGCCAGCGCCGCGTCGTAGTCCGGCTCGGTGGTGATTTCGTTCACCAGCTCGCTGTACAGCACGTTGTCCTGGCCATCCAGCACCACGACTGCACGCGCGGTCAGGCCCGCCAACGGGCCTTCGGCGATTTCGACGCCGTACGCCTGCTTGAACTCGGCGCCGCGCAGGGTGGACAGGGTGACCACGTTGCTCAGGCCTTCCGCGCCGCAGAAGCGAGACTGCGCGAACGGCAGATCGGCGGAGATGCACAGCACCACGGTGTTATCCAGGCCGCTGGCCAGCTGGTTGAATTTACGCACCGACGTCGCGCAGACGCCGGTATCGATGCTTGGGAAGATGTTCAGGACTTTGCGTTTACCCGCGAAGCTGCTCAGCGCTACGTCTGACAGGTCTTTGGCAACCAGTGAGAAGGCCTTGGCCTGTTCGCCCTGCTGTGGCAGTTTGCCCGCTACGCTGACCGGATTGCCTTGAAAATGTACTGTCTGAGTCATTGCTAGATTCCTTTTACAGGTGTTTATACAAAGGGTATGAACCTGATGAAACGGCGCACCGGCAACGGCATTTAACATCAGGTTCACACCCTGGCGCCAGTTTATGACAACCGGGGCGGATTGGATATCAAAGTTTGCTAAATAGTTGTATATATTAGGCTGTTCTATAAAACATCACCGGCGCATCAGCCTGGCTGAATGCGCAGTTTTCGCTCAGGAGCCGTTATGAGAGACATGCGTTTTTACCCGGAAGCCTGGCCGCTGCATACCGCCTTCGTGATTGCGCGCGGCAGCCGCACCGAAGCCCGGGTGGTGGTGGTCGAAATCGAACAGCAGGGCGTGCGCGGCACCGGTGAATGCACGCCGTACCCGCGTTACGGCGAGAGCGAGGAATCGGTGATGGCGCAGCTGGCAGAGATGGCGCCGGCGATCGCACAAGGCATAACCCGCGAGCAGCTGCTGGCGCAGATGCCGGCGGGTGCCGCCCGCAACGCGCTGGATTCGGCACTGTGGGATCTGGAGTGCCGCCTGCACGGGCAGAGCCTGTGGCAGCGCAGCGGCGTGGCGGCTCCGGCGCATATCCGTATGGCGCAGACCGTCAGCATCGGCACGCCGGAAGCGATGGCCTTCGCCGCGCGCGAACTGGAGCGGCAGGGTGCCACGCTGCTGAAGATCAAACTCGACGATCACTATATCAGCGAACGACTGGTGGCGATCCGCGCTGCGGTGCCGCAGGCGACGCTGATCGTCGACGCCAATGAGTCCTGGCAGGCGGAAGGGCTGGCGGCGCGCTGCCAGCTGCTGGCCGATCTCGGCGTGGCGATGCTGGAGCAGCCGCTGCCGGCCGGTGACGACGCCGCGCTGGAGCACTTTATTCATCCGCTGCCGATCTGCGCCGATGAAAGCTGCCACACCCGCGCCGATCTGCCGCAGCTGGCGCAGCGTTATCAGATGGTCAACATCAAACTGGACAAAACCGGCGGCTTGACCGAGGCGTTGGCGCTGGCGCAGGCCGCGCGCGAACAAGGGTTCGACATCATGCTCGGCTGCATGTTGTGCACGTCGCGGGCGATATCCGCCGCCTTGCCGCTGGCGCCGGCGGCGCGCTTCGTCGATCTGGACGGCCCGACCTGGCTGGCGCGTGACGTCGAGCCAGGCCTGGCGTTCGAATGCGGGGCGATCGTCGATATCGCCCCGTAAGGATTAATTCGGGTAGGTCAGCAGCTCGGTCATCGCGTCGATGTAGCGCTCGCTGGCGGCATCGGCGGAGATCGGCGGGAATTCGGCGGTGATGCACGGCAGCGACAGATCCGCGCACCAGCTGCCGAACGAACCGGGCGTTTCATAACCGACGCTGGTCACCAGTGGCAGTTCGAACTTGTGCGCCAGCCAAACGCCGAGCCGCGAGCTGGCGGGATCTTCGATGCAGGCCAGCGGCTCATGGAACGACACCACCCAGTGGGGCTTCAGGCGATGGATCAGGTGACACAGCGCCTGGGTTTCCGGTTCGGAACCGGGGCGCCCGCCGGTGGAGAGCTTGACGTCGCGCACCGGCGCCGCGCTGTTCCAGCGGTAGACGGTGTCGCCGGAACGCCAGTTGGCGGCCGGGAAGTTGCGGTTCAGATCGACGCCGTTGGCATTGGCGCGCAACCCCAGCTGGCAGCCGTCGGGGTTGACCGCCAGCACCACGTGATGCCGCAGCCGCTCGGGGGCGATGCTGCGCAGCGCGCAGGACAGGGTCACGATGGCGGCGCTCTCATCGCCGTGGGTGCCGGCGATGATCAGCCCGGTCTGCGGGCCGCTGCTCGCCGCCGGGAAATAGAGCAGCGGCGCGCCCAGCAGCGAGCTGCCGTAGTTCTCTCCTGCGATGGCCAACTGGCCACGTTCACTGCGTGGTCGATGTTCGGTCATGGTGTTGTCCCTGGATTAAAGGTCGAGAGTCATTGTCATTTTATTCAGTGTATTACGCTTTGAGACATCTTTCCCATCGCAATTGTGCGGCGTTTGCGCGATCTGTGACGCGGCGGCGGCGAAAACGCCAATTAAACCGCACCTGGCCTGACGCTGTTGTTATACTAACGGCAGTGCTAAGCCAATCACCCGCAAGAGGATTTAACATGCCAGTAGCCAGAATCATCGCCAGCTATAGCGAAAATGAAAATGACACCATCACGCTGCTGTGCGGCGTGGACGCTGAAAACCAGATCCGCCAGGGGGAGTGGTTCGGCGTGGTGAAAAACGACGACGGGCGCGGGGATGAATCGAACTATCCGTTCACCCTGCATATCGATTACCAGAAAGATGCCTTCTACCTCGATTACGGCTACGACGACGCCGACGCGCGCCAGCTGCAAAAAACCGATATCTCGGCCCGTCCGCTGGCCGAGAAAGGCTTTTTCACCGTGTTCGATGAAGAAGAGGGCGAAGAGTTCAGCTACCGCATCAACAGCATCCACCTGTACGACTGACGGTCGCCGCTGCAAACACTGCCCGTGCCGCCCCGCGCCGCACGGGTTTTTTATCGCCTGAATCGCACTTTTTGCAACTTCTCGGCCGTGAGCGCTAGGCCGGACGGATCTTGTGCTATATGATAAAAAATTCAGACGGTTAACGGGGAAAATCATAATGACGGGAAGAAAAATGCAACGGGGTTTTCGTTTGGCGCTTTGCGCAGCGGCGATCGGCGCCTGTATGAGCAGCGCCATGGCGGCGCAGGTTCCCCCGGGCACCGCGCTGGCGGCCAAACAGGAAATCGTGCGCCACATTAAAGACGAACCGGCCTCGCTCGATCCGATCAAAGCGGTTGGCCTGCCGGAGGCCCAGCTGGCGCGCGATCTGTTCGAAGGGCTGGTCAATCAGGACGCCAACGGGAAAGTGATCCCCGGCGTGGCCACGCGCTGGCAGACCAGCGACAACCAGACTTACATTTTCCATCTGCGTAAAGACGCGCGGTGGTCAAACGGTGACCCTGTCACGGCGAAGGATTTCGTCTACAGCTGGCAGCGGCTGGTCGAGCCGAAAAACCTGTCGCCGTTCGCCTGGTTCGCGCAGCTGGCGGGGATCCAGAACGCCGAGCAGATCATCAGCGGCAAATTGCCGGCCGATCGCTTGGGCGTGTCGGCGCCGGACGACTACACGCTAAAAGTGCAGCTGGACAAACCGGTGCCTTATTTCGTCAGCCTGACGGCCAACTTCAGCCTGTTCCCGGTGAATCAGGCAGTGGTGGAAAAATACGGCAACGACTGGACCAAGGTCGGCAATCTGGTGGGAAACGGCGCGTTCAAACTGCAGGAGCGGGTGGTGAACGAGAAGCTGGTACTGACGCCTAACGATCATTACTGGGATCATGCGCATACCGTGCTGACCAAAGTGACCTTCGTACCCATCAACCAGGAATCCAACGCTACCAAGCGTTACCTGGCAGGTGACATCGATATCACCGAATCCTTCCCGAAAAACATGTATCAGAAGCTGCTGAAAGACATTCCGGGGCAGGTGTATACGCCGGATCAGCTGGGCACCTATTACTACGCGTTCAACACCCAGCGCGCGCCGACCAACGACGTGCGGGTGCGCCAGGCCTTGTCCTATGCCATCGATCGCAAGATTATCGCCGAAAAAGTGCTGGGCACCGGCGAAAAACCGGCCTATCACTTCACGCCGGACGTGACCGCCGGGTTTAAACCGGAAGTGAGCTTGCTGCAACAGCAATCGCAGGCGGAGTTGGACGCGCAGGCCAAGGCGTTGCTGCAGGCGGCCGGTTACGGCCCGAACAACCCGCTGAAGCTGACGCTGCTGTATAACACCTCGGAAAGCCACCAGAAGATCGCCATCGCCGTGGCCTCGATGTGGAAGAAGAAGCTGGGGATTGACGTCAAGCTGCAGAACCAGGAATGGAAAACCTACATCGACAGCCGCAACACCGGCAATTTCGACGTGATCCGCGCCTCCTGGGTAGGTGACTATAACGAAGCGTCGACCTTCCTGTCGCTGCTGACCTCAACCCACAGCGGCAACATCGCCAAGTTCAAGAACGCGGACTATGACAAGCTGCTGGCGCAGGCGGGGAGGGAAACCAATCCGGCGGCGGTGACCGCCGATTACAACAAGATGGAGCAGATCATTGCCGACCAGGCGCCGATCGCGCCGATTTACCAGTACACCAACGGCCGCCTGATCAAACCATGGGTAAAAGGCTACCCGATCACCAACCCGGAAGACGTGGCCTACAGCCAGACGATGTATATCATCAAACACTGAGTCGATTTATTTATCGCCCCCGTCTAATGCGGGGGCTTTATTTTTTTCGACGATGAAACTAAGAAGGTAATTAATTATCCCACGCGATAAACCCCGTTTAATAATAAACAGGGTTGCCATCATCACAGTATTTTTGCTATTTCAGAGAATGGTTATGCTTATAGACAGTCCCGCATGGCATCCACCACCACCCGGCCGCTCATGTCGGTTTGAGTGATGCGGTAACTGGTGGGATAGGAGCGACGGGTGCTGAAACGATCGTGGACGGAGACCTTGCCAATCAGCAGGCCGGCGGCGTTCTTCACCACAAACTCACTGATCTCTTCCTGGCCCTGGTTTTGCAAATGGATATTGCTGATTTTTTCCAGCGTATCGCTGGCGTTTATTTTTAAATGGTCGCGTAACATAACTACCTCCTCGTAGTGAGAAAAGTATATGCCCCTAAAATTTGCGCTGAAACAGCTTTGTGTTGATTTATTATTATCATTTTGAATTAAAATTGATAGCAATATGTTAAGTCATAATAATAACGGCATTGCCAGCGCTTTATCGGCGATATTGTCTGATTTATCGGCAAGGGTTTATTTCATTGCCGTTATTATTAGTCTGCATTAATGGGGAAAAGCGCCTGCCTGGCCGCCGGGGCGGGAAATACGCAGGCGACGTTGTGCCCGCAGCCGGGAACGATCGTTAACCGATGCGGCTTCTCCGGCGCCAGGTAACGCCGATCGTAGTCGGCGTAGGCCAGGGCGCGCTGCAATCGATAGGGGCCCTGCAGCTGGGCGGTGCAGGATTTGTCGAGGATCCGATAGTAGGCACCCGGCGCGGTGCCGGTATCACCGGCGGCGGCCAGGTAGGAGATATCGGCGGCGGCGTAACGCCGGCGGGCCGCGTCGGCGGTGCGCTGCAGGTGAGCGGGCAGCGCTTCCAGGCCGTATTTCCACCGGTTGGCCTGCGGACAATGGCCGGCGTCCAGCGTTTGCCAGCGAAAACGGCAGGTTTCTTCACTGCTGCAGTTTCCCCAACTGGTGGGCAGAGGGCGCAGGCGATCAAAATAGAGCCAGCTGCCGGGATCGGCCACCACATAGCGCAGACGCACTCCGCGTGGCGGCTGGGCAAAGCCGACATAATGCTGCACGAACTGGGCGCCGGCGGAAAAACCGGCCACGGTTATCGACTGCAGCGACGGCCAGCGCCGTTTCAAATCGGCCAGCAGGTTATCCATGGCGTTGAACGAACCGGTCTTCCCGCCATTATCCAAGCCGCCCTCGACCCAGGAGCCGCAGCGCCACAGGGCGTCGCCGTCTTGCGGCTGGGGCAGACCGGCGGAATGGCAGTGGGCGGCGAGTTTTACCGGTACCTGAAACAGCGGGGCGACCAGCAAGCTGCTGTCTCCTGCTCCCTGCGCGGCGTCGATCGCCGCTTGCAACGTTCTGGCGGCGTCGCGTGGGTGGCCGTGCATCACCACCAGTGCGCTACGCGGCTGGGGGGATCGGGCGTGAGCGACAAAATAAGGCAGGGAACCGGCCGCCGTCGGCGCGCGATAGGGCGTGGCGAGGCGCTCCAACACCGGCTCTGCACGAACCGATTGGCCGAACAGCAGCAGGGCGGCCATTGCGATGCACCGCAGGCGGCGCATTCTCGTCAGACTCGGCGCAGCGCAGTGCGCATTTGTCTCAGGACTTCCCGGCATCGTTGTTCCTCACGCGCTCGTTGGTAGTAGCGATAAAAGGCGCGTTCCGAGCTGAGGTTACCCGCGCGTTCCAGCTGTCTGAAGGTCAGGTATGCCAGGCTGAGCATAATGATAATAAATAATAAGCCGGGGAACAGCAGCTGCCAGCCGTCGGTGATGCGCGCATTAGGCAGATAGCTGAGTGAATGGGGCGTAATCAATACCCCTGACTGTTGCAGTCCCCATTGAGTCAACGCGGGGAACAGTACCAGCAGCGTGACGAACAGCAAATACAGCAAAAAATAGCGGCACGAAAGCAGGAAACGTTTGAAAGCGTTATTGGCGTTTGGCCGCAAAACGAAGCCCGCGGACGTGGCGCGCAAGATTTGCTGGCGGCCACCGGTGAAGCGATAACGCTCCAGCGCCGCTACGCTGTCCGGCAATGCCAGCAGCAGTTGCAGCGCAGTAAGGCCGGCGCTGCTATTGCCGAGATAGTCGCGAAATCGCAACAGGCGTATGGGGGCGCTCTGGCGCTTCTCGACGGATTCGAGCAGGTTCAGCAGCTTATCGCGGTTTTCCCGCCGAATGCGAAAAGGGGTTTTGACGACGGCGATAAACAGCGTAATGACGGTCGGTAAGACGATTTTCAAAATATCCGCGGCGCTGATTTGTAACATGCGAGTCTCCTCTCGGGCTGTCTTGCGTTCCTTGCGGCAGAAGTATAGACCACGCTTGCGGGACAACGTGAAAACTGGCGTTACAGCTTGGCCTTTGATCTCCAAGGCGTTAACGCTAGACTCAGCAACATAAGCAAGACTGAGGGGATAAATGAATGGATGTGATTGAGGGGAGCGAGCTGCAGATCGCCGATGCGGTTTACGCCTACCAGCTGGACGGCAAGGGCGGCGTCACGCCGATCGAGCAGGGTGACAAGATCACCTGCGACGCGCCGTGCTGGCTGCATCTTGATTACGCGCACCCGGCCAGCGCCGAATGGCTGAGCACCACGCCGCTGCTGCCGGACTCGGTGCGCGAAGCGCTCTCCGGCGAAAGCTCACGGCCGCGCGTCAGCCGCCAGGGCGAAGGCACCATGATCACCCTGCGCAGCATCAACTTCAACGCCAATTCCCGGCCGGACCAGCTGGTCACCATTCGCGTGTACATCACCGATAAACTGATTGTCTCTACCCGACACCGCAAGGTGTATTCCATCGATCAGGTGGTGAACGATCTGCAAAGCGGCGCCGGGCCGACCAACAGCGGCAGCTGGCTGGTGGATATTTCCGATGCGTTGACCGACCACACCAGCGAATTTATCGAGGATCTGCACGACAAGATCATCGATCTGGAGGACGCTTTGTTGGAGCAGCAGGTGCCGGAGCGCGGCCAGCTGGCGCTGATCCGTAAACAGCTGATCGTGCTGCGCCGCTATATGGCGCCGCAGCGCGACGTCTTCGCGCGGCTGGCCAGCGACCGCCTGCCGTGGATGAGCGACGACGATCGCCGCCGCATGCAGGACATCGCCGATCGCCTGGGGCGGGGATTGGACGATCTGGACGGCAGCATCGCGCGCACCGCCATCTTGTCCGACGAAATCACCACGGTGATGGCCGATGCGATGAACCGCCGCACTTACACCATGTCATTGTTGGCGATGGTATTTCTGCCTACCACCTTCCTGACCGGGTTGTTCGGGGTCAACCTTGGAGGCATTCCGGGCGGCGGCAATCCTCTCGGTTTTGCGGCGTTTTGCCTGATGCTGGGCGGGTTGGTACTTGGCGTCGCCTGGTGGCTGAAGCGCAGCCGCTGGCTGTAGGCAAAAATGACGAAAACCCGGTTAACATTGAGCAATATCAACATTTAGCCGGGGGAAATGGGGCATGATCTCTCTCGCAGGTGAATGCAACGTCAAGCGATGGGCGTTGCGCTCCATAATTGTCTTACTTTCTTATTTTTGAATTACTGCATAGCACATTTGATTCGTACAATGCCGGTTTAATCACCGGCATTTTTTTATTCGGCTTTCCTCGCTTCTTCAGGCCGCGCTTTCATCCCAGAAGCTGGCTTCAATCTTGTGCCCATCCAAATCACGGACAAAGCAGCCGTAGTAAGCCTCGCCGTAGTGCGGCCGCGAACCGGGCGCGCCTTCATCGGCGGCGCCGGCCAGCAGCGCCTGGCGATGGAATTCATCCACCTGTTGCTTGCTGGTGGCGAAAAAACCGACGTGCGTGCCGTTGCCGGGCGAGGCCCGCCGGCCGTCGATCGGCACCTGCAGCCAAAACTCCGGATAGTCGCGGCCGTAACCGATGGCGCCGGGATGCTCCAGCACGCGTCGGCAACCCAAGGCGGCCAGCGTGCGATCGTAAAAGGCGGCGGCGGCCTCGAAATCGTTGGAGCCCAGCGAGACGTGGGACAGGCAGGGGGTGATATTCATTGCGCGATCTCCATGTGACTGTATAAATAAACAGTATAGGGTAAAAACGGCACCGCCCAGTAAATTTTGCGCAAACTGTGAACAGGATCGAGATCGTCGAGAGAGGGGAATGTCGCCGCTTGCAGAGGGCAAGCGGCGAGAGGGGCTTATTTGATTTCCAGCACGTTCAACCGCTCTGGCGCTGGCACCGCGTCGTCTGAGTCTTCCGGCTGCCAACCGACGGGCTGCATCGGGATGTCTTCGCGATCGAAGGCCAAATCGCCGCCGTCCACCACGGCGCTACCGTGGTGAATGCCTTTGAAATCGAACAGATTGATGTCGCTCAGGTGCGAAGGCACCACGTTTTGCATGGCGCTGAACATGGTTTCCAACCGACCAGGGTAACGCTTGTCCCAGTCGCGCAGCATATCGCCGATCACCTGGCGCTGCAGGTTAGGCTGCGAGCCGCACAGGTTGCACGGAATGATCGGGAAGGCTTTGGCGATAGAGAAACGTTCGATGTCTTTCTCGCGGCAGTAGGCCAGCGGGCGGATCACCACGTGCTTGCCGTCGTCGCTCATCAGCTTGGGCGGCATGCCTTTCATCTTGCCGCCGTAGAACATGTTGAGGAACAGCGTCTGCAGAATGTCGTCGCGGTGGTGGCCCAGCGCGATCTTGGTGGCACCCAGTTCGGTGGCGGTGCGGTACAAAATGCCGCGGCGCAGGCGCGAGCACAGTGAACAGGTGGTTTTGCCTTCCGGGATCTTGTCTTTAACGATGCTGTAGGTGTTCTCTTCGACGATCTTGTACTCCACCCCCAGGCTTTCCAGGTAGGCGGGCAGAATATGCTCCGGGAAGCCGGGCTGCTTCTGATCGAGGTTCACCGCCACCAGGGAGAAGTTGACCGGCGCGCTCTGCTGCAGATTGCGCAGGATCTCCAGCATGGTGTAGCTGTCTTTACCGCCGGACAGACAGACCATGATGCGGTCGCCTTCTTCAATCATATTGAAATCGGCGATCGCTTCGCCCACGTTGCGGCGCAGGCGTTTTTGCAATTTGTTGAGGTTGTATTGCTCTTTTTGGCTAACGGATTGCTTTTCTGACATTTAAATCGTGCTCATTCTCAATGGGGGGCACTAGGGGCATGGCGTTGTAGCCGCGAGTTTACCATTCAACTGGCCGCTTTTGATCATTATTCATCATCCTGCTGCCACGCGCCCGACGCGAGGCCTGTATGGTACGGATTGCGCGCAGGAATGCCAGCGGGTTTTTGCTGCGGCTGACGCCGGCGGTAAAAGAACAGGGCGCGAATCGCTCGCGCCCTGAGGGAGGTTACTCTGCGGCAGATTTTTCCGCCTTGCCGGCCAGCAGGCTGAGGAAATCGTATTTCTCCTGCAGCTCTTTCTCGGCGGCCTGATACAGCGCGCTGGCCACTTCCGGCTGCTGCGCGTTCAGGCGGCGGAAACGCTGTTCTTTCAGCAGCGTTTCCGACAGGCTGCTGTTCGGCGGCCGCGAATCCAGCGCCAATGCGGCCTTGCCCTCGGCGCTGCGGCGCGGATCGAAGCGGTACAGCGGCCAGAAGCCGGTGGCGGTCAGCTGTTTCATCTGATCGTGGCTGAGCGCCAGATCGTAGCCGTGCTCTTCGCACGGGCTGTAGGCGATGATCAGCGACGGCCCCGGATAGGCCTCGGCCTCCTGAATTGCTTTCACCGTTTGGTTGAGCTGCGCCCCCAGCGAGATCTGCGCCACGTAGACATGGCCGTACATCATCATGCTGACGCCCAAATCCTTGCGCGCCTTGCGCTTGCCGTGTTCGCCGAACTTGGTCACCGCGCCGAGCGGCGTGGCCTTCGACTGCTGGCCGCCGGTGTTGGAGTAGCACTGGGTGTCGAGCACCAGCACGTTGACGTTCTCCGTCAGGCTGAGCACGTGATCCAAACCGCCGAAGCCGATGTCGTAGGCCCAGCCGTCACCGCCGATCAGCCAGATGGATTTATCCACCAAGTAGTCGGCGCCGGCCGCCAGCTGGCGCGCGTCTTCGCCTTCGAGATTGGCCAACAGCGTGCGCAGTTCGGCGATCTGCTTACGGCGCGGCTCCGGCGCCACGTCGACCATCTGCAGGGCATTGACCAACCGCTCCGGCAGCTGCGGCGCCAGAGCATTCAGCAGGCGCAGCACTCGTGCGCGATGTTGATCGACCGTTAAACGGAAGCCCAGGCCGAATTCGGCGTTGTCTTCGAACAGCGAGTTGGCCCACGCCGGGCCGCGACCTTCGGCGTTGGTGGTGTAAGGCGTGGTCGGCAGGTTACCGCCGTAGATCGACGAGCAGCCGGTGGCGTTGGCGATCAGCAAGCGGTCGCCATAGAGCTGGGTCAACAGCTTGATGTACGGCGTTTCGCCGCAGCCGGAGCAGGCGCCGGAGTACTCGAACAGCGGCGTGATCAGCTGCGAAGTGCGAATGTCGATGCGCTCCAGCTGCGCCGGATCGATTTCCGGCAGCTGCAGGAAGAAGTCGTAGTTGTCTTTCTCCGCCGTCAGATTATCGAGGCGCGAAGCCATGTTGATGGCCTTGATCTCCGGGTTCTGGCGATCTTTCGCCGGGCAGACCTCGACGCACAGGTTACAGCCGGTGCAATCCTCCGGCGCTACCTGCAGCACGTATTTCTGGCCGCGCATATCGCGCGCTTTGACATCCAGCGACTGCAGGGAGGCGGGGGCGTGCTCCATCTCCGCCGGCTGAACCACCTTGGCGCGAATGGCGGAGTGCGGGCAGGCGGCGACGCAGTGGTTGCACTGGGTACACAGGTCGGGCTGCCAGACCGGGATCGCTTCGGCGATGTTGCGCTTTTCCCATTGGGTGGTGCCCACCGGCCAGGTGCCGTCCGGCGGGAAGGCGGAAACCGGTAGCGCATCGCCCAGCCCGGCCAGCATCGCGGCGGTGACGGTTTTGACGAAGTCCGGCGCGGCGTCCGAGACCACCGGCGGGCGCATCGGGCTGCTGGCGTCGACCGGCTGCAGCGGGATCTCGGTCAGCGCGGCGCGGGTGGCACCCAGCGCCTGCCAGTTGCGCTCGACGATCTCCTGGCCCTTGCTGCTGTAGCTGCGGGCGATGGCGTCCTGCAGCTGTTGCAGCGCCACGTCGCTCGGCAGGATCTGCGTCAGGTGGAAGAACGCCATCTGCATTACGGTATTGATGCGCGCGCCGAGCCGGCATTCGCGTGCCAGCTTGGCGGCGTTGATGATATAGAAACGCGCCTGGCGTTGGTGCAACAGCGTCTGAACCTCCTGCGGCAGGCGCGACCAGACCTCGTCGGCACCGTAAGGGGTATTGAGCAGGAAGGTGCCGCCGGTCTTCAGGCGTTCGACCATTTGGTACTTATCGATAAACTGCAGCTGGTGGCAGCCGACGAAGTCCGCGCGGCTGACCAGGTAGGCCGAGTTGATCGGCTGCTCGCTGACGCGCAGGTGCGACACCGTCAGGCCGCCGGCCTTTTTGGAGTCGTAGACGAAATAGCCCTGGGCATACAGCGGCGTGGCGTTGCCGATGATCTTGATGTTGTTCTTGGTGGCCGAGACCGAGCCGTCGCTGCCCAAACCGTAGAACAGCGCTTCCAGCGAGGCGCGCTGCGGCAGGATTTCGTCGCTTAGCGGCAGCGAAAGGCCGGTGACATCATCGAAGATGCCGACGGTGAAACGCGGGCGCGGCTGCGGCTGGGCCAGCTCGCGGAACACCGCCAGCGCGCAGTCGGGGCCGAACTCTTTCGACGACAGGCCGTAACGGCCGCCGATCACCCGCGGCAGCGTGGCGCGCTCACCCCGGCTGTAGGCTTCCGCCAGCGCGGTCATCACGTCCAGATACAGCGGCTCGGCCAGCGCGCCCGGTTCTTTGGTGCGATCGAGCACCGCGACGCTGCGCACGCTGTCCGGCAGCGCGTCGAGCAGGTATTTGGCGGAGAACGGCCGGAACAGCCGGACTTTCAGCACGCCGACTTTCTCGCCGCGGGCCAGCAGGGTGTCGATCACCTCTTCGCAGGTGCCGGCGGCGGAGCCCATCACCACCACCACGCGTTCGGCCTGCGGGTGGCCGTAATAGTCGAACGGCCGATAGTGGCGGCCGGTGAGGGCGGCGAAGGCTGCCATGGCGTCGATCACGTGCTGGCCGGTGGCGTCATACCACGGGTTGGTGGCTTCGCGCGACTGGAAATAGGTGTCCGGGTTGGCGGAAGTGCCGCGCACCACCGGATGATCCGGCGACAGCGCCCGGCTGCGGTGAACGTCGATCGCCGCCTGCGGCAGCATTTGCCGCAGCGTATCGTCGCTGAGCGGTACGATCTTGTTGATTTCGTGCGAGGTGCGGAAGCCGTCGAAGAAATGGATAAACGGCACGCGCGCGTTGAGGGTGGCGGTCTGCGAGATCAGCGCGAAGTCCTGCGCCTCCTGCACGCTGCCGGCGCACAGCATGGCGCAGCCGGTCTGGCGCACCGCCATCACGTCCGAGTGGTCACCGAAGATGGACAGCGCGTGCGTGGCTACGGTGCGCGCGGCCACGTGCAGCACAAACGGCGTCAGCTCGCCGGCCAGTTTGTACAGCGTCGGGATCATCAGCAGCAGACCCTGCGATGACGTGAACGAGGTCGACAGCGCGCCGGTTTGCAACGCGCCGTGCACGGTGGCGATCGCGCCGCCTTCCGACTGCATTTCCACTACCCGGGGGATATCGCCCCAGATGTTTTGCCGGCCATCGCCGGACCAGGCATCCGCCTGCTCCGCCATGGTGGAACTCGGCGTGATAGGGTAGATGGCAATCACTTCGTTGGTGCGATAGGCCACGGAAGCGACTGCATTATTACCATCTGTAGTTATCATCGGCGTTACCTTTTCATTGCTCTCAAAGCCGCGAAAGCGCACTTTCGCAGTAATGGAAAAAAGTCTAACAGAGGGTTTGAACGCGGCTTTATCGTGTTTGTGTGGCGGGTGACAAATCGTCAAAGGCCTATTTCCTCGTCGATTGGGGGCCGGCGGCAATAAATTGTTTTCATCGTTTAAAGACAATTTATTTCCGGCGCGTCATAATTGCGCACCGGCAAACTGACAGAAGAAAATCATGAGCGCATTTATGTATTTGACGATGGCGATAGTCGCGGAAGTGATCGCCACCACCATGTTGAAAGCCTCCGAGGGCTTTACCCGCCTGTGGCCGTCGCTGCTGGTGGTGCTGGGCTACGGCGTGGCATTTTGGGGGCTGTCGATGGTGGTCAAGAGTATGCCGCTGGGCATCGTGTATGCGATTTGGTCAGGCATGGGGATCGTGCTGGTGTCGGTCGCCGCGGTATTTGTTTATCAGCAAAAATTGGATTGGCCGGCGATCGTCGGCATGGGATTAATTATTGCCGGCGTGCTGGTGATTAATTTACTGTCGAAAGCCACGGTGCACTGAGTGTTATTTTAATGTGAAAAAAGGCCGGCGCGACAGCAAGTCGCGCCGGTTGAAGAATTCAGCCATCATTCACTGAAAATAGTGGAATGCTAATTACTTAGCGCCGCCAGCATAGACGCAAATATCGTCCTCTCCGGTAGCAAAAAATGCGCCGTTTCACTGAAAGCACGCGAAGATAATGAATAGCGATATCGCCGGAAAAACTTCCTGGTCGGCAGCGGTGACGTTATCACTTTCTGCGTGCGGCCGAAGCCTGGCAGCGGGTGGCGCCGTCACGTTTGGCACCGCGCGCCGGTGCGGAAATATTCTGCAAACAAAATAAATGTCCGGCCGACGCAAAAAAACGACAAATAATGGCTGGAATATATTTTCATTATTTATATATCGAGCTAGATTAAACAAGTTTGCATCAAAGATAGCGAAACGTGTCCGCCAAGTGACGCGCGTTATCAGCAATGGCGATTTTACACAGCGCAGTTCCGGGTTCAGGAGTGGGATAATGACGACATCAAAATGGCTGCTTGCCAGCGCCGTGCTGCTTTTAGCCGCCTGCAGCAGCAATAACGAAGAGCCAGTACAGCAGGGCAACAGTGCCAGAATCAATACGTTGCAGACCAGCGCCGGTTGCGCGGCGGTCGGCGGCGTCACCACCATCGCGCACAACCTGAACGGTGAAGCGCTGCGCATGTGCCAAATGCCGAACGGCAAGCAGTGCGAAGAACGCACGCTGGGCCTGGGCAGCTGCGCCGGGTAAGCCCGCAGCGCCAGGCCTGGCGCGCAGGATCAATACACCCAATCGCGCAGGGTGTAGATAAGCGTGTGGCCGCTGCCGTTGAGCGTCAGCTGCTGGGCGCTTAGCGTCACTTCGGCGCCGTTTTCCAGCACGGTGCCGATCACTTGATCCCAGCGGTTGCGCTGTTCATCAGGGCACAGTCTGCGCGTCGTGGCCAGCGGTTTCACCGTCAGCACGCCGTCGCGTAATTGCCCCTGGCCGAAGAAGCGGTTGCACATCGCGCCGGAGACATGCAGGTTCTCGCCGAACTCCAGATTGAGCAGGCCGCCGCCCGCCGGTGGTTTCGCCGTTTCGCCATCCACGCTCTGCAACACGAAGTTGTGATGCAGCAGATCGCCTGGCGTGACGGCCGTATGTGGTTTCATGCTGCACCCCGCTAAAGCCAGCGCCGCAAGGGCGGCTACCGTGGTTTTTCTCATCGCGTTCTCTCAAATAAACAGGGCGCCGCAAGGGCGCCCCGAGGTGACGCTCAGGCGTTCAACTGGTTCGGGCAGGCTTCGCCGCGATCCAACTGGCTGATGTTCTGCAGCGTGGTTTGCGAAATGCTGGTCAGCGCCTCTTCGGTCAGGAAAGCCTGATGGCCGGTAAACAGCACGTTGTGGCAGGCCGAGAGGCGGCGGAACACGTCGTCCTGAATCACGTCGTTAGACTTGTCTTCAAAGAACAGATCGCGTTCGTTCTCGTAAACGTCCATTCCCAGCGCGCCGATTTTCTGCTGCTTCAGCGCGTCGATGGCGGCGGTGGAGTCGATCAGCGCGCCGCGGCTGGTGTTGATCACCATCACGCCGTTTTTCATCATCGCGAAGGCGTCGGCATTCAGCAGATGGTGGTTTTCCGGCGTCAGCGGGCAGTGCAGGGTGATCACGTCGGACTGCGCGTACAGCGTTTTCAGGTCGACATACTCCGCGCCCAGTTCCAGCGCCTGTTCGCTCGGGAACGGATCGTAAGCCAGCAGCTTCATACCGAAGCCTTTCAGAATGCGCATCGTCGCCACGCCGATTTTACCGGTGCCGATCACGCCGGCGGTGCGGTTGTGCATGTTAAAGCCGATCAGCCCTTCCAGCGAGAAATTGGCGTCGCGGGTGCGTTGATAGGCGCGGTGAATACGGCGGTTCAGGCACATCATCATGCCTACCGCGTGCTCCGCCACGGCTTCCGGTGAGTAGGCCGGCACGCGCACCACCTTGATGCCCAGTTCTTTGGCGGCGTCCAGATCGACATTATTGAAACCGGCGCAGCGCAGGGCGAGAATTTCGACGCCCAGCGCCGCCAGTTCTTCGAGCACTTCACGGCTGCCGTCGTCGTTGACGAAGATACACACCGCCTTGCAACCGGCGGCCGTTTTGGCGGTTTTTTTGCTGAGTAAAAAGTCGAAGAATTCCAGCTCATAGCCAAACTGCTGATTCACCAGTTCGAGATATTTACGGTCATACTGTTTGGTACTGTATATCGCCAATTTCATCGTGGTTTCTCCACCGTGATTTTGTGATCAATTTAACAGATTTTAGTAAATTCGACAATTGGTTAGCAGTTTGTCCCGCGCGGGGCTTGTTCTATCAGACAGGGGAGTGAAACCGGCCCGCATTGGGCCGGTTCACGCGGTTTTAACGAGCGATTTCCGTGTAATGATGCTCATCGTAATCATGGGTCAAATAACTGTTAACGACATCGTTAAAGGCGATCCAATGAGGCGTTTTCTGGTGTGCTGAAAGCGCCGCCTTATCGTCCCAGTTTTCGATCAGCGCGTAGCTGTTCTCATCGCTCTGGCATTGCCAAAGCTGGTAAAAAGAGCAGCCGGTTTCTTTATTGGATTCCTGCACCATGGTGTTGAGCAGGCTCAGAAACGCTTGCCGCTTGGCCGGATTGACCTGAAAAAAGACGTTGAGCGTAATCATGATTGATTTCCTCGGTCGGTAATGAAACTGGATATCTCCAGGGGCAGCATTGTGCTGACAGCGAGGATTTTACGGACTTGATGGCTGACTAAAAGTGAAATAAAGTTCGTGAATCGTTCACTTTTGGTGAGGGCTTAAGATGTTTAAACGTGCCCAGTTAGCCACCTTTTGCATGGTGGTGGAGTCGGAGAGTCTCACGGCCGCGGCGGAGCGGCTGTTTTGCGTGCCCTCTAACGTGACCAAGAAATTAAAAGAGCTGGAAATGGCGTGCGGCGTCACGCTGTTCGAGCGTGAGCGCAATCGGCTGTCGCTCACGCCGGAAGGCCGGGCGCTTTACCATAAGGCCAAGCGCTTTTTGGCTATCGAAGAGCGGGCGCGAGCGCAGTTTGAACAGGATCCGGTGCAGGGCGAACTGAGGCTTGGCGCGCTGGATATCGCCTTGAGTCATCATTTGCCGCAAAAGTTGGCCCATTACCGTGCGCAGAATCGCCGCGTTCAGCTGAGTGTGGTGCAGGGATATTCGCTGGATCTGGAGTTTCAGCTGCAAAAAGGGGCGCTGGACGTGGTGTTTTCAGATGGGCCGCTCGAACATCCGCAGATGCAGAGCCGGCGCGCTTTCCAGGAGCGTTTGGTCTTCATTGGCGGGGCATGTCGGCCGGCGTTGTTGGCAAAAAGCGATCTCTATGTTTATTCGCGGCAATGCCACTATCGCCATCTGGTGGACGCCTGGCTGCAGAAGCAGCAAGTCATCCCCGCCGCGCTGCTGGAGGTGGAATGCTACGACGTGATATTTGCCTGCGTAACAGCGGGATTAGGCTATGCGTTTGTGCCCGAAAGCCTGGCGCGGCAGCGAAAGGTTGCATACATAGAATGCGGGAATGAAATGCGCAGCGATATTTATGCTATCTGGCGTAAAGCGAGCGACAGCCGCATATTGCACGATTTTATTGACGCCGTGATTCGGCATTAAGGCAAAAAAATCCCCACGGGGGTGTGGGGAATGGCTTCTCTAGTACACAGTTAGCTAGCAGCTGAACTTTTATTAGAATGGTTGCAAGACTATTAATCATCAATGGCAACGACAATAACAAAAGTCTGAAAACTGTCCTGTTTATGTGATGCATATGTAACGAAAATCTACAACTCCGCACACGTTTGCGCCAAAAAGGTGCAAATCGCCGCTGCGACCCCGCTCAGCTTCACCCTATGTCAAATTCATGCCATCATTATTGTCAATTCAGGCATAGACTTAACCAATGCCTAACTCAGGAACGAAGCAATCATTTAATGACCAGGCGATTAAAAGTATTCATAGGGACGGTGGCGGGCTGCGCAATTCTGGTGCTGGCGTTGTGGCAAACTTTGCCGCGCTGGCTGCCGGGCGTGTTATCGCATTGGTTGCCGGCGGGAAGCCGCCTGGAGTTGCAGGGCAAATTGCACTGGCGCCAGGGCGGCCTGGCGCTGGCGGGGGCGCGTTTCACCGCGCAAGATTGCCTGCTGGCCAACGTCGGGCCGACGCGGTTGGCTTACCGCCAGGGCCGCTGGCAGCTGTCGAGCGATAAGGTCAGCGTCGATAGCGCCTGTTTGTCAAAACTGCCGGGCGGCGACGCCAACAGCGCGCCGCTGGCGCTCGATCAGCTGCAGCAACAGCTGCCGCCGCTGGATCTCACCATTAATGACCTGACGCTGGTTCCCTGGCAGCGTTATGCCGGCAAGCTGCAGCTTTCCTCCGGCCCTGACGGGCAACGCCTGCATTATCAGGGGCCGAATCTCAGCGCCGAGGCGCAACTGGATGAAAAACAGCAGCTGACGTTGCAGAGCCTGACCGTCGTCCCGCCCAACAGCGCGCAACCGCTGCGTCTCGCCGGCAAGATAACCATTCCGCTGGATCTGGCCAGCCTGCCGACGCAGGGCGCGCTGCAGGGGGAAATGCAGACCGCCTATCTGGAAAAACCGGTATTGCTGGACATGCGCTGGCAACAGCGGCAGGGTGTGTTGACGGTAAGCGAAAAAGGCGACGATCGGCCGCTGGCGGTGCTGCCGTGGGAAGTCGCGCCGCAGCGGGTCAGCATCAGGCAGGGCGAGTGGCGTTGGCCGTACAGCGGGCAGCCGTTGAACGGCGGCCTGAGCGTTGCGCTGCACGACTGGAGCAAAGGGTGGGATGAAACGGAGATCAGCGCGCGGCTGAACGTGATCACCGCCGGCCACAACGGCAAGGGCAATGCGGTGCTCACCCTCGGGCCGGGCAAGGTAGGGTTGACCGACAGCGATCTGCGCTTCCAATTGACCGGTCAGGCCAATCTGGCCGACTTCTCCGCCACCGCGTCGATTCCGGGCGTGATCGGCGGCAGCATTCTCAACCCGACGCTGGTGCTGCAGCCAGGGGCGCTGTTGCGCCTGTGGGGCAAGGTGACGCCGGAAATGACGCTGGAAGAGGCGCGTTTGCCGCTGGCGGGCGTGAAGGTGACCGCCGCCGGTATCACCGGCCGCCTGCAGGCGATTCTGAACGCCAGCGACAGCTATTGGGGGCGCTTCAAGCTGCACCTGGACGGCCAGGCGCAGGATTTCTGGCCGGACAAGGGCGACTGGCAGTGGCGTTACTGGGGCAACGGCCGGTTGCCGCCGCTGCAGGCCGCCTGGGACGTCGCCGGCAGCGGGCGCTGGCAGGACAGCGAGCTGGTGCTCGACAAGCTCTCCACCGGTTTCGATAAATTGAAGTATGGTTTGGTGACGGTCGCCGCGCCGCGCCTGAGCCTCAACCGGCCGCTGCGCTGGCGGCGTGATGAACAAAGCCCGCAGTTCAACGGCGAGCTGCAACTGGCGGCGGATAAGGTCAGCTTCAGCGACGGCGGCCATCTGCCGGCACCGGTGCTGGCGCTGCAGGTGAACGGCCTTTCGCCGGACAGTTTCCAGCTGCAGGGCAAACTGCAGGCGCAGCAGATCGGGCCGATCGCGCTGCGCGGCCGTTGGGACGGCGAACGCCTGCGCGGTGAAGCCTGGTGGCCGAAACAGTCGCTGAAGGTCTTCCAGCCGCTGCTCGCGCCGGATCTCAATCTCACGCTGCGCGACGGCGAGTTTTATGCGCAGTCGGCGTTTTCCGCCGCCCGCGAGCAGGGCTTCGAGGCCGGCGGCCACTGGGTGGTGAAAAACGGCGGCATGTGGCTGAAAGACGGCGAAATGAGCGGCCTGGACTTTATCCTGTCGTACCGGTTCAAGCAGCATCAATGGCTGCTGGGGGCCAAACAGCCGGTGTCGCTGCGCATCAAGTCTTTCAGCAACCTGTTCGAGATGCAGAACATTTCCGCCGATCTGCAGGGCACCTATCCTTATAGCGAAGGGCAGCCGCTGACGTTGAGCAACGTCGGCGTGGACATGCTCAACGGGCATATCAGCCTGTCGGCGCTGCGGTTGCCGCAGCATGACGCCGCGGTGCTGAAGCTGGACAAGGTCGATCTCAGCGCGCTGTTTACCGCCCTGAAGCCGAAGCAGTTCGCCATGTCCGGCCGGGTCGACGGTGAGCTGCCGCTGTTCCTGAACCACCCGAAATGGCTGGTGCAGAACGGCTGGATCGCCAACGCCGGCACCCTGACGCTGCGGCTGGACAAAGACATGGCCGACGCCATCGGCAGCAACAACCTGGCGACCGGCGCGGCGATCGACTGGCTGCGCTACATGGAAATCAACCGTTCGCACGCCCGGGTCGATCTCGACAACCTGGGCGAGCTGACGCTGAGCGCGCGTATCGACGGCATCAACCCGCAGAAGAACGCCAAGCGCGAGGTGATCCTGAACTATCGGCATCAGGAAAACGTGTTTCAGCTGTGGCGCAGTTTGCGCTTCGGCGACAATTTACAGGAGTGGCTGGAGCAGGCCCTCTCACAACCTGGGGAGCAATAATGAAAATCATGAGTGTGTCGACGCTGGCAGCGGTGCTGTGCGTTTCGCTGCTGAGCGGCTGCGTGCCGCGCATCGAGGTGGCGACGCCGAAGGATCCGATCACCATCAATATGAACGTCAAGATCGAGCATGAAATTCATATCAAGGTGGATAAGGACGTCGAAAACCTGCTGAAAACCCAAAGCGGTCTGTTCTAGGAGCCGACATGAAAAAACGTTATTTGTGGCTGGCCGGCGCCGCCTGGTTGTTCAGCGGCGTGGCGATGGCGTTGACGCTGGATGAGGCGAAGCAGCAAGGGCGGGTGGGCGAAACCCTGAGCGGCTATATCGCCCCGGTGAAGCAGGACGCGGAAACGCTGGCGCTGGTGAAGCGCATCAACGCCGGCCGCGCCGAGAAGTATCAGGAAGTGGCGGACGGCAACCATATCGCCGTCGACGAAGTGGCGCGCATGGCCGGGCAGAAGCTGGTGACGCGGGCGCAGAGCGGCGAGTATGTGCGCGGCATCAACGGCCAGTGGCTGAAGAAATAAAAAAAGCGCGCCGTCTGGCGCGCCAAGAGATACGGATAGATGATTATTATGAGGGTAGTGCAGGTTTGACAGGACTTGCTTCTTGTCCGGCAGGGGCGCGGCGCCCCTGCGCAGGATCTTAGGCAGACACCACCTGAGACAGGGCCGCCTTGGCGTCTTCCTGTGCTTTGGTCGCCACTTCCGGGCCGTAGGCGATGCCTTCCGCGAAGACGAACTCCACGTCGGTGATGCCGATGAAGCCCAGGAACAGACGCAGGTAAGGTTCCACCAGGTCGGTTGGGGTGCCTTTATGAATGCCGCCGCGGCTGGTCAGGATCACCGCGCGTTTGTTTTTCACCAGGCCTTCCGGACCGTTTTCGGTGTAACGGAAGGTCACGCCGGCGCGGGCAACCAGGTCGAAATAGTTTTTCAGCTGGGTCGGGATGTTGAAGTTGTACATCGGCGCGGCAATCACGATGACGTCATTGGCCTGCAGCTCGGCGATCAGCTCGTCCGACAGGGCCAGCGCTTCTTGTTGACGCGGGGTCAACGGAGCATCGGAAGGACGCAGCGCGCCGACCAGTTCACCGTCCAGCACCGGGATGGGCTGTGCGGCCAGATCGCGCACGGTGATGGTGTCGCCGCTGTGGGCGTTGCTCCATTGCTCTACGAAGAAATCGGCCAGTTGGTTAGACTGAGAGTAGGTCGCCAGGATGCTTGATTTCAGAACCAATACGTTGCTCATCGATAATTCCTTACGTTGTGACAGTGACATCAGGACTCAGCGTCCCTTGCATGGAGTACATGCTATTCACATTCCTCCAACAGTGATAGCGCAATATTTCGAGATCTTCGTTCGATTTTATTGAATGACATGGCGAGGCTTTACTCGCGGAAGTAGGGGGAGAAAGCCGTTTGTGATAGGCTGTGCGGCTAAAGCAAAAAAATCGCTAAAAAAACATCAAACCGTTGCCAAGCCTGGCCTTGGCGGCGAAGAAACAAGGAACACCGAACGTGAAATCTCCGCTCGAGGCACTGCCGGCCCAACTGGGTGAGCTGATGCTCCGCGATCAACAACGTCTGCGTCGTCGCCTGCAGGGCGCACGAAAAATCAAAAATCCCGATGCCCAGCTGGCGGTGGCCGCCGAAGTAGAAAGCGACATCGCGGCGGCGCGGCAAAAAGTGCAGGCGCGCGCCGCGTCTTGCCCGCGCATTACCTATCCGGAAAGCCTGCCGGTCAGCCAAAAAAAACAGGACATATTAAACGCCGTCCGCGATCACCAGGTGGTGATTGTCGCCGGGGAGACCGGCTCGGGGAAAACCACCCAGCTGCCGAAGATCTGCCTGGAACTGGGGCGCGGGGTGAAAGGGCTGATCGGCCATACCCAGCCGCGCCGCCTGGCGGCCCGCACCGTCGCCAACCGCATCGCCGACGAGCTGGAAACCCCGCTCGGCGGCAGCGTCGGCTACAAGGTGCGCTTCAACGATCAGGTGGGAGAAAATACCCTGGTCAAGCTGATGACCGACGGTATCTTGCTGGCGGAAATTCAGCAGGACCGCCTGCTGATGCAGTACGACACGCTGATCATCGATGAAGCGCACGAGCGCAGCCTCAACATCGACTTTATTCTCGGCTACCTGCGCGAACTGCTGCCGAAGCGCCCGGATCTCAAGGTGATCATCACCTCGGCGACCATCGATCCGCAGCGCTTCTCGCGCCATTTCAACAATGCGCCAATCATCGAGGTTTCCGGCCGCACCTACCCGGTGGAGGTGCGCTACCGCCCGGTGGTCGACGACGGCGACGATACCGATCGCGACCAGCTGCAGGCGATTTTCGATGCGGTGGACGAGCTTGGCCGCGAAGGGCCGGGCGACATTCTGATCTTCATGAGTGGCGAGCGCGAGATCCGCGATACCGCCGACGCCCTGAACCGCCTCAATCTGCCGCACACCGAGGTGCTGCCGCTGTATGCACGCCTGTCGAACAGCGAGCAGAACCGGGTGTTCCAGTCGCACCACGGCCGCCGCATCGTGCTGGCCACCAACGTGGCGGAAACCTCGCTGACGGTGCCGGGCATCAAGTACGTCATCGATCCGGGCACCGCGCGCATCAGCCGCTACAGTTTCCGCACCAAGGTGCAGCGCCTGCCGATCGAACCGGTGTCGCAGGCCTCTGCCAACCAGCGTAAAGGGCGCTGCGGCCGCGTGTCGGAAGGGGTGTGCATCCGTCTGTACTCCGAGCAGGATTTCCTGTCGCGGCCGGCGTTTACCGATCCGGAAATTCTGCGCACCAACCTGGCGTCGGTCATTCTGCAGATGACCTCGCTGGGGCTGGGCGACATCGCCGCGTTTCCGTTCGTCGAGGCGCCGGACAAGCGCAACATTCAGGATGGCGTGCGCCTGCTGGAAGAGCTGGGGGCGATCGCCACCGCCGACAACGGCCACTATCAGCTGACGCCGCAGGGCCGCCAGCTGGCGCAGTTGCCGATCGACCCGCGTCTGGCGCGCATGGTGCTGGAAGCGCAGAAGAGCGGCAGCGTGCGCGAGGTGATGATCATCACCGCCGCGCTGTCGATTCAGGATCCGCGTGAGCGCCCGATGGACAAGCAGCAGGCCTCGGATGAAAAACACCGCCGCTTCGCCGACAAGGACTCGGACTTCCTGGCGTTCGTCAACCTGTGGGATTATCTGCAGGAGCAGCAAAAGGCGAACTCCTCCAGCCAGTTCCGCCGGCTATGCCGCAACGATTTCCTCAACTACCTGCGGGTGCGCGAGTGGCAGGATATCTACACCCAGCTGCGCCAGGTGGTGAAAGAGCTGGGGCTGCCGATCAACAGCACGCCTTCCGACTACCGCAGCGTGCACACCGCGCTGCTGACCGGCCTGCTGTCGCACATTGGCCAGAAGGATGCGGACAAGCAGGAATACACCGGCGCGCGCAACGCCCGTTTCTCCATCTTCCCCGGCTCCGGCCTGTTCAAGAAGCCGCCGAAGTGGACCATGGTGGCCGAACTGGTGGAAACCAGCCGCCTGTGGGGGCGCATCGCTGCGCGCATCGAACCGGAATGGATCGAGCCGCTGGCTCAGCACCTGGTGAAACACAGCTACAGCGAACCGCACTGGTCGAAGTCGCAGGGGGCGGTGATGGCCAGCGAAAAGGTCACGCTGTTCGGCCTGCCGATCGTCGCGGCGCGCCAGGTCAATTACGGCTCCATTGATCCGCTGCTGTGCCGTGAGCTGTTTATTCGCCATGCGCTGGTGGAGGGCGACTGGCAGACGCGCCACGCCTTCTTCCGCGACAACCAAAAGCTGCGCGCCGAAGTGGAGGAGCTGGAGCATAAATCACGCCGCCGCGACATCCTGGTGGATGACGAAACGCTGTTCGGCTTCTACGATCGCCGTCTCCCCAACGACGTGGTTTCCGGCCGTCATTTCGACAGCTGGTGGAGGAGCGCGGCCAAACAGCAGCCGGATCTGCTGAACTTCGAAAAAGAGATGCTGATCAAGGACGGCGCCAACAAGATCAGCGCGCTCGATTACCCGAACTTTTGGCATCAGGGCAACCTCAAGCTGCGGCTGAGCTACCAGTTTGAACCGGGCACTGACGCCGACGGCGTGACGGTGCACATTCCGCTGCCGATCCTCAACCAGGTGGAGGAGCAGGGCTTCGAATGGCAGATCCCCGGCATCCGCCGCGAGCTGGTGATTGCGCTGATCAAATCGTTGCCGAAACCGGTGCGCCGCAACTTCGTGCCGGCGCCGAACTACGCCGAGGCGTTCCTTGGCCGCGTCACTGCGCTGGAATTGCCGCTGCTGGACGCGCTGGAGCGCGAGCTGCGGCGCATGACTGGCGTGACCGTGTCACGTGATGACTGGCAGTGGGATCAGGTACCCGATCACCTGAAGATGACCTTCCGCGTGGTGGGCGAGAAAAATCAGACGCTGCGCGAAGGCAAAGACCTGGCCGCGTTGCGCCTGCAGCTGAAAGAGAAGGTGCAGGAGACGCTGTCGGCGGTGGCCGACGATGGGCTGGAGCAGAGCAATCTGCATGTCTGGAGCTTTGGCCAACTGCCGGCGTTTTACGAGCAGAAGCGCGGCGGCTATTCGATGAAGGCTTACCCGGCGTTGGTGGATGAAAAGGACAGCGTGGCGATCCGCCTGTTCGACAGCGAAAGCGAGCAGCAACAGGCGATGTGGCAGGGCACGCGCCGCCTGCTGTTGTTGAATATTCCTTCGCCGATCAAATACCTGCATGAAAAACTGCCGAACAAGGCCAAGCTGGGGCTCTACTTCAACCCGTACGGCAAGGTGCTGGAGCTGATCGACGATTGCATTTCGTGCGGTATCGACAAGCTGATCGCCGAACACGGCGGCCCGGTCTGGCAAGAAGAAGGCTTTGCGCGCCTGCAGGAGCAGATCCGCGCCGAGCTGAACGACACGGTCGTCGAGGTGGCCAGGCAGGTTGAGCAGATCCTGACGGCGGTCTTCAACATCAACAAACGGCTGAAAGGCCGGGTGGATATGTCGTTGGCGCTGGCGTTGTCGGACATCAAAACCCAGCTTGGCGGCCTGGTCTACCGCGGTTTCGTCACCGGCAACGGCTGGAAACGCCTGCCGGACACGCTGCGCTACCTGCAGGCGATCGAACGCCGATTGGAAAAACTGGCCATCGATCCGCATCGCGATCGCGCGCAGATGCTGCGGGTGGAGCAGGTGCAGCAGGCCTGGCAGCAGTGGCTGAACAAGCTGCCGCCCAAGCGGCAGCAGGAGGAAGAGGTGAAAGCGGTGCGCTGGATGATCGAAGAGCTGCGCGTCAGCCTGTTCGCGCAGCAGCTGGGCACGCCGTACCCGATCTCCGACAAGCGCATTCTGCAAACTATCGAACAGCTTTCGGGCTAAGTTCGGGTGCGCCGGCCGGCGTCGAACGACAGACAGCACAACTGGCCGGGCAGAAGGTTTTGGGCCGCCGGGCGAGAGGGGGCACCGTGGAGGCATTCCCCTGGCATATTTCTGCCAGGGGGCGTTTGCCTGTCCAGGCTCGGCTCCGATGGCATGAAAGGCGAGCCGAACCCTCTTCGAGTGCGCTGGAGGCTGCATTACTGAGAGAACGGGGATGTTTCAGGTGCATGTTTGTCCCAAAGTTTGTTTCGAAAACCTTGAATACCAGATGCGTGACTACACTGAATTTAATGATTCAGCGTGATTTCAAACGAATTGTTAAAAGAAAAAATGAGGGATGCCTGAGGTACAGAGGCCTTTTTTCAGCCATTATCTCTGAATGCCGCTCCATTTAAAAACATGTGAACTGCATGGCAAACCATTTCCTGAATTTGCGGTGTACTTAGCGGGGTTAATTGGCGCTGGTACACACGCATATCAACCTCTGCGGTTAATAGCGACAAAAATTGTAAAGCTCTAAGGTGCGGATCTGCCAAATGCAGTTCCTTACGCTCCATCGCTATCGCCATGAGTTCCGAGAGTTTTGTTACACTTTCTCGTATTCCTGCATCATAAAATAGAGTGCCGATATCAGAATTACCAGACTCGGCAACCACCATCCGATAAACGGCGATTGCGCTATTATCGTTGGCAACAACCTGCAGCTTTCGCTCGGCAAAACGCATCAAAGTCTGTTCCAGCGTGAAAGTTTGCGCATCAATCATCAGTCCATCAGCGGCATCTGTGAGGTGCTGAGTTGCATGTTCACGAACAACGGCGACAAATAGCGCCTCTTTAGAAGGGAAATAACGGTAAAGAGTCGCTTTCGATCCGCCAATCCGCTTGACCAGTTCATTCATTGACGCTCGTTCATAGCCCATTTCTTGAAAAAGCAATGCCGCTTCTTCGACGATAGCGTCGCGGCGTGCTTTAGTACGTACTTTCATTAGCATTCCTTACCGTTAAAGCAATGGTTACATGACAAGAGGCTTTTTCTTGACACGCGATGAAACTATGATAAAAGTGTACCAAGTAGTACTGTTTTGATGTTTTTATGATCGCTCTTGGTTGTGTACACCACAATCCACCTAAAGAAAAAGTCTTGTTAAGCACCATATTTCGGTTGTTTTTCTGGGGAAAAACAATCAGTTAAAATCAGTATCGATGATATCTCTGGTCGGGAGTCTTAAATGTCTAATTACATCAACGCTTTTCTCTTGGTTGTTGCGGTACCTACCGTTATTTTGGCCGGATGTTCGGCAAAACCACCGGTACGGTATGCTAGCATTGATTCATCATCATTGCTCACTCCTAACACTGATGATAAATCCAACCGTATTCCTTACCGCTATGCCCCGCCAGTGGACTGGAGTAAATACACCAATATCATTATCGAACCGGTCGTTATTTATCAAGGGGGGGATCACCAGTTTGGCGATCTCTTACCGGAAGAGCGCAAGTTATTGGCGGATTATATGTATAACAAATTCAGCGAAAGTTTGCGTCCACACTTCCGGGAGGTCAGCACACCAATTTCCGGTACTATCCGATTAAAACTGACGCTAACAGGTGCTGATACGACGACGTCTTTTATCGGCACTATCACTAAGTTAGACCCTCTGGTGGGAGGGCCTTACAATATTGTGCAATCTATCCGTGGTGAGGAAGGATTATTCAACGGCTCAGTGAATTACGTTGTGGAGCTTTATGATGCTTCTAACCATAGCCTTCTCAACGCCTACGTGGCCAGACAGTATCCGAATGCTATGAATATCGGTGCAAGTATCGGCTCGCTCAACGCGGCCGAGGTGGGAATTGACAAAGGTGCGGAAGAACTGGCTGAGATGTTGAATTAATTATGCTCAATGTGCTGATGGTGAAGCTGAATTACCGCCCTTAATAGCGAAAAGATATTTTACCAGAGCCGCCGACAGATAAATATGAGTGAGTCAAGTGGGTATATTAATCTACAACGGAGACAGTGCAATAGCATACATCGGCTATCAGAGAACATATGTTTGAGCGCACTGGAAGGAGGGATGATGACGGTGGGTCGGTTTATAGTGATATTTACAATCATAGACATTTCATTTCTTGTGTTTGTTGTCTTACTGATTTTGTAAACGACACTGATATTTATAATTGGCAATGGATAGCTCAGCGGGTTTTTCCGGATGCATTATGGGAATACGGCATTTTTGCCTTATGCTCCACACAGCGGCGCCTATTCTGAAGAGGTCGCGCATCAGTATTTGAAAGCGGAATGAGATGTTATCTGGCTGTTTTTATAAAAACGGTCAGTCGCCAACTTTTTGATGAACGCGTTGGCGGAAAGCAAAGCAAGGCAAACCACAGTTACTGATAGATTTAACCCTCTCATCTGAGAAGATAGGGCATCATAATCACAGTGATATTTGATGAGTTATTTAAATGATAAATTTGTATAGGAGTAGCTTAATTATGGCAGATGAATATAGTATGCAATCGCAAGCGTCCTCTTGGCAGAGCGTATTACCCATTTCCCGTAATCTGTATTATGGCGGAAATTGGCATGCTCCCGTCGGAGGTGAAGTCAGAGCAGTGAATAGCCCAGGAAGCGGAACGGAGTTATGCAAAGTTGCAGAAGCTGACGAACGCGATGTATCTTCCGTTATTGACGCCGCCAGAAATGGATTTCAGCTGTGGCGTCAAGTCAAGCCACTCGAAAGAGCAAAAACACTTCGAAAAATGGCTGCTGTAATCCGCAGCAATTTACGCGAGCTGGCGTTGCTTGATGCCATTGACTGCGGAAACCCTGTGCAGATGTTATATGGGGATGTGGCTGCGGCGGCAGAACTGCTGGACTTCTTTGCGGGACTTGTCACCGAGATGAAAGGAAGCTCAATCCCAATGGGAGTCGGGACCGTTAATTTTTCGACACGGGAGCCCTATGGTGTTGTTGCGCGAATAATTCCTTTCAACCACCCACTCCTGACGTGTGCGGGGAAAATAGCTGCGCCGTTGGCGGCGGGAAATGCCGTTATAATTAAACCCTCAGAGCAAAGTCCGCTCTCGGCGCTGAGACTGGCTGAGCTCTTTCACGAACTGTTGCCGCCAGGGGTCTTCAATGTGGTGACAGGAGGGAAGGCCGTTGGCGCTGCACTCTCGCAGCATCCAGGCGTTTCAATGATCACTGTAGTCGGAAGCATACCTACGGGGCGGGCGGTAATGCGTGCAGCCGCGGAAACGATAAAACCGGTGCTGCTTGAGTTAGGTGGAAAAAATGCCCTCATTGCCTTCTCTGATACTCATCCAGATCAAGTTGCTGATGCTGTGATACGTGGTATGAATTTTGAGTGGTGCGGGCAATCATGTGGTTCAACAAGCCGGGCATACATTCATAGCGATATATATGAGGATGTTATCGAAAAGGTTGCATCGCGCGTGACTCGATTTAAACCAGGCATACCGTCAGACCCTGAAACCACCATGGGGGCATTGATTTCTCAGGCTCAATTAAGCCGCGTGGAATCTTATGTTGAGCAGGCAAAGCTCGCTGGGGCACGGCTTATTGCCGGAGGCTCAAGGCCCGCACATGAATCACTAAAGAACGGCTGTTTTTTTGAAGCAACTGTATTTGCTGATGTAACCATGGATATGGATATTGCACAGGAAGAAATTTTTGGTCCCGTGTTGTCCATTATAAAATGGGATGACAAGGAAAGTCTTATTCAACAAGTGAATCAGTTGGATCTTGGGCTAACTTGTTCTATATGGACTGACAGCCTGCAAGACGCGAATCAATTGGCTCAGGATGTTGAGGCAGGGTTTGTGTGGATAAATGATGTGGCTAAACATTTTCTTGGTGCTCCATTTGGTGGTGTAAAACAGTCTGGGATTGGCCGAGAAGAGTGTTTGGGTGAGCTTTTGGCCTTTACCAGGGAAAAGAATATACATATCAATTTCACACCCAAATAAGTTGATTTGATACGGCATCGATTTTATGTAAAGGGAAATATAAGGAGTTTTCACGATGAGATTTCTGAGCATTTTATTAGAACCAAAAAGATAGAGTTATTTATATGTCATTATTGCCTCAGATTATTCCCCCAGAGCATGGCAATATTTTCAATCATTGGCATGACACAAAGAACTGTCGGGTTTTAATCAAGGCGATAATGGCATGTTTCTTAACATTAAAACCCTCTTTCTCTCGGATTAAACGCTGGTTAAGGGAGATCGCCTGAAACCAGCGCTTGTGGAGATAAAGGCTATTTGCCCGCCGCCAGGGCGTCCAGTGCTTCGCGGATGCCGGGCACCGCCAGGGCGCGGTTATCGGCGCGGTAGCGATCTTTCGCCGCCGGCGCCGAGCTTTGGATGGCGATCAACTGCCAGCCGTCGGCGGTTTTCAACAGCAGCGGTGAGCCGCTGTCGCCGGGCAGGGTATCACACTGGTGCGACAGTACGCCTTGCTGGGCCCAGCCGGTGACCTTGCAGTTTTGGTGGCTGTAGAGGTCATCCAGATGATCCTCCGGGTAACCCGCCTGAGTAATCAACCGCTTGGCCTGTTTCAGGGCCTGGGTCAGCGCCTTGCTGTCGCCTTGCCACAGCGGCAACGGTGCGATCGGCAGCGGCTTTTTGTCTTTCAGACGGATCAGCGCAAAGTCATAAGCGGCGGCGGCGGGCGGCACGATCCAGCCATCGCCGTCCGGCTTCAGCTTTTTGCCCAGCTTGCTGTCGACCAGAGTTTCGATATTGTCGGTTTGATATCGCCAGGATTTATCGCCCGCCACGAAGCGCAGGGCGATGGCTTTATCCAGTTGCCCCGGCGGCGCCAGCACGCAGTGGCCGGCGGTCAACGCCAGGTGTGGGGAGATCAGCGTGGCGGTACACAGATTGCCGCTGGCGGTTTCGACCTGGCCGATGGCCTGCCAGGGCTGGGCGGTGGTATCCGTGACCTTGATGCGTTCATCTTTGCCGAAAAACAGACGCGTTTGCTCGGCCTTGGACGGGCCGTCGGCGCGTGCCGCCTGAGCAGCGATGAGCGGGAGTGAGCACAGCAACAGTAAAACGGATTTGCGCATAGATCTCTTGCCTGACAAATACGGATCATCCATAAACACACTGAATGCTAACTATAGACTGATTTAGCATCCGTGTGGATGGGCAATAATTGATTTTTCAATAATTTCCCGCCGGCGATGCGGCAGGCTACAGGTAAAAAAAGACGGCGATCAGTCCGCAAAGGATCAGGGCGGTCAGAACGATCTCGAACAGGTAGCGGCGCAGCATCAATGCGAACCCCCGATGAAAAAACACCCGGCGAACCGGGTGTTGTACACGTCAAGCCTGAAACGGTGAGGGGATCCTCACGTTGTTACGCCTTTTTGTGGCTGGCTTTCTTGTGGTGTTTTTTAGCCGCCTGGGCTTTTTGGGCCGGGGCTTTCGCACCGGCTTTTTTGTGATGCTTTTTGGCCGCCTGAGCTTTCTGAACCGGGGCTTTCTTGCCGTGGTGTTTCACCTGGGCTTTAGCCGGCGCAGCGGTGGCGGTGGTTGAGCTAGCCGCAGGTACGGTGGTGGCAGCCTCGGCAGCGAAAGCCACGGAAGACAGACCCATTGCAGCGGCAACAACCAGAGCTAATACTTTTTTCATCGCGGAATCCTCAATATGGCTTTTGGGTATCAACCCCACTGCGGGGCCGTTGAAATGATAGTAGGCAAACGGCGTCCGCCTTTCCGTGAGTGATTGGTTTCGGCATGTAACCTAATGTACAGGGCGGCGGTGGGGAGTGGGATTGCTGTTATAATGACCGCCAGGCACGGTAAAAAGGATTTAACATGAACGAGATATCAATTCGTTGTGGCGTGACCGAACAGGGCGAGGTGCCGCTGGCCTATGAGGATTGGGGCGATGAGGCGCACCCGCCGCTGCTGCTCATCATGGGTATCGGCGCACAGCTTTTGCTGTGGCCTGACGACTTCTGCCGCGCCCTGGTGGCCAAGGGATTTCGGGTGATCCGCTATGACAACCGAGACGTCGGCCTTTCCGGCAAAACGCAGGCACAACGTACGCAGCCGTTGTGGCTGCTGATGTTGCGCGCCCAGCTCGGTTGGCAAACGCCGGTGCCTTATACCCTGGCGGACATGGCGGCGGACGCGGCGCATCTGCTCGATCATTTACGCATTCCGCAGGCTCACGTACTGGGCGCTTCGATGGGGGGGATGATCGCCCAGGTGCTGGCCGCCGAATACCCGCAGCGCGTCGCCTCGTTATGCATCTTGTTCTCCAGCACCAATCAACCGCTGTTACCGCCGCCGGCCCCTTCGCTGCTATGGCTGTTGGCGCGCCGGCCTGCGGCCGATTTGACGCTGCAGCAGCGCCACGAGGGGATGAAAACCTTCCTGCGCGCGCTCGGCACCCGATTTTATCCGCCGGAGGAGGCGGAGCTGGATACGCTGGTGGCGTGGTTGCTGAAGCGGGGCGTGGATCCGGAAGGCATGCAGCGGCAACTTTCCGCGTTGCTCGGCAGCGGCGATCTGCGTCGTTATAGCCGGCGCATAGCCGCGCCGACGCTGGTCATTCACGGCGATCGCGATCGGCTGGTGCGCAAGGCGGGTGGGGTTGCGATCGCCCGTGCGGTCGCCAACGCCAAATTGCATATCATGCCGGGCATGGGGCATGACCTGCCCGCGCCATTGAGGCCGCAGCTGGCGGCGATGATCGCCCGTCATGCGCTGGGATGAGAGGCCGGCAAGCCCGGCGTTTTTTGCCATTTTAGTTACAACATACTTATGGTGAGTAGCCAGCCGCCACTCTGTGGCCAAAGCGTTGTCGGCAAGGAATGCGCGCTATGAAACATTATCCGGTCATGCAGGCGGGAAAAGGGCGCGGCCGTGAACTGACCCCCAGAAGTTGGACAATGTAAATTCAGGCGGCCTTCATGGCCTGGGTTCGATACTCTACCGGACTCAGGCCTTTTAGTTTCTCTCTGAGGCGGCGGTGGTTATAGTAATCAATGTAGTTCTCTATTTCTTTTGCCAAGTGTTCTACGTTATCAAAGCGTTGTAAGTAATACAGTTCCGCTTTCAGATGGCCGAAGAAGTTCTCCATCACTGCATTATCCAGGCAGTTCCCTTTGCGAGACATGCTCTGTTTTATTCCTTTTTCCCGTAACTGATGTTGGTAAGCCGCCATCCGGTAATGCCAGCCCTGGTCGCTGTGCAACACCGGTTGTTCGTCTGG